>URTU01000123.1 GCA_900550925.1 uncultured Alistipes sp. | reverse complement strand
CCCCTGCGGAGCCAGAAGCCGACAGGCGGCCTCGAGCAGGTCACTCTGTGCGAGTGAGGTGCTGTGGCGTGCTGCGGCACGGGCCGGATCGGGTGATTGCAGTGTCTCGGAAAAGTAGGGAGGGTTGGACACGATCAGGTCGTAGCTGTGGGCGCTCGTGAACCCCTGCGCCGGGCTTTCGATTATTGTGATGCGGTCGCTCCAGACCGATGCCGCAACATTCCGGCGGGCACATTCGGCGGCCTCGGGCAGGATGTCTATGGCATCGATCATTGCGTCGGGATTGCGTTGGGCTACCATAAGCGCGATCAGGCCGGTTCCGGTGCCGATATCGAGAATGCGCCTTGCATTTGTCACGCTGCACCAGGCCCCGATAAGTACGCCGTCGGTACCGACCTTCATGGCGCATCCATGCTGGTCGATGGCGAACTGTTTGAACTCGAAACGTTCGCTCCCCATCTCAACTGTTTTTCAGAAAACCGTCGATGCCGGCGCCGAAGAGCGAGAAGTCGAACCGCACGGGATCCGACGGATCGAATTGCCTCAATGTTTCGGTGATCTGCTCGACGGCCTTCCAGTCGTTCTGTTTTCGTTGCAGGAGGCCGAGTGCGCGGCCCATGTTGCCGGAGTGGACGTCGAGGGGCAGGTAGAGTGCCGAGGCGGGGATGCGGTCCCACAACCCGAAGTCGACGCCGCGGTCGTCGCTGCGCACCATCCATCGCAGATACATGTTGAGCCGTTTGCAGGCGGCACCCTTGTCGATCGACGAGAGGTGTTTCTGACAATGCGTGTCATGATCAATACAGAAGAACGCGCGGCGGAATTCCGACAGCACGGTGCGCATGTCGCGGGTCTGTTCGAAATGGCTTTCGAAGAACTCCCCGATGCCGCCGTATTCGTTGTAGAGATGCCTCATTGCCAGCACGAATGTGCGGAAGTCATTGCCGTTGAATGTGCGGTGGACGTATGTGAGCAGCCGTGACAGCTCCTGCTCCGAGGCATTCATCGTGAAGTCGTAAGGGGCGTTGTCCATGTACTCGACCATCCGGCGGGCACTTTTGACTATCGCCTTGCGGTTGCCCCACGCGATGGTGGCCGCCAGGAAACCGCTGATCTCGATGTCCTGACGCCCCGTGAACGAGTGCGGAATCGAGATCGGGTCGCCTTCGATGAACTCCGGCCGGTTGTATTTGTCGTGCAGATGCTCGAGCAGATCGTGCAGTTCTTCGTTATTCATTGTGATGTATGGGTTTGGTAGAATCTGTATTTATCGTTCGGCGCAGGTATTTCAGCAGTTTTGTATTGCCAATAATCCCGTCAGGTACTTGATTGCGGCGGAACCGTACCGGCAACTGCAGCCGCTTCGGTCAGATTATCCGGCCGTCGCTCATGACTATGCGCCGGTCGGCCATGCCGGCCAGTTTCTCGTCGTGTGTGACGATCATGATCGTTTGTCCGAGCCGGTCGCGCAGTTCCAGAAACAGACGGTGTATCTCGTCGCGGTTTCGGGTGTCGAGATTTCCCGAAGGCTCGTCGGCCAGCAGTACGGCCGGAGAGTTGATCAGTGCCCGTGCAATGGCTATTCGCTGCTGTTCACCGCCCGACATCTCGGCAGGCTTATGGTCGCGGCGGTCGCGCAGGCCCATCATGTCGATCAGTTCCGCGGCACGGTGTTCGACCTCGGAGCGGTCTCGGCCGCCGATAAGCCCCGGGATGCAGACATTCTCGAATGCGGTGAACTCGGGCAGTAGGTTGTGGAACTGGAAGACGAATCCGATCTTCGAATTCCGGAATCCGGAGAGTTCGCGGTCGCGCATCGTTGAGACGTCTGTACCGTCGATCACGACCGATCCGCTGTCCGGGCGCGAGAGTGTCCCGATTATCTGCAGGAGAGTTGTCTTGCCAGCCCCGCTCGCCCCGACTATCGAGACCACTTCGCCGCGTCCGACCGTCAGCGACAGGTCGTGCAGAACTTCGAGCGTTCCGTAGCTTTTGAAAATATTTCTGCATTCGATCATTTCCGTACGTGTTTTATTGTTGGAACGACTTTTATTTCAATATTGTTGTCCGCCTGCCCGCCGAAACGCCATTGCCAGCCGATGGATCGCCGTCCGAACTGTTGCGGAAAAGTTCGAACAGCCTGATCGTTTCGGCCGCTTCGTGCGTGTCGTGAACGCGGAGGATCGATGCCCCCTGCCTCAGTGCCTCCCAGTTGAGAGCCGTGGTGCCGTTGAGCTGCTCATCGAG
>URTU01000122.1 GCA_900550925.1 uncultured Alistipes sp. | reverse complement strand
GAGAGTGAGATGCGGACACTGTACTCTTCGAGCCAGCGTCTCAGCCCGATGACGGCGATCGGTACCGCAATGACGAAAGCCACGCCAACCAGTATCATGAAGTTGTTCATGAGTTGTGTGAGCATCTCGCGGCGCGAAGCCCCGAAGACACGGCGTACGGCGATTTCCTGACGTTTTTGCTGGATGTAGTAGGCCGCCATGGCGAAGAGTCCCAGCGAGGAGATGAGCAGGGCTACGATGGTGAAGATTCCAATGATGTGCAACAGCCGCCGCTGTGCCGCAAAGTCTTCGGCAATTTCGTCCGTAATGTATCGGGCGGAGAATGAGCTGCCGTCGGTGATCTGGCGGAAGGTCTCCTCGATGGTCTGGTAGGCCCGGGCATGGTCGCCGGTTGTCTTTACGAGTATATTCCAGGGGTATAACTCGTCGGGGTTGTTCACCTCGCGCAGCAGCACCGAGGTCGGGGCATCGAGCGCCGAACGGACCTGAAAATCGCGGTAGATACCGGCAATGGTAAAGGAACGGTCGTAGTTCCGGCCAAGATTGAAGTTGGCAGCCTCTTCCGAAATGCCAAGTTCGCGCAGGGCATACTGGTTGATGAACCAGGTGTTCTGGCCGGTTGCGGCCACATGGTTGTCGCGCAGACGTTCGAGCCCCAGGATCCGGAAATATGTCGAGTCGCCGATGAAGACCTGGAACGAGATCATCCCGTCAGGGCCGTATTGGAAGGTGTTGTTATTGCCCCCGTCGTGAGGTGTTCCGCACCCGAGTCCGACGGCCTCGACCTCGGGCAGCGAACGGAGTTCGTTGCAGAAGTGGAACATCGTACTGCGGTCTGGGAAAATACCGACCGATATGTTAAGGATGTCGTGTGTCTGATATCCCATCGGGGCGTTTACAAGATGGCGGATCTGGAGACTGATTGCCAGCGAAGCGGCAAGCAGCGTGATGGTGATGATGTTCTGCACGGCGATCAGTACCCGTCCGTAGACTGTTTTGGTTTGTCGGCGGAAGGTGCCGCGCACGATGTCGATGGGTTTGTAGCGGGAGACGAACAGTGCCGGAATAATACCTGAGATTACTCCCAGGGCGATTATCGCGAGCAGAGTAAACCCGGCCACCGGCCACGAAATATCATCCCAGACGGCAATCCTGGTTCCGAGCAGCTGTGAGGCCCATGGTACGAGCAGTTCGGCAATGCTGGATGCAAAGAGCAGGGCAGCGGCGCAGAAGAGTGTCGACTCGAGAATCCATTTCAGGAAGATGTTGCCCTGCGAGGCGCCCAGCAGCCGTCGGGCCGCCATTTCGCGGGCCCGGAATCCGGCCTGTGCCACCGTGAGGTTGATGTAGTTCATCACGGCGAAGACCAGTACCACAAGGCCTACGCCCATCAGAATGAGCATGAATGAACGGCTGCCGTGGGCCAGTTGGTAGGAGTTGTTGACCGGCTCGAAATAGAGCTCCCGGAGCGAAATCAGACGTACCTGCGAATAGACGTTTCCCTTGTAGGGCCAGTATATCTCCTTGAAGAAGGAGAGAATATCGGGAGTTTTGGCCTGCAGGTCGGCGCCTTCCCGCTCCAGCAGGAACGTCACGCAGGCTCCGCAATTGGACATGCGCTCGTCATTGGCCGCATTGGTTTCGGTGATGCGCTCGGCCCGCATGATGATGTCGGCCGCGGGGATCGTTGAGCGCTCGATGTCGCGCATCACCCCGCTGACAACGTAAATGTGGTTGTCATTGTCCAACTGGATGGTCTGTCCCATCGGATCGAATGTCCCGAAAACCTTGCGGGCGAACGATTCCGAGAGGACGACGTTATCACGGGCGGCAAGGGCCTCCTCGCGCGAACCTTCGAGCAGCGTAAAGTCGAACATCCGGAAGAAGGTGGTATCGGCGTAGAGTACCGATGCAAGCAGCTTCTCGCGGCCGATCTCAACGGGAGTTTTCCCCTCATCAAATGCTATGGCACATGTCGATTCGATCTCCGGATAGCGGTCGAGGAGATACTTCTGAAGATAGTAGGCGCTGTAGACCGCCTCCTCGTTGCAGACGGCATAGATACGGTCGGCCTTGGTCTGGTAGTTGTCGACCGTGACTTGGCGGACCGTGTAGTCGGCCACGATCAGCACGAAGGCAAGGGCAAGGGTCAGCCCGATGAAATTGACGGCCGTATACAGGCGGTTGCGGCCCAGAAAGGTGAACCAGGAACGAAAGTCGAGTTGGCGGAACATGGCTGAATGGTATTATGTTGAGGTTTGTATGTGTGGATCAGTTTATTTGTTGAGTATAAGCACGTCGTTTGAGCCGTAGTTTTCGTAGCCCGAGACGATGACGCGTTCGCCCGGCTCCAGCCCTTCGAGCACCTCGTAGTACTGCGGGTTCTGACGTCCGATGCGGATCTGGCGCTTGTAGGCGCGGTCGCCCTCGGGCGAGAGAACATAGATCCACGATCCGCCCGTGGTCTGGTAGAACGAACCGCGGGGAATGATGACGGCATCGGTCGGCTGTCCGAGTTCGAGGTGCAGGTAGTAGGTCTGGCCGCTGCGGATGTTGCGCGGATGGGCCC
>URTU01000121.1 GCA_900550925.1 uncultured Alistipes sp. | reverse complement strand
GGTTGCTGACTGGGAGACTCCCGTCACGCAGTCGGTTGATCTGGGCGCCTAATCCCTGTGTTGCGGGTCCCGCCTTGCCCCGAGGGGTCGGACGGGACCCTTTTTTCTAACCTTCCAAACACGAACAGTTATGAAACGAATCCAGCAACTGATGCTCCTGCTGTCGGTCCTTCTTGTGACGTTGACCGGATGTCGGGAGAGCCTGACCGAGGAGGCCGTGGCGCCTCGCGGTGTGGCGGTCGAGATCGCCGTCCGTCCCGACGGGATGCAGGAGCAGACCCGCTCGACGGACGAGGATGCGATCGACGATCTGAACTTCTACCTCTATGACGACCAAGGCAGTCTGCTCCTGCATCGCTACCAGCAGGCGACGACCCTGCGTTTCGAGGTCGTGCCCGGACATTATCGGATGCGCCTTGCTGCCAACCTCGGCCGCGACCTTGGGGAGAACCCCTCGGAGGAGGAGCTCCGAATCTCGGGCTCCGAAAGTTACGAACGCCTTCCGATGGCTGCCGAGGAGGAGTTTGACGTTACGGCCGCCGGAGCAAGCCCCTCGACCGTCGAGGTGCGGCGGTGCGTGGCCAAGGTCTCCTACGAGATTGACGTCCAGGACCCCCATATCGAGCTTCGCTCCGTGCAGCTGATCTCACGCCCGCGCACGGCGGCGCTCTTCGATCCGGAGGCAGCCCCATCGTCCGATCCGGTCGACTATATGGACGGCCCCGAGACGACGCTCACGGGAACGGCGGCCTCGGGTGCCTGCTACCTGCTTCCGAATCTGCAGGGCACCGTTCCGTCGATCACGGACCAGCGGCAGAAGAGCCCCGAGCATGCTCCGGAGCACGCCTCATACCTGCTGATCCGCGCCGCGAACGGCAGCCGGAACCTGCTCTATACGGTCTACCTGGGCGGCAACAACACCTCGGACTTCAACGTCCGGGCCAATGTACACTACACCTTCCGCATCTCGATTCTGGGCGACAACGAGATCGACACGCGCGTCTATTCCTACTCGATTCAGGTGTGGGACGACTTCGATGACTACCGCTTTGGCGACTACTGCATTTACGAGGGGACGACGCTGCTGCATATCGACGTGGAGAACAACGATGAGGAGCTGCTGCTGAACGGGACGTTTGCCGTCATCTCGGGCGAGAGCTCGAAGGTGTTTTTTGACGACTTTCACGGCGAATCGGGCTCCGAGTTCCGGGTCTATTCGCCCAACGGCGACAATCTTTTCGGCGTGCAGTACAGCCCGACGGTTTACACCTCCTCGAACTCCCGCTTTGCCTACCGCATTACGCTGCGGGATCCCTATGGGGTCTGCGGAACCTACGACTTCGAGCATCGAATGGCCAACGTTGTCTACGTCAAACCCTCGGCCGGCGGTACGATCTCGGTTTCAGGTGCTTTGTGGAGCGGTGAGACCGGCTCGGGAAGCAGCCTTCGAAGCGTGGCGCTGTGCTACGAGCAGGGATGCAGCCTGACGGCACGCGCCGGTGCGGGGTATCAGTTCGAGGGATGGTACTCGGACAGCGGCTATACGCAACGCCTTTCCACCTCGGCGACCTATGTGTTCCGTCCGCAGAAGGCCCGCACGGAACTCTACGCGCGCTTTAAGGCCGAAGCCATTCCGCTGGATGAAGATGGCACGGCCAACTGCTATATCGCCCCGAAGCTGCGCACGTTCTATTCGTTCGACGCTACGGTGCAGGGTAACGGGAAAACGACGACTAACATCCGTCCGCAGCGCCTGAACGGGACCTCCGCCATTCTGATCTGGGAAACCGGAACCGAACGCAATGCAATCATCTCGGATGTCTCTTTTGCCGACGGACGAATCACCTTTACCACGGGATCCAAGCGCGGAAATGCTGTCATTGGACTGCTTGACAGCCGTGGCGATTGTATCTGGTCGTGGCATATCTGGTCCGTAGATTATGATATTGAGAGCTCGGGTCAGACTTATTTCTCGGGGAAAACTTTCATGGACCGGAATCTCGGAGCGTTGACCACGGATTGTACACAGCCCTCATCGCGTGGTATGTATTATCAATGGGGACGCAAAGACCCGTTTATCTATCCGGCCAATAATCAAGATACCCGCAAGTTTGCCGATGCGGTTTATGCGTCGGGATATGAGTATGGAGAAAGCTATCCCGATACAAGTTCGGATCCCGAATCCATGATGAGCATATCATGGGCTACAGCCCATCCGACTACCTATATGAATGGGGCATTCTATTCTGACTGGGACGATCGCACGACGATTATCGACTGGTTGTATGATTCGAGTCCGAATTTGTGGGGGAATCCGACGACAAGCAGTAATACGGTCACAGCAACAAGTACCAAGTCGATCTATGATCCCTGTCCGCCTGGATGGAAAACACCCAGTCCCCAGGATCTCAAGGGAATTCAATATGTAGGTCGATTCCAGCCTAATTACGTGACGATTCAATACAACTCCGGCCGCACGACGCAGATCCCGATGGGTGGTACTCTTTCCGAAGGATACTTTATGAGTAATGGACAGATCGGTCGGTTGTATACCAATGTTCCATATTACTATCGCTGGGAAAGTGGTACATCCGTATATAGCGAACGGGCCTGCACGTCGCTCTTCTTTTCATCGAGTATGGGTACGACGGACTATTACCGCTATGCAGCCAATCCGGTGCGTTGTGTCCGCGAATAAAAAAGATCGAGACGATGAAACGACGACAAATCATACCGATTCTGACTATGCTGCTCATGGCCTTGTGGGGTTCGCCCCACAAGGCTGCGGCACAGATCTTCGCCGTGCGTGCCAATGCGCTGGCAGCCTGTACGGCGACGCTGAACCTCGGCGTCGAGGTGGCCCTGACGGACCG
>URTU01000120.1 GCA_900550925.1 uncultured Alistipes sp. | reverse complement strand
ACATGCCCGCCGCAACGCTCCTGTGGAGGTGGCGGGAGTCGAACCCGCGTCCAAACAAGGAACCCGAAGGCTTTCTACACGCTTAGTCGCCGTTTGATCCTTCTGCCCGCATCCGGTAGGCGACAACCTAACGCAGGCCCCAGTTCCTTCGATTTCGCCACGGATCCGGAACCCCTCCGCAGCTATCTCTTAATTGATGATACCCTGTACGAACGGAAATTAAAGAGCGGAACTCCCGTTCAGGATACTCGTCATCGGCACGCCTTGGTGTCGACGATTAAGCTGATTCTCCTTGAGAATTAGGCAGCGAGTGCGTAGCTATTATTGCCAGTTAATTTTTGAGTGTTGATATTTACGAGCCACCACACAATGCTCGACGTGCTTACAATCAGACTCTACCTGCTGTCAAAACCGGTCACCCCCGATTCGCCGGGCCGCTCCGGCCGGCCACCCTGCGCACGGCGGCTCGTCACGGAACGGCTTCCGCACACACGACATGGGGAAATCCGTCATAAAACTGCAGCAAATATAGTGCTTTTTCGCCAAAAAGTTGTTTATCCCATCCAAAATTACTATCTTTGTTTGTTAAATGAATTCGAGAAAAAATGGCGAGCGACAGCGTAATTTCACTCAAGGGAGTTTCGATATATCACAGCGACAGGAGTTTCAAACACAATGGCGGCCAGAAGGCCGTAAAACACGGAGAGTTGGTCCTTTCGGATGTCGATCTCGAAGTAGGCCGCGGCGAACTTCTCTACCTCATCGGCCGCGTCGGAAGCGGAAAGTCAACCCTGCTCAAGACCCTCTACGCCGAAGTCTCGCTGCTCATGGGCGAAGGCCGCGTGGCCGGATTCGACCTGCGCCACCTGCGCCGTCGCGATATCCCCTACCTGCGCCGGAAAATCGGTATCGTATTCCAGGATTACCAGCTGCTCGGAGACCGGAACGTATTCATGAACCTCTATTTCGTGA
Source organism: uncultured Alistipes sp. (assembly GCA_900550925.1). GTDB lineage: Bacteria > Bacteroidota > Bacteroidia > Bacteroidales > Rikenellaceae > Alistipes. Next base: position 1,927 of record URTU01000120.1, on the reverse strand, counting down.
TGCGCGCCACAGGCTGGAAGGATGAGGCCGAAATGCGCCGCCGTGCCGACGAAGTCCTCAACCTCGTGGGCCTCGAAAACAAACTCTACAAGATGCCCCACGAACTCTCCGGCGGCGAACAGCAGCGTCTGGTCATAGCCCGTGCCCTGCTCAACCGTCCCGAAGTAGTGCTCGCCGACGAACCGACCGGAAACCTCGACCCGCTGGCTACCGAAAACATCATGCAGATCTTCCGGACAATAGTCGACGGCGGCTGTTCGGTCATCATGTCGACCCACAATACAAACATCCTTCAGGATTACCCCTCGCGGGCGCTGCTCTTCGCTCAGGGCAAGGTCCGCGAAATCGATATCGATTCGCTCGGAGCGGAGTGACCCCCTCACTCACCGCATTAGGAATACTCCCTGTCAGCAGCGATTTTTGCCGTCGCGGTGTTGCCCGTCAACGGAATTTTCACTAAATTTGCAAGTATTATTTGATCAACGATGAATAACGATTTGGAAAATGTCAAAAAGGCCGAAGCCGAATATTCGGCTTCAAGCATTCAGGTCCTCGAAGGTCTGGAGGCCGTGCGCAAACGTCCCGCAATGTACATCGGCGACGTCGGCGAAAAGGGTCTCCACCATCTTGTATACGAGGTGGTCGACAACTCGATCGACGAGGCCCTTGCAGGATTCTGTACGGATATAGAAGTCACAATAAACGAGGACGGATCGATTACCGTCGAGGACAACGGTCGTGGTATCCCCACCGACATGCACGAAAAAGAGGGCAAGTCGGCTCTCGAAGTCGTGCTCACGGTCCTGCACGCCGGCGGTAAATTCAACAAGGACAGCTACAAGGTTTCGGGCGGTCTGCACGGTGTCGGCGTATCGTGCGTCAACGCGCTTTCGGAACAACTCATCGCCGAGGTCCACAGAAACGAGAACATCTATCGCCAGACATACAGCAAAGGTCATCCGACTTCGGAAATGAAGATCGTCGGACATATCAACACCACGGGTACCATAATCACTTTCAAACCCGACGCCACAATTTTCAATACCGTCGAGTACAAGTACGATATCCTGGCGGCCCGCCTGCGCGAACTGGCATACCTCAACAAGGGTATCAGGCTTACCCTCACCGACCGGCGGCAAAAAGACGATAACGGCAACTTCATGTCAGAAACATTCTTCTCGAACGAAGGTCTGAAGGAGTTCGTCAAGTATCTCGACGCAACCCGCGGTGAACCGCTCATCGACTCGATCATATACATCGATACCGAAAAGGACGGCGTTCCGGTCGAGGTGGCCATGCAGTACAACAACTCTTTCTCGGAGAACGTCCACTCCTACGTGAACAACATCAACACCATCGAAGGCTTTGACATCAACACCATTCCTCAGGAGATTTCTTATCTTTCTCACTTTGACGCCAACTCCTCCGAAGAAGCCACCAAGACCTTTGTGGACAACTACAAGAAAAAATTCAACGGCGAGACGCCCTCTCAGTTTGCAGCAGCTGCATACGACTGCGTTTATGTGCTCTATGATGCCCTGACAGCGGCAGGGGAGAGCAAGGTCAACGCTTCCATGAGTGCAGAGGAATTCTGCCGGGTGCTCAAAGAGCAGTTTGACGGCAGTTTTACCTATTCGGGCGTGACCGGTTCCAACATGAAGTGGACCAGAAGCACTTCCGGTGCCGGCTATGTGGAAAAGACCGCAACCAAGTTCGTGGTCAAGGAAGCCGACAACGCTTGATCTTCTGAAAGAAGCCGGAGCAAACCAGGAATAAAACCCCGGCAGGGTCGCCGTGCTGTCGCAGACCGAAAGCCCGGTCTGCGACAGTGACGGCATATAAAAAAATAAGGAACGGACTTCCAGATGAAATTTCTAAGTACATTGATCGATGGCCTGAGCCTGGGGGGCGTGTATGCTCTGATTGC
>URTU01000119.1 GCA_900550925.1 uncultured Alistipes sp. | reverse complement strand
TTACGGCCGACATTTTCAACTGGCTGGCTACGCACTGGCTCCCGAATCTGATATTCTTCCTTGTGTTCATGGTCTTTGCAGCCTCGTTCTTCGGGGCGTTCGAGATCACGCTGCCCAGTTCGTGGGTCAACCAGAGCGACAAGAATGCCGACCGGCGCGGCCTGCTCGGTGTGTTTTTCCTGGCGCTGACGCTGGTACTGGTGTCGTTCTCCTGTACCGGCCCAATTGTGAGCGGCGCGGTGATCGAAGCCGTATCGTCATCCTATAATTTCTGGAGCCCGATCCTGACCATGCTGGTCTTCTCGGTGGTCTTTGCGCTGCCTTTCGTGCTCTTCGCGCTCTTCCCGTCGATGATGCAGAAGCTTCCCAAGAGCGGCGGATGGCTCAACTCGGTCAAGGTCGTCCTGGGCTTCATCGAACTCGCACTCGGATTCAAGTTCCTCAGCGTGGCCGACCAGACATACCACTGGGGCCTGCTCGACCGTGAGATATATCTCGCGATCTGGATCGTGATATTCACGATGCTGGGCTTCTACCTTTTGGGCAAGCTGCGGTTTGCACACGACAGCGAGGTGAAACATGTCACCGTACCGCGGCTGGCCTTGTCGATCTGCGTCTTCACGTTCGTGGTCTATATGATTCCGGGCATGTGGGGTGCACCGCTGAAGGCTTTGTCGGGGTATCTGCCGCCGATGGAGTCGCAGGATTTCGTACTGCGGGCGGGAGTTGCACAGCAGCCGGCTGCTACGGCAGTGCTCCCGGACGGAAGCAAACCGACGCACAGCGATATTCTCCATCTGCCGCACGGCCTGAGCGGATATTTCGTCTATGAAGAGGCTATGGAGGCAGCGCGTGCGACGGGCAAGCCGGTATTTCTCGACTTTACGGGGCGCGGATGCGTCAGTTGCCGTGAGATGGAGGAGCGGGTATGGTCGGACGAGCGCATACTGAAGCGTCTGAACGAGGATTTCGTACTGCTTGCCCTGTTCGGCGATGACAAGACCCGCCTGCCGGAGGATCAGTGGGTGACGACTGCCAAAGGGAAGACTCTCAAGACGATCGGAGCGGTCAACTCGAACCTGGCCTATGAGCGTTACGGTATCGTGGCGCAGCCCTATTATATTATACTTGATGGCGAAGGCCGTGCCCTGGCATCTCACAGCTACGACCTGAACATCGACCACTTCCTCGAGTTCCTCGACCGCGGTGAGGCGGCTTTTGCTGCTGAGGCGAAGTAGTAGAGAGGGTTTCCGAATACGAATTTGAAGGGAGAGGGAAGAATTTCCCGCTGCAATCACAATCGGCAGTCAGCGTTACGCGGCTGCCGATTGTGATTTGTATGTTGGAGGAACAAGCCGGACAGCGCGTACCCTGTCCGGTACGGGTCGTTGCCTTAACACAAAAAAAGCGGCTGCAACTCTGCAACCGCTTCATGACCAGAGCTGTTGACGAGGCTTGAACTCGTGACCTCTTCCTTACCAAGGAAGTGCTCTACCACTGAGCTACAACAGCATTGTTCCTTTTCGGGAGAGCAAAAGTAGATAAGAATTTCTAATTCTGCAAACTTTTGGGCCGGAATCTCAATCTTTTTTATGCGAAATAGTGTGGCTTTTGCGGTGCGGACCAATCTGAATGTGATATTCCAAGACGGATAATCCGCTGAAAATAATTCGGTTGTGGGATCAAGCAGCTCTTTTGGACAACGTGTGATTTTATTGCCCGCGGCCTCACGGTCTATCCACTCAATATCCGGCTGACGGTTGGTCCGGATATCCGGTTAATCGAATTTTAATCCCAATATTTCCGATTCTTTGGCAAGAATTCGTAACTTTGCCTGATTGTTGTTTATATTATTGTATCGATATGAGAATCACCCTTTCGATAATGTGCCTGTCACTCCTGTTCGCATGCGGGGGAGGCGCGGCACGACGGTCCGCAAAATCGGCAGATGCTGCCGCCGCAACGACAATAATTCGCCCTGAAGAGGTCCCGTATATCATCAAGAATACATATCCCCACTCCCGCACGTCGTATACCCAGGGACTCTTCTGGTACGACGGTTCGCTGTGGGAGAGTACCGGCGAGTACGGCCATTCGCGGTTGATGCGTGTGCGGTTGGAGGATGGTTCGGCCGAACGGAGCCTGTCGCTTCCGGCATCGGACTTCGGTGAGGGGGCCGTGGCGCTCGATTCGCTGATATACATGCTGACGTGGCAGGAGGAGCGGGCCTATGTCTATGACGCCGCGACACTGAAACTATTGAAAACGTTCGATTATCGCGGTGAGGGTTGGGGTCTCACGACCGACGGCGAGTGGCTCTACATGAGTGACGGTACGGACAAGATTTACAGGATAGACCCGGAGACCTTTGAGCGCCGCGGGACGATTGCCGTGACATTCGACGGCCGGGCGCTCTCGATGCTCAACGAACTGGAGTGGATCGACGGCCGGATATGGGCGAACGTCTACCTGACGAACCAGATCGTGATGATCGACCCGGGCAATGGCATGGTGACCGGGTATGTCGACCTGACGGGTTTGCTTTCGGATTCGGATATCGATTCGTCGACCGACGTGCTGAACGGTATTGCCTATGATGCCGAGGGCGGACGGCTGTTCGTTACGGGCAAGAACTGGCCCAAGCTGTTCGAGATTGAAACGGGCAAATAATTCTGAAAAAACGTTATGAAAAGATCTGATATTGAACGTCTGCTGTCGGAGCGTATACTGTTGCTCGACGGCGGTCTGGGAACAATGGTGCAGCGGTACGGGCTTGATGAGGCGGCCTATCGCGGCGAGGAGTTCGGCAGCTGGGAGCGCCCCTTGAAGGGTTGCAACGACCTGCTGGTGCTGACCCGTCCCGATGTCATACGTGAAATACACGAGGAGTACCTGAAGGCCGGTGCCGACATCATCACAACCGACAGTTTCAATGCCAATGCGGTTTCGCTGGCCGATTACGGGTTGGGCGGGTATGTCTACCGGATCAACC
>URTU01000118.1 GCA_900550925.1 uncultured Alistipes sp. | reverse complement strand
CTGGCAGGTGCTGGAATACACGCCCAACAAGTCCAACACCTTCGAGACCTACACCTACGACATCACCCCCTACGCCGACAACTTCTCGTTCGGCCTGCACCTCTACCAGGAGCCCGGCACGGCGATGCGCACCTACCGCATCAACCCGTCCATCACGGTCAAGCTCAAGGGCTACGACACGCAGGAGTACCCCTACTCGTCGATGAAGTTCATCACCTTCTCGCTGGCACCGCAGCACGCCGACGACCCCTACATCCACAACGTCTCGGGCAACGGCAACCTGAAGCTCCAGGGCGAACCGGGCTCGAACAGTGCGGCCAACATCGTCTTCCAGGGCTTCAGCGCGGGCGCGATGGAGCAGATCGAACAGTGGGCCTTCATGCAGCCGATCGCCCTGAACACCATCTCGCCCGATACGGGGCAGAGCATCAAGGGCGTACCGGACGACGTGCCGAGCTATTCGTACACCTACGACACGCCGGGCACCTACACGGCGACGTTCCTCGCAGGTACGGGCAACTACCAGGGCGAATCGGGCATCCAGGCCTACGAAGTGACCTTCACGATCGTCGACCGGCTCGAATAGGCACTTTTTTCCGTCGGCAAGTCCGTCCGCAGCTCCTGTCGGACGGATTTGCCGGTTTCGGTCCAACAATTTACACAACTACTGACCCTCAAAAAACAAACAACATGAAAAGAAATCTCACCCCGTATGCAGGAGAGGAGGAGAGGTCCGTCCTCCCCTATCAGGCGCCAGACATCGAAGCGCTCGACATCGCCGTCGAGAAGGGATTTGCCACAACCAAAGGCGAGAGTTGGGACTATGACCCGATCGTCGACGACGAATACAACATGGACGATATTTACGGATCTTACTAAAACACGGCAACCATGAAAAAGATTCTGCTTTACGGCAGTACGGCTGCCGTTCTGATGCTGCTGGCATCCTGCTCCACGGACTCGACCGAGCCGTCCGCACCCGCAGTGCGCACCATCACCCGCACCTTCCCCGTCAACGAGACGATCGGCTCGGCGCACGACACCCGCACGGCCTATGAAAACGGTCAGATCGGCTTTACGGAGAATGAGCATTTGGGAGCTTATGTGTGGTCAGAAGATTTGGATGAGAATGCCGGCGGTGTAGGTTTGACGACCCGCACCCCTGGATCGCCCGCCACGATCACCGTATCGCACAACGCGATCTCCGGTGCCTCCGCATATACTTATGTATTCGTATCCCCCTACAAGTACAACAATACCCCCAGTCGGACCACTCCGACCGTCACGCTGAACTCAATTCAGCACCCGACGGCGACGACGTTCGATCCGTCACAGGATATTCTGGTCAGCAAACCGGTCACCGGCCCCGACGGGACCACAACGTCGCCCGTTCTGGAAGAAGTGGCGTTCAAGCGTCTCTTCACTTTCTTCCGGCTGAAGATCGACCGCTCGAAATTCACCGGCGACATCACGCTGGCCGAAGGAGAAAAGATCCGCTCGGTAACGATCACGGCACCGGAAGGCACCCAGCTCGCCGGAACCGCCAAGGTAACGATCGAGAAGGCATACGATGCAACGACTTTCAACTTCACGGAGCCGTCCAACTCGGTAACGGCCGACTACGGCACCGACGGCGAAGCACTCAACGCCGACGGTACATTCGACGTATGGTTTGTCGTCAACCCCGTCGCATTCAACGGGCTGACCATCGAGGTACGGACTTCGGCACAGACGATCACGCAGACATTCAGCGAGCAGGTTGCGCTTGACTTCAAGGCCAGCGGCATCAATACGCTCACCTTCCAGCCGGCCAATAACGCTAATATCTCGACCACATCAACTTCGGCCGTAACCGACTACTTCAAGGAAGGTATCGAAATCGAAGGGGTCATGTACAGTGAGAGTTCGCCAAACAAAACGAACAAGACGGCAAATGCACCCGACACCGAACTCGGCTTGAGTTCCACAACGCTCGTCTATTTCCTCGATGATGGAGGAAATCCCGACAACTCGTTCTACATCAAACCGACAAATTCTGGAAGCCACACATATCGGGAGAACAGCGCGATTTTTATCGGCCGTTATGCGGACCACAAAACCAAACTTGTGCTAAAAAACCAGTTCCACCTGCGCAACAGGGAAAGTGGCATCTACGCCTTCAAGAATCTCGATATCGACATGCGAGAGGGCTCTCAGGCACAGTTATTCACCATGACAAACGACACGGGCGGTGACAAGACGCTGATTTTCGAGGATTGCGACATCACCTTCGGTAACAACAAAAGCATCGTCGCACCTTACAGTTCCACGAAGGAGAGTTCGTATATCGAGAACATCATCTTCCGCAACTGCAGACTGCGTTACGAAGCAGGAACTGAAGGCTATTACGCCCTCATAAAACTTCATGGAGACAATGATAAAAACTTCCTTAAGAGCGGCCTTGCGGGCTTCAAAACATTGGTACTCGAAAATAACGTATTCTACTCGACTCAGGGAAGCAATGTAAAGACAGCAGTATCCATCCTGTATCAACGATACTGGGAGGCAGACGCTGCATCGTATTCATTGTCCAACCTGAACATCACCTGCAAGAACAATACTTTTATCGACTTAATTAGTTATAGTTCCGGTGCCAGCAACCCGGCCGGCATGGGTTCGGCATACTTTATGGTCGATCAGATCGGCTCCGTCGAATTTACGGGAAACATGCTCTATTCGGAAGCACTGAAATATGTCTCCATTATGCGCGTAACCCATGACTACAATACCAATGGTCCGTGGCCGAGTATCAACCTCGACAGAGAAGGGAATGCGGTATACGGAACCAACGGATGGAAGCTCTACTTCGACGGAACAACCGCTCTTCCGACTCCGTACTATCCGGAAAAGGGAACCTATCCAAAAAAACTTGACAGCCCGCTGTCGGAGTACGACCCCGCAAACGGCATCTTCAAGGTAAGTCCGGCCTATGACGGATACGGATCGACGCTGCTCTACTGATCCGCCGCATACGAATCGATCAAGCCTGTGAAAAAACCCGCTTTTCTGCGCGAAAAGCGGGTTTTTTCACAAGATACGATTGCAGTTCTGCGTTCTTTTCCGTACCTTTGAATAGGCATTGTGCCCATATTTGACCGAAAACGCTAAATAACAACCCATGAAACCTGATCTTCAGAGAATAGCCTCGCAATTCGCACTCGAAGGCGCCATCGCCTCCATCGACTCGCTCGGCGACGGATTCATCAACGACACATTCATCGTCCGCACCGCGGGCGACGCCCCGGACTACATCCTCCAGCGCAAGAACCGCAGCGTCTTCCCCGACGTACCCGCCATGATGGAGAACATCCGCAAGG
>URTU01000117.1 GCA_900550925.1 uncultured Alistipes sp. | reverse complement strand
CGGCCAGTCCGGTGGTGATCATCGTGCGGTGGACGATCTGTTTGAGGCTGAAGTGTTCGGCCAGGCGCGGCAGGACCTCCTCCTGCATCAGCGCCTCCATCTCGAACGGAACCCCCGGGAGCGATACGACGACCTTCCCGTCGCGTTCGAACCACATTCCCGGGGCCGTACCCTTCATGTTTGGCAGGACGGTGCAGCAGGCCGGAACGAGTGCCTGTCCCTGGTTGAGCTCGTTGAACTCGATACCGCGCTCTTCGAGCATCTTCTTCACGTGGGCGTAGACCTCCTTGTCGCACACCAGTTCCGAGTGGAAATATTCTGCCAGTGTCTTTTTGGTTATGTCGTCTTTGGTGGGGCCGAGGCCGCCGGTGGTGATGACCATGTCGCACTGTGACAACGACGTGTCGAGCGCCTCGATGATCCGGTCGCGGTCGTCGCCGATCGACAGCCGTTCGGTCACCACGACGCCTACCGAGTTGAGTGCCCGCGAAATGTAGGCGGCATTCGTGTCGACGATCTGTCCTATGAGGATCTCGTCGCCGATGGTAATGATTTGGGCTTTCATCGTATGGTTTGAATTTTTTTCGGGTCGGGTTTCGTGTCGGACGGATTGTATCCGGATGCGCGGCCGACGGCCGGTTACTGCGGTTGTTCGGTCGGCTGAGGTTTTGTTTGGGCGGGATTTGCCAGGTCGGCAAGTATCGATCGGCATATCCGCCGCACGAACAACGGGCCGTTGTAGATCATTCCGGTATATACCTGCACGAGGCTTGCACCGGCATCGAGCATCGCCTTGGCCTCCTCGACGGTCATTATGCCGCCGACGCCTATGATCGGGAAGTTGCCTTTGCAACGCTGGTGTATGCGGCGCACGATCTCGATCGAACGGGCCGTAAGCGGGGCGCCGCTCAGACCGCCGTTTCCGATTGCGGCCAGACGTCTCGGGTCGCACTGCAGGCCTTCGCGCGAGGTTGTTGTATTGGTGGCTACGATTCCGTCGAGCTGGGTTTCGATCATCACGTCGGTCATGTCGTCGACGCTGCGGTCATCCAGGTCGGGCGAGATCTTGAGCAGTATGGGCCGGTACTGGCTCTGGCCGCGCCGGAATTCGAAGAGCGGTTCGAGAATCTGTGTCACGCTTCGTTTGTTCTGCAGCGAGGTTACGTTGGCCACGTTCGGGCAGCTTACGTTGACCACGAAGTAGTCGACATACTGGTAGAGGTTACGGAAGAGCTTCAGATAGTCTGCCGGTGCCTCCTCGATCGGGGTGAGGGTATTCTTGCCGATGTTTGCCCCGACGATGGTTCCGCGTTTGCGGTGCCGGAGGTTTCCGATGGCGTTGTACATTCCCTGGTTGTTGAACCCCATCCGGTTGATTATGGCCATGTCTTCGGGGAGCCGGAATAGTCGCGGACGGGGATTTCCGGGCTGCGGGCGCGGGGTGACGGTTCCGATTTCGACGAATCCGTATCCCATGGCCGAGAGTTCGTTGTAGACTTCGGCATCCTTGTCGAACCCGGCGGCGATGCCTATCGGATTTGGGAACTTCACGCCGAATACCTCCCGTTCGAGAGCCGGGTCGCGCACTGCCATCAGACGTGACATGAGCCATCGGCTTCCGGGGATCATGCCGACTGCACGCAACGCGGCGATCGTGATACGATGTGCGCGTTCGGGCGATAGCATGAACATCAACGGGCGTATGATCTTGCGGTATATCATTGTTTGTTTGATTCTCCGGCGGCAAAGGTACTAAATTTTATTACAGGTTGTCATCGCACCGTCGCAAATACGTTGCCGACGGTCGGCAGCCATCATGCGTGCAGCCTCAGAAATACTCCTGACGGTATCGGTAGTTGTCGCGCAGGGCCTCGAAACGTTCGGGGGAGTTTCGCAGAGGGGCGCTTTCGGCATCGATGTCGCAGTATTTGCCGATGGTGCGTTTCATCTCGTCCCAGCCGATCGGGCGCGGTTGTATGCGTTCGACCGTTTCGGGATAGAACCCCTCGACTGGCAGTCCGAAGTGGCGGGCTACGGCTGCCACGGCCATTGCTGTGGCATTTGCTTTGCCCTGGGCCGAGTAGCCGGCGATGTGGGGGGTCGAAACGAGTGCCGATGCGAGCAGCCGCCGGTCGATGTCGGGTTCATGCTCCCAGACGTCGAGGCATGCACGGCAATGTCCAGCCTCGACAGCTTCACGCAGAAGCGCGTTGTCGACCACCTCTCCGCGTGAGGAGTTGAGGATCGTGGCGCCGGATTTGATGATCTCGAAAAATGCCTTGTCGGTCATGTGCCAGGTGGCGTCGTCGCCCTCGCGCTGCAACGGCACATGGAACGTTATGATGTCGCTTTGGGCGGCGAGCGTTTCGAACGGAACGAACCCGGCGGTTGCGCCGTCCGCTTCGTTCCTGCCTTCGGAGAGCAGACGTTCCTTTTCGGCACGTTGGCGCGGGGGGTCGCAGCAGAGCACGCGGAATCCCCAGCTGCTGGCGTATTCGGCCACCAGCGACCCGATGTGTCCGACGCCGACCACGCCTAATGTCCGTTGTGTGGGCAGCCATCCATCCTGTTCGGAGAGCTTTGCCAGAACCGAAGATACCCATTGCAGCACGCCGCGCGAGTTGCATCCGGCTGCCGTCGCCACCTCGATTCCGTTTCGGCGGCAGTATTCGAGGTCGATATGGTCGAAACCGATGGTCGCCGTGGCGATCATCCGTATGCGGGAGTTTTCGAGCAGGTTTTTGTCGCACCGTGTCCGGGTGCGGATTATCATGGCATCGCAGTCGCGGATGGTTGAGGCGTCTATCTGCTTGCCGGGGATGTAACGTACCTCGGCGAAGGGCTCGAAAACACCCTTGATGAAGGGGATGCCGCTGTCTATGGTGATTTTCATCGGGAGTGAAAGCGTTTGAAAAAGTGTGTGTTCTGGTGTGTTGGGGCGAGTTTGTCGTTTCCGGTACAAAAGTAGTGAAATTTTTGACAAATTTGAGAGGGACCGTATCTGCTTGAGACCGTAAAAAACTTGGCCGGCAAAACCGGCCAAGCCCCAACTTTAATCTATTTGATTATGAAAAAATCCTCTACCCGTGCTCGTTTGCCCGGAAGATTCGATAATCAAACGGTTTGATGGGATGATTTATTGCGCGGCCGGTGCAAAATCCTGAAGAGTCCGGCAGCCGGTCGGTGGGGTATTGACATTTGTGCGGGGCGGTGTTGTAAAAAGCCAAAAATTATTACCTTTGCCGATGCAACCGTTATGCAAGCAGAATATTTTTGTTGATTTATGAACATGGAATTCGATCCCAATGGTGTAGGCGTGGACAACGGCAACTATTACGGTTTGCCGTTCACGGTCGATGACGCACGGCTGGTGCTCGTCGAGGTGCCGTGGGATGTGACGGTGTCCTACGGCGAGGGTGCGGCCGACGCTCCGATGTCGGTTCGCCGGGCGTCGACACAGCTCGATCTCTACGAC
>URTU01000116.1 GCA_900550925.1 uncultured Alistipes sp. | reverse complement strand
TCCTTGATGGCATCGAGCTGCTCCATCGTCGCACCGCGCAGGAACTCCTGACCGAGCATCCCGGCCACGCGCTCACACGATGCACGGCGGTCGTTGTAGGGCGAACCCACCAGTTCGTGCTTCACGCGCGAATCGACCAGCACGAGCCTGTAGCCCTTCGGATCGAACGGGAAGTAGGCATATTCGAGCGAACGGCAGTCGAGACGCATCAGGCACCCCTTCTTGCCGAAAACCGAGGCAAACTGGTCCATGATGCCGCAGTTCACGCCGCAGTAGTTGTGCTCGGTGGCCTGACCGATCTTGGCCAGTTCGAACTTGTCGATCCCGCAGCCGAACAGGTCGTTCAACGCAAAGGCATAGGTCGATTCGAGCGCTGCCGACGACGACATGCCGGCACCCAGAGGCACGTCACCGGCAAAAACGGTGTCAAATCCGCCGATCCTGCCACCGCGCTTCTGCACCTCGCGGCACACGCCGAAGATGTAGCGGGCCCACGACTCGGCGGGTTTGTCCTCCTCGCGAAGGCCGAACTCCGACGACTCCCCGAGGTCGAGCGCATAGGCCCTCACACGGTCCGTACCGTTGAGCCTGATGGCTGCCACGATTCCCTTGTCCACGGCTCCGGGGAAGACGAAGCCCCCGTTATAGTCTGTATGCTCGCCGATGAGGTTGATGCGCCCGGGCGATGCGAACAACACGGCGCCTTCACCGTACAGCTCCTGGAATTTCTTGCTTACCTGTTCTTTCATCTTATCAGTGGTTTTAAAGTTGATTCGATACACAATCAGACGAAGATACGAAAAAAAATCGTAAATCGCGGCATGAACGGCCATATTTCTGCACCTGCAGTCCGACAATCGCCGCAGGCGGTTCGCTCAGGCGGAATCTTCGCTGAAATGCAACATGCCGGTGCAGGGAATCCCGAAATAATTGGCTACATTTGTAACGGTTTCACCCCGTCGGTTTCCAAACCGGCACATAACGAACAAAGCACCATGACCCAAAAACTCCTGCTGACCGCCTCGCTGCTTTTCGCCGCAGCATCGGCCCTCGCCCAACCCAAAATCATCGCCCACCGCGGCTACTGGACCGTACCCGGATCGGCACAGAACTCGCTCGCTTCGTTCACCAAGGCCGATTCGTGCGGCGTCTTCGGATCGGAGATCGACGTCTGGCTGACGGCCGACGACCGGCTCATCGTCAATCACGACCGCATCTACCGCGGTACGGATATCGACATGGAGCGCTCCAAAGCCCGCGAGATTCAGCTGATCGTCCTGCCCAACGGCGAGAACATCCCCTCGCTCGACGAGTATCTCGAACTGGTCGCCTCGAAACCCGCGACACGCCTTGTTCTGGAGATGAAATCACTCTCAGACCTCAACCGCGAGGACCTTGCAGCCCGGAAAATCGTCCAGGCCCTGAAAAAGCACGAACTGATGGAGCGCACAGACCTGATCGCCTTCTCGATCAACGCCTGCCTCGCCTTCCGCAAGATCGCACCCGACGCAAGGATCTTCTACCTGAACGGCGACCTGCCCCCGCAGAGCATCCGTGACCTCGGACTGACGGGCATCGACTACTCGGGCGAGGTCCTGCGCCAAAACCCCGAGTGGGTGAAGCAGGCCCACGACCTCGGCCTCGAGGTAAACGTATGGACAATCGACAAAAGCGAGGACATGCGCTACTTCATCGACCTGGGAGTCGATTACATCACCACCGACTATCCCGAGCTGTTGCAACAGCAGCTCTCGCGCTGACGGAGCCTGCATGACACGCCCCCCGAAACAAGGACGGGACCATCGCCCACGGCGAAAGGTCCCGTCCTCTTGTTACCCGGCGGCTCCAAAGGCCTCCTCCCACCTTCGTCACCGCCGGATCAGGCCATGTCCGAAATCCGAAGACCCGGTCGTAAATCCACCCGAAACCGAGAAATTGGCTTCGAACAGCCTTTATTGCGATCAGAAGCGCATCCAACGCTCCGACCGATAACATCATCTCTTCAACTCCTCCGGCTTCGCCGCAGGCCCGACCGGCCGCACCGACGAAACCGGTTCCGACCGTCATACATCGACAACAGTCACCTCGATTCCTCGCTCACGCAGGCGGTCGAGATAAACCGACTGCACCCCGCTGTCGGTGATGATTCGGTCCACGGACTCCAGGTCACAGATCTTGCTGAACCCCCGACGACCGAATTTCGAACTGTCGGCCAGGACGATCACCTTCTGAGCCGCATCGATCATGGCCCCGTTGAGCGAAGCCTCGAGCATGTTGGTCGTCGTCAGGCCGAACTCCGTGTCGATTCCATCGACACCGATGAAAAGCTTGCTGCAGTTAAAACTGCGCAGCATCTGCTCGGCGAAAGGCCCCACAACCGAAACCGAACTGCTCCGCGTGATGCCGCCCAACTGGATGACATCGACATCGGGACACTGCGAGAGGATCTGCGTTACGGGCACCGATGCCGTTATGGCTGTCAAATGTCCCGCAGGATTGATCTCCCGGGCCAGAAAGGTCACCGTCGTACCCGATGCGATGATAATCGAATCATCCTGTGCGATAAGCGATGCAGCGAAAGCCCCGATGGCCCGTTTCTCGGCCACATTGCGCTTCTCCTTCTCATTGACATGCCTGTCGCTGATGTACGGGCTGATCAGAATGGCGCTGCCGTGCGTACGGTAGAGCTTTTTCTGCTGCTCGAGGTAGGAGAGATCCTTGCGGATGGTCACCTCCGAAACCTTGAACCGTTCGGCAAGCTGCGCCACGGAGATTGATCCGAACTGCTGAAGCAGCGCCAATATGCGGTTATGCCGTTCCGGAAGGCTTAAAATGGGTTCTTCCCCGGTTTTGTTCATCGTATCGGTTCGCTTTGTTTTATAATGCAATATAGCACATTTTTTTCTTATTTGGAAATTTTCGGACGAAAAATTCATCCGGCCTCAACACGTTGAATTCCACCGAAAACGGCCAATTCGTCCGTTTAATTTCAAATTGTCGGAAACGCTCGGTCAAAACAACGGTTTATGTAGCGGAAGGTACATTGTTGATAAAGAATTCGCACAGCGGGAAAATTTGCAGGATGCTGTTTTTTCTCTCCGGACGGAAACCGTTGCGGCCCGTGAAGGGCCGTTTTTCGAGATCTCAGACCATCGAAACGTCATAACCGCCCATAACACGAGTCTGCATAAAGACGCGGTGACACGGCCGAAAATGGCCGCTCAAAGGCAGGTCTCTTTTATCGGATCGAGAAGCGGCGCAATTCCCGGTTGAGTTCCTTCTCGCGTCCGCCGACCAGACGGTCTACCAGCGCATGGAAGCGTGGCGAATGGTTGTGGTGCACCGTGTGGCAAAGTTCGTGGATAATCACGTAGTCGCGCAGATGCTCCGGAAGAGTCATCAGAAAAAGGCTCAGCGAAATGTGGTTCTGCCCCGAGCAACTCCCCCACTTCGTGCGCGAAGCACGAATCGTGAGCTTCGCATAGCGCAGCCCGGTCGCCTCCGACAGCCGGGCGATCCGCCCCGGCAGATCGGACTTCGCGACCCGGCGCAGCTCCTCGATACGGGCCCGCTCCTCCTCGGGCGGCAACTGCGGAGGCAGGGATGCCCGC
>URTU01000115.1 GCA_900550925.1 uncultured Alistipes sp. | reverse complement strand
GGCCTTCTTCTCGGCGATGGCGGCAGCGCGCTCCTCATTGACCTTGGCCTCGGCGGCCAGACGGGCCTTCTCTGCCGACTTGGCATCGGCGGCCAGCTTGTTGGTCTTGGCCTCGATCTTGCCGGCCTTTGCCTCGAGCCACTTGTTGAAGCGGGCCTCGGCCTCAGCCTCGGTGAATGCGCCCTTGGCTACACCGCCCAGGAGGTGCTTCTTGTAGAGCACGCCCTTGTAGGAGAGGATGGCACGGCAGGTATCCGTGGGTTGTGCGCCTTTCTGTAACCAATCCAGTGCTTTCTCGAAGCACAGATCGATCGTAGCAGGATTCGTGTTGGGGTTGTAGGTGCCCAACTTCTCGATGAACTTACCATCACGTGGCGCTCTGCTATCTGCGGCAACGATGTGGTAGAAGGCGTAGCCCTTCTTGCCGTGACGTGCCAGACGAATTTTAACAGCCATTGTAGCTAAAATTTGTGTAGGTTAATAAAAAACGCTCACCCTTACGGGATTTGAAGCCCGCAAATGTAGGCAAAAAAATCGGGTCGGCCAAATAAACCGGCGAAAAAACGGACTCTGTCCTCTTTGCGGCCGTTTCCCGGGAGGTGTCGGGTGCTTTCGATGCGCCGCCGGGGCTGTTCGGGGAAAAATTCGTATCATTTCCCGCGCGGAGACAACGTCGTCTCCGCGTAAAACGAACAGCTATGATTGTAGGTTATTTACGGGTTAGTACGGAGAAGCAGCATCCTGCCAACCAGCAGGATGAGATCCGGCGTTTTGCGAAGAACCGGAATTGGGAAGTGGATGTGTGGGTTACGGAGGTCGTGAGCGGCAAGACGCGCGAACGTGACCGCAAGCTGGGAACGCTGCTCCGGCGGATGAAACGGGGCGATACGTTGGTCGTGACCGAGATTTCGCGGTTGAGCCGGACGCTCACCGACATCATGTCGATCATGGGGCGGTGCCTGAAGAAACAGATCAACCTCTACACGACCAAGGAGGGATACACATTCGACAATACGATCAACAGCAAGGTGCTGTGTTTCGCGTTCGGACTGGTGGCCGAGATCGAGCGCAACCTGATATCGATGCGCACCAAGGAGGCTCTGGCGCGCCGCAAGGCCGAGGGGGTGGTGCTGGGGCGCCGCAAGGGGAGTTTCACGAAACTCAACGTGCTGGTCGAGAACCGCCTGGCAGTGATCCGCATGCTCGACGAGGACCGCTCGGTGGCGCAGATCTGCCGCCGCTACGACCTTTCGCGCGATACGTTCGACCGCTTCCGCCGGCAGTGTCCCTCGGTGCGTGAGGCCTTCGAGCGGAAGGAGGCGCGGCGTGCGGCCCGCTTTGCGGTGCGCAGTCTCTGACGGTCAGCGTGGCCGGTACGATGAAAGAAGGGAGATGTCCGCCAGCGGACATCTCCCTTCCGTTTTGTCGTGATTCCGTTGGGATTCGAACCCAAGACCCACAGCTTAGAAGGCTGTTGCTCTATCCAACTGAGCTACGGAACCATCGACTCCAATCGGTTATATATCGGATAAGTCGCTGCAAAGGTAGCGAAAAATTCGTAACCGTCAATAACCTGAGGCAGATTTATCTCGGCCGGCGCCGCATGAGGGGCCGGCCCTGCTGCGCGACGTGTAGCGGACCAGACGCGTCGGTCTGTTCGGTTGCGCAATACTATTCGAAATGGGGTATTACATATCGGTTGAGCGGCGATGTGAACCGGAGTCCGGGAATTGTCCGTGAACCAGTTTCGAGGACGAGCGAGTCGAGCAGCGAGTAGCCGTCGGTATCGAGCGCATAATATCGTTCGGCGCGGTCGTCGGATATGCAGACCGTCCAGTCGAACATGTTTCCGATGATGGAGATGGCCTCGCGTTCGGGATCGAAGTGCGGAATGGCCGTCAGGCGGGCCTTGTAGTCGGGCCGGTCGATGACATAGAGCCTGTTGCGGGCATCGGTCATCAGCGCCAGCGAGCGGCGGTTGCGGAATTCGGTGATGAAAAGGTGACGGGCTTCGATACTGTCGGGCAGTTCGATAGCGCGGCAGTAGGGACGTCCCCGGGTCTGCTTGAGGTGGAACAGCCGGCCGTCGGCATCGAGCAGAACATACCCTTCATCGTAATCCTTGCGGTCGGTTGGGTTACCCGAGATCTTGGTGGCCGGAAAGCGGAATCCCTTGCGGAGCATCGCCTCGGTAAAAAGGTCGCTCTTTTCGCGGTTGACGGAGTTGGACTCCATGTCGATGAATTCGATACCTGAGCCGGTTATTCGGAAAACATCGTCGGGCATCGCAAGGTCGACGCGCCCCGACATCGATTCCAGCAGCGGATAGAGTCCGACGGTTGTACGGTTGATCATGGCGGGCGTATTCCGGAAGGTAAAACTTTCGGTTTGCAACAGCTTGGGAGTCACGGCCACCCCCTTTATCGAATCGGGGAAACGCTCGTCGGTGACCAGCTGCCGCAGGTAGAACGACGGCAGGATGCTGTCGAACTGCTCTTCGGTAAAGCTGTTTCCGAAACGGTCCTCACGGATGAGGTCTTTGGTTTTTGGGTCGGAGCGGAGCATCACGAAGTCGTCGACAATGGTGCTGTATATTATGAATGGAGTCCGTTCGCTTTTGGCGGCGATGAAGTTGAGGCACCAGGGCACCTGCCACAGCAGCAGTATAGCGACGATGGCCCAGAATAATATTTTACTTGAACGCAACATGGGATGGTTTTCGAATTGTGAAGTTGATGGTTGTTAATCCTGCCGGCCGTCCCTGAACCGCGTGACCGAAAGCATCGGCAGCAGTGCAAAGAGCAGTGTCACTATGGTCAGCCATGGCAGTATCGAGTTGTAGGCCTCGGGGGCCGGTGCCAGAAAATAGACCTTTATGACCAGCACGGCGATCAGCGTATCGACAACGCGCATTTTCCAGGTCGGTTCGAGGCAAATCCAAGCTGTGAGCAGATATGCTGCCGCTCCGGCCAGATACCACGGCATTGCGGTGAGGATTATCCGGTGCCAGAGTTCCGGGGCCATGACCTGTTGCAGATAGACGCACAGTATGGCAACGGCGGGTAGGAACATCACGATGATGGCCGCCACACCGTATCCGAGCATCCATCCGATGGCACGGTAGGCGCGGACGGGCAGGTGGAGCGTAAGTTTGAGACATTTGTGGTGCATCTCGGGCGCGAACTGCACGATTGCCAGCCCGATACCGAGGATGAGCGGGACGTATTGCAGCGAGTCGATGAAGATGGCGTCGCGCTGGAGCATGACCTCCCAAAGGTGTCCTATGCCGTTCATCGCCGCAGCCCGTGCCACACGCATGTCGGCGTAGAGGGCGAATCCGGTCGAGACGATCAGCGCCAGAAGCAGGTACCACTGGGTCTTGATTCGCTCCTTGTAGAAAATCGCTTTGTTCATGTCGTTGTCAGTACTTGCCGGTGAGACCGATAAAGGCGTCTTCGAGGTTCAGCGCTTCGCTTCGCAGGGTATCGCAGGCGATGCCCGCCTGCCGGAGTCGGGCGGCCACCTCTGCCTCCCTTTCGAACGAATAGAATTCGGCGCGCCCTCCGATCGCCGTCGGGCGGTGGAATTCGGGCGCTTCCGGAAGCGCGGTTCCCTCGGCGATCGCGAGTTCGTAACGGCGGAAGCGACCGAGCAGATCGCCTGCGGGCATCTGCACGAGGATACGTCCGTAATCCATGACGATGCAGTCGTCGATGAGTTTCTCCATGTCCTGAATGATATGCGACGTGAGG
>URTU01000114.1 GCA_900550925.1 uncultured Alistipes sp. | reverse complement strand
GCGGCGCGTGAGAGTTTCACCGAATTGATCGTGATCGAGCCGGGATACTTCTCCGAAAACTCCGGGGCAATCGTGGTCTGCAGGGCGACCTTCGCCACCGTGCGTTTGAGCGAGATGCCTACCTGCGTCGAGGTGTTCACCGCACCGACGGTCTTGGTCGTCGAGCCCGACATCACAAAGCCGCCCGAGCGCAGCGCCTGGGTCGAGACATCCGCGAAGGCGCCGTTATACGCTCCGGCCGACTGCTCCACGAGGGCCGTGAGTGCCGACCGGGTTTTGGCCGACGAGGCGTCGTAGTTCGCAACGGCATAGAACGAGCATTCGGTTCCGGCAGCCGACTTCGGGAGCGAGAAGGTCGCAGATTTCGAGGCGAGTTCCGAGACCGTGAAATCGCGGCGCAGAATCAGATCGCCCGAGGTGTTGAACGTGAAGACCGAGAGCGACGAGAGGGTCTTCTCCCACGCCTCGGCCGTAGCCGTGGCATCGAAGAAGGCGCGGGTCTGCGCATCATCGCCCGAAGAGAGGGTGATCGTTACCGAAGCACCATCGGGTCGTGCCTCCGGCGTAGGGTTCATCATTTCAGTTTCCTTGTTGCAAGAGGCAAGAAGGGCCAGGGCGGCACCAGCCGCCAAAAACAGCTTTTTCATATAAGTAATTGGTTTTATGTCGCTTGCGCGACGGTTAATAAAAAAGGGTTACTGTTCGATTGTTAGTCGATGATAAATTTCAATGCAATGCCGAACTGGGTGTGAAAATGCCCGGAGGTTGTGCCCCACAGCACCCGTTCACGACCCGAGACAGAGAGAATGATTCGATCAGCAAGGTAGGCTTCAGCCTCCAGCGTAACGGCTCCACCATAGATGAAGCGATCCCGGCTTTGGAGCGTCGAGCCGTCGGAAAGATGACGGTCTCCCCAGTTCACCGTCTCATAGCCGGCCATGGCCGTGCCGCCCAGATAGAGAAAGAAGGTCTTCGAGGCGTCGGTGAGGAACTTGTAATAATATCCGCCCTCACCCGTAAACTGAGCCATGGGGATCCGCCCGCTCTTGTAGGGATAACTCCGGTTAAGGTATTCGACGCCGTAAACCCACTTGTTCGCATTCTTCGCGTAGCGGTTCATCGCCAGTCCGAAATAATAGCCCGTAGCGCTCGACGGCGACGAGGAATACCAGCCGTCCACCATGCCCGTGCGGAGCTCCAGCCCCCGCATCCCCGGCAAGGCACGCTGCGCAAAGCTCTTT
This sequence comes from uncultured Alistipes sp., assembly GCA_900550925.1. GTDB lineage: Bacteria > Bacteroidota > Bacteroidia > Bacteroidales > Rikenellaceae > Alistipes. The sequence goes on along the minus strand of URTU01000114.1, from coordinate 2,517 downwards.
CCCGCGGTGAGCGTCAGGCTCAACGACAACACCAGTATGAATACCGCGCGTTTCATCTTACTTGACCTTTAATTCGTCAATCACTCGGGCGCGAACCAGGTCGGCATTCTCGACCGTGAAGCTCTGATGTCGTCCGCCGGATTTCTCATACAGCTCGACGACCAGATGCTTGTCATCGGGGATCGTGAACTTCGGAAGCGTGAAGACCATGCGCTCGCTCGATTTGCCGGGGATAACCTGCACGTTGTTGTGGGCTCGCAACGGCCAGATCACCTGCTCCTGGATAGCCGTGCGTTTGGCGACCTTCTTATCCACAATCTTGAAGGTCAGATGGTCGACGTCGAAGGGTACATTCGTCGAGTTCTTGAGTTGCAGGTGGAAATACAGCAGCCCGTTGTGCGAATAGATCCCCTTGAGCAGATACTGAATGCCGAAACGCTTGCAGCCGATATGCTTGATCTCCCGACGGTCGTTCTTGTAGATCGACTTCATAATCAGCCGCACAAGCATCGGAGACTCACTGCCAAGCTCCTTCATGTAGATTTCCAGCGCGTTGTTCGGCCGATTTACGGCCTCGCCGTCATGCAGGAAATCGGTCATCTCCACGGAGAGCTTCTGCGGTTCATCGGCATACTTCACGTTGAAGGTGTAGTAGGCGCCATCCTCGGTTATCACCGAGAGGTTACTCTCCCGGGAGAAGTCCCGCAGGGCCGCCTTCACGCGCAGCACGTTTTCCGTACCGTCGGCCTTCGCTGCCAGCAGATCGGCGGATCCCAGATCGACATAGCGTATGGCCGAGGGGAAGATCACATGCGTGGTCTTGTTGAACGTGACCTCCAGCGCATAGGGAGGAATCATCCGGTCAAAGGTCAGCGGACGCGTCAGTCCGTTGAAATAGTCTCCCGTCGAGGGCGAATGCATCCCTTCGCCCGGTTGCGGCGTGGTCGCCGCCTTCGTGGTCGTCTCCTGCGCAAAGGCGCCGGAGAGGCACCCGCAAAACGCGAGTGTCATAAGCATCTTTCTCATAAACTTGTCCTTTAAATGTGGTTGTGTCGGTATTTGGATTTCAGTGGTTTCTATTCAAGCGGCGGCAGCAGCAACACCCGGTAGCCCGCTTTAAGCGTGACCTTGACCTGTCGCATCTTCTGTCCGATATACTGCGCGGTTCCCTGGATGACGCTGCGACCCAGATCCGATAGCAACTGCGTCCCGGCATCGTCCGTAATCGTGATGCTGCTTCCAAGACCCGAACCGGCATTGGCCGCAATCTCCTTGACGGCGCTGATCTCTTCGGAGGCAGGAACCGATATGCCGGCGCCGCCGTCCAAATCATACACCTGCAGCTCGATCGGAATGACGCTGCCTTCGTACTGCACGGCCTGTATCGTGATCGACATGCGCTCGCCGTCGATACGCGAGGTGCCCGTCAGAATCGTATTGGCAGGAATCAACACCTCACCCGCCATCATCGGTTCCAGCAGGCGGATGGGAATCTCATCTCCATCCGTCACGGTAGTAGTCCGGTAAACACAGGCGTTGATACTGTTCTTGCGCGGTGCCGAGGTACCGCCTGCGGCGGTGTGGAATCCCCAGTTCCGGGGTTGGGAATACTCCTCGACAAAGGCTGAATCAGACATGGGGGCCGCAAGCAGCGACACCACCTCATGACGAACCTGCTGCACAGGTTGCACGGCGGCTTTGCCGTTACGGGTCGCTGCCGATGCTCCGGAGATCGTTCCCGCGGGTGCCGCTTGCGCTCCGCCATTGCCATTCATGTAGCGGGAGGCCAACTGATAGGATTTCTCGATCAACTCCAGTTGTTGCTCCGCCGAGGTCCCGGTCTGCTGTTGCTCGAGCTCCGCTTCCAGCTGCTCGATTCGCTCCAGCAGCTTCGACTCCTCCTCCGAGGGCCTCTCCTCCTGCTGTTCATAGAAACTTCCCAACTGCGTGTTCAGATTCCGGTATGCGCCGACCGAGGAATGCAATGCTCCCGACGATTCGTAACCTCCCAGTCGGGGATTCACTCCGGCAGCTGCCGGAGTCGGAGCCTCTTCGTATCCGGATTCATCATCGAGCGAAAAGGCGTAATCCTCAAGGGTGCGGATCTTGGCCTCCTGCTTGTCGTGCATCTCCTGCTGGACATAGGCATCCCGCTTGTCGGAGACTATGCCGCTCTGCTCCGGGGTCGGAAGTTCCGTGTTGAGCCCTTTCTTCTGCTCCTGATCCGGCGCGTCCGAAGGGGCGAAGATCAGCCACAGAATCGCAAGAAAGATCAGAAACAACGCCGGGTAAACCAGCAGCTTGCGACGCTGCTGGATCTGCTGCGGAGTCAGGGCCTTCGGCTTCTCCAACTCCTGCTTCGGTTCTTTATTCTGCTGTTTTTCGTTCATGGTTTTCAGGGGTTTGTGTCCGAAGGCTGTCCGCTCCGGACCGGTGTTCGAGTTCAAGATGTCGGAGGTGCTCGATCTCCAACGCATTCCCGCTGCTGCGTCCAATGTTGCCGATCGCAGTCAGCGT
>URTU01000113.1 GCA_900550925.1 uncultured Alistipes sp. | reverse complement strand
AGATGGTGAACTGGAAGCCCAGCAGCAGTGTACGCAGCCGCCGGCCGCCGACGGTTCCGGAGAACGACCCCTTGACAACCATTGCAGGCGGGAACGAGGTGATGTACCATGCCGGATAGAGGCTTGCCACGAGGGCCATGGCCACCGCCACGGCAAGCAGAATGCCGATGACAGGCAGGTTCTGCGCCATGTTCAGCGGTGCGGAGATGTAGCTTGCCAGTTCGGTGCTCTGTATTGCGAAGGCCAGATACCATGCCAGCAGCAGTGCGATGACGACAAGCCCGACGGCCTCAAAGATGAATCCGAAACGCAGCGAGCCGTTCGGGGCGCCGAATACCTTGAAGGTATTGACCGTGCGGATGCGGACGGGCACCAGCGCAAAGAAGAAGTTGACGAAGTTGATGAAGGCCAGTGCGATGACCAGCATGGCGATTCCCAGCAGCGTGTAGGTCGTCACGAGCGACCCCTGCTGGCACGGCACACGGCTGTCGGACTCGAAGTAGAGGTCGCGGATGCAGGACAGACGTATGGGGTCCGAATCGAGCTCTCCCTCTTCATTGGCGTCACCGGGGTACATCTCCACGTAGGCTTTCTTCCACTCTTCGACCACCTGCTGCGGATCGGCTCCGGAGTGGAGGCGGACAAAATAGTTGAATCCCCATTCCGATTGCTCGTTAAGTGAATAGTCTCCCAGATCCATGGCCATTTTGCAGTCGGCCAGCAGTGAGTTCTGGGGAAAATCCTCGAAGATGGCCACCACTTCACGGGCATTTTCGGCCGAAGGCTGTTCGGTGTCGCACCAGATCATGTCGCCGATGCCGACACCCAGTTGTTCGGCCGTCGTGCGCGAGATGATGACGCTCTGTGCACGCTGCAGGTCATGGACGTCACCCGCCACCGACTTGAATTCGAAGACGTCGAGCAGCGGTAACGAGATGGAGCCTGCATAGATATTGAAGCGGTCGTAACCCATCTTCGAGGCATTCTCGCGCAGCACGACGCTGGGACCGAAGCCACTCCAGGTGCAACCGCCCGCTTCGACGGCCGACGCCGAAGAGATCAGGAATTCGGCCATAGGTCGGCAAATCCATGCTTGCCACTGGTCAGGCGTATACCAGTCGGCGGATTCTAAAAGGTAGATGCGGTCCGAATCCTTCAGCGTGCGGTTGTAGGTCATCTCCCAGCGCACCTGAACCAGGATGATGTAGCACGCCGTGAAGGCAAGGGTCAGACCGATAATGTTGAGCAGCGACGAGGATTTGTATCGCCGCAGAGTGGTCAGAAAGTTTCTTAATGCTATTTTCATGTTTATATATTGAGTGATGTTGTCTTTATTCGGATTTTACCGAGTCGGCCGGGTTTTCGTTCGCCGTGCGCCACGAGCAGAAGGTTACGGTCGATACCGTGACGGCGAGAACAACGGCAAAGGCTGCGGCGAATACCCACCAGCGGATTGGCGTGCGGTAGGCAAACGACCCGAGCCAGCGGTCCACGATCCAGTAGCCGACAGGTGCGGCAAGGAGGAAGCAGACCGTAACTAGCACGACGTAGCGGCGGTTGAAGAGGCGGAGCACCTCCTGTGTGGTGGCGCCCATGACCTTGCGGATGGCCACCTCGCGGCGGCGGTGCTGCGTCTCGAAGAGGACGATTCCGAAGACGCCCATCAGGGCGATCACGACGGCCAGAATGGTGAAGAGTCCGACAATGGTCGATATTCGCCGTTCGCTGGCGTACAGGGAGTCAATCTCCTCGTCCATGAAGTGGATTTCGACCGGTGCGCAGTTGGGGTCGAAACGTTCGGCACTCCGGCGAATGTGTTCGCAAACAGCATCGAAATCGGCCCCGGCAGCTATCCGAACATAGAAATGGGACATGATGTTGGGCCAGTAGGTCCCCGTGACAAACGCAAACGGTTCGGTGGAATACTGCAACGGCCGGTAGTGGAAGTCGGGACAGATGCCGATCACTTCGCCGCCGTCCAGTTTGCCGCCGATATCCAGCCCGTTGCGGGCCAGCAGACCGTTGATGATGTATCGCGCCGTGGAGTCGTGGTCGTACTCCGGGCGGAATCCGTTGCCTGCAACAACCGGAATCCCCATTACGTCGAGGAAGTTGCTGCGGACAAAGCGGATGTGAATGTCTATATCGTTTCCGTTGATTTCGCGGCCGAAGACCGTCACCGACCTGGCTACGAAACGGTTTGCGGAGGCCGTGACGCCGACGATCTGCGGATCGGCCTCAAGCGAGGAGGCAAAGGTGTCGAAGGAGTCTGGATTGGCGAGTTTCGACGACGGGAAGTCGAACGAGAGCATTCGCTGGTGGTCGAATCCCAGGTCGAACCGGCGCACATAACGCTGTTGTAGGAGTGAGCAGACCGAAAAGACGATCAGTCCGATTGCGACCGTGAACTGTACGCCGAGCAGTATCGTGCGGAATCGGCGGCCGGCCGTCGACCCGACGAATGACCCTTTGGCGGCCATCGCGGGGTTGAACGAGGTAATGTACCATGCCGGGAAGCTTCCGGCCACGAGTGCCGCCACGAGCGATACGCCGAGCGAGATGGCCATTACGGGAATGTTGTCGCCCAGTGCGAGCGAACTGCTGACATACGATGCGAATTCGGTGCCCTGTAGCGCTACGGCCACATACCATGCACAGAGCTGTGAGAGCAGGACGAATCCGCAGGCCTCGAAGATGAAACTGAAGCGCAGCGAGCTTGTCGGAGCGCCGAAGACCTTGAGTATATTTACCGACCGCAGCCGTACGGGCAGCATCGCAAAGAAGAAGTTGACGAAGTTGATCAGGGCGATTACGATGACGAGCACCGCGACGCTCAGCAGCGAATATGTCAGTGTTGCCGATCCGATCGGGAAGCCTCCATACGGGCCGGCAATCCGGCGGTCGAAATACAGATCGTTGAGCGGGATCAGTGCACAGGCGCGTGAATCGTTCAACTCCTCCTCACTGATCTCCTCGCCCCAGATCGAGGCCATGCGCTCGAGGTAGTCGCGGTAGATCGACAGATGGAAATCGGACCAGCGGCCGGCAACCGCTTCAGGATCGGCATCGGGATGCAGCCGTACGAAATAGCAGTCGTTCCAGTTGTTCGGGGAATCGAGATCCTGATCGCCTACATCCTGCAACCCGACGATATTTGCAAAGGAGCTGTTGGCCGGGAAATCCTCATAGACGGCTACTACATGCTTCTGCATTCCGGGGTCAGGCTTTTCGGCATCGCCGAACCAGAGGACATCACCGGCGTGCAGCCCGAGCCGTTCAGACTGCGAACGTGCAAGGGCTACACTGTTGGGTTGTGCCAGCTCCTTCAGGTCACCTTCGAGGGTTTTGACGCCCATGGCCTCGGCAAACCCTGCCGAGATCTCGTTGAACGACCCATTGAGGCGGAGCAGATCGCCATTCCGGCGTACCCACACGGGCTGTTCAAAATGCCAGGTCCGGATACAGCCACCGGCTTCGATCTCCGGCGACTGAGCGATGAGTTGTTCGCCTTCAGGACGCGGTGAGGTGGTTGAATAGCCCGTCTCGTCGAACGGCGAGAGGGGTGCCACGAGGTAGATGCGTCCGGAGTCGGGGATGGCACGGTTGAAGGTCATTTCCCAGCGCACCTGCACCAGAATGACGTAGAAGGCCGTGAAGGCGAGCGTCAGCCCGACGATGTTGAGCAGCGACGAGACCTTGTAGCGTCGCAGCGTCGTGAGGAAGTTATGGAAAGCGATTTTCATTCGAAACGTCTTTAAATCATCCCTTGAGTGATTCGATCGGGTCGGCATCGGCGGCGCG
>URTU01000112.1 GCA_900550925.1 uncultured Alistipes sp. | reverse complement strand
CGTGCCGTCGTAAAAGGCGAGCGGCCCGGTGTACGATCCCCGGAAGATGCCTTTGTAGGTGTCGTCCCGGAACTCGAAGTCGATGGTGTAGTTGTCCCCCTCGCGACCGATGACGGCCGTCCCCACGGTGGCTCCGTAGTAGGGAGTCATGTCCAGGATGTACCATGTTCCCAGACAGTAGCCGTTCTGCGTGAATCCCGGCACGGCCGTGTTGGGCACGAACGACGCCTCCTCGATGACGTCGAATATCTCGTAGGTGCCGGGCGTGATCTCCCGCGTGGCAGACGATGCCGTGTTGACCTCGAGTTGCAGCATGTGGCCCGTGCCGTCGAACGTGTTGAAGTCGAACGTATCCTCGGCCAGGTAGATCGTCCAGTTGGCATAGTCCGTGCCGGTGTCGCCGTAGGCCTGACCGTAGTAGTCCATCTCGCCGTGCGTGAAGACCCCGTCGAGCTCAACCGTCGTGTAGTCGTCCCCGCCGCCGAGGTTGCGGCCGTCCTCGAGCGGAATGGGTCCCGTGTAGGTGAAGCTGAAGCGGCGGCCCCCGGCCGTCAGGTCGGCCGTCACCGCATATTCCGATCCGGAGCGCGAAATGTCGACGGTCCCCTCCTCGGCCATAAGGTAGGTCGGCGTTCCGCCGCTCTCGCAGATGTAAACAAATGTGCCAATGATTCCCCAATCACCCATGTCAACGCCGGTAGACCAGGTGAAACTCTGATCCTGATCGTCTTCAAGCAGCGGTATGTAAGTTCCTTCGGGTACAGTTGTGGCTCCGGTTGGTGGAAGATTCAGATCAAGCCACAATGCCATGCCATCACCAGAAAGGCTTACATTGTCTTGTACTACATTGCCCGAGAGGAAGTAGACATAGTCGTTGTCATACCCCGTTCCCCACTGATCGCCGAAGTAGTACCCGCCGGCCCGTGTCATCAGGACAGTCTCCTCGTCGCCGCCCGTCGAGGATTCGGTAACCGTAACCTCGCACGTGGCGGTATATCCGCCGTCGGTTGTCGTGACGGTCAGTAGCGTCGTTCCGGCGGCTATGGCACGGATGTTCCCCTCCTCGACAACGGCAACCATCCCGTCGTCGGTACTCCAGGTGTAGCTCCTGTCCGTCGCGTTTTCCGGCAGGACCGTCACCTTCACCGGCACGACATCGCCCGGGGCGCAGACAACGCTCTCGGGGTCCACGCGGACGCCCAACACGGCTACCTTTTTCGAGCCGTTGTCTCCGTCCTCCTTCTCGGTGCAGGAGCTCATAAACAACGGAAGCGCCGTCAGCAGCCACACGGCGGCGCACAGTCGGAGTGTGAATCCAAATTGTTTCATGTGTAGATCTGTTTGAGTGAGTATGTTTCAAATATACGAAAATATCCCTTTTCGGAGAAATGCTGCCGGACAAAAAGGATCAAAAGAGTTTGCCGCGAGCCTTCGGCAACCTAAACCGCCGGTCCCGCGACCGGAAAATCAACAACTTCGATCCCTTGCGGCTGCCGGATACGGAGCATCATGAGCCGGTTCAACTGATGAGGACCACAGGACGTTGCGAGCCGCCGCAGCCCGAGGGCCTGTGCCGTATATTGACGCCCGACGGACCGGACAAGAAGGGAGCGGGCCTCCAACTTGTATCTGCCGGGATCGGGAACCTGTCATCCCGACAACGCCAGGCATAGGGGCATGCCCTTTCCAAAACCGGATCAGTTTGTCGGGGTTGTCTGTCAGATACCGGCACCGTTCAGATAGTCGATTGCCGCCTGCATCTGCTCGTCTCGGCCTTGCATCAACCCTTCGGCTGTCGGCTCAACCACCATGTCAATCTTCACGCCGTGGCGCTGGGCGTTCTGCCCGTCGGGATAGTATACGCCGAGACCGGTGAGGTTGAATGCCGCATACGGCAGCTGGACACGCGTTACATTTCCGTCGGCTCCGGCCGTTTGACTGCCAATCGTCATGGCTCCCGGAATTGTTTGCAGGAACATGGTAAAGTATTCGGACATCGACTGCGAACAGGCGTCGACCAGCAGTACAACCCGCCCCCTGAAAAGCCGATCGGGATCGGACGTCCGGGCTGTTGACTGCACCCTGCGCGTCGCGGTTCCCGGAATATCCGCCAGCGGCAGCAGTATGGCAATTGCCTCCCGGGCCTCGGAAAAGAGGTATTTGGGAAGCATATCGTGAATTACATTGTAGTCGGCAGGATATGCCCGCATGTCGATAATCAGTTTGTCATGCTCTTGCAGAAAATCTTCGAGCCTGCTTTCGTCGGCGCACGTGAGTGTGCCGATGCGGATGCAGGCCACGCCATCCGCCACCTCTTCAAACGTCGGCTTTTCGGGTGTATACAGGCTTGTGTAGATTCGTCCGACAAACTCCTCTCCGTCGACCGTAGGGAGGATTGACGTGCGAATCTCCCCGTTGCTCCGATACTCGACCTGCACCTCGTTCCGTGCCGTCAGCAGTGATGCATAGGAGCCGTCGCGCATGAGTGAAGCGCTATTGGAGTGCGGTATATAGGGCGTGAGAGCCGCCAGCCGGTCGACGGGTCTATGGCCGTCGATGAGGAGAATCTCGTCGCCGACACGGAAATCATTGGGTACAAGCGTACAGGTATCCGTAACGAACAGACGCTCTTCGGCAAAGCGGCATACGACGGGTGCAAATCGTCCGCCGAAGAGCGGGATAAACCACGAATTGACATGCGTATCGCACAGTTCGGATACCATGCGGGAATAGAGCGCCATAAAGTTGACCGAACGGTCGAATGCCATGGCCGTATAGTCAGAAAGCACCTCGTCCCACGGACGGTCCGTTAGATTGCGGTTGGGGGAATAGCTGTCGACGGCATTCCAGAATTTGGCCACACCGAGCAGTCTGTATGCGATGTCTTCGTCCGGAATATCGGTATATTCCGGTTCGACGTATGAGACATTGACGGGAGTCTGTTCAACATAACAGTTTTTGCCCGGATCGGCCTGACGTATTTCAGACAACAGGCGGCTTAAAGGCTTTCCGAGAAGCAGCGTGTCGGAAATCCATCCGAAGTCGTTGAAGACCTCGAGCCGCTCGTTGTGGTCGGCACGTACGGAAAAGGGTCCCAACGCGGCAATCCAGTCAGCATATATTCCGTTGTGTGTCGAGTCCGGCGCATGAAGGATGCGGTTCAGAAGGGTGAAATATTCGGCATCCGCATCCAATGATTTATCGGAAAAAGCAGGATGGTGATATTTGACAAAACCCCAGATTCGGGCAACCTGTACCGCAGCGGCGAGTTGTGCGCTGTCGGGTGTCTCGGGGAATGTCAGCTCTGCCCGGGCCTCCTCTGCCGAAAGTGATTTTACGGAGCCCCCTCCGCAACAAACGAATGCAAGGGCAAGGGTGAGAAGAGCGGTCGGGAAGGTGAACAGGGCTCTTTTCATCTGTCAGTATATTTGCTGTTGGAACATTGTGCAGCCTACTCCTCGGTCCAGTGGGCACGGATCAGGTCGAGGTACCACTCCGGACAGCGGCACGGACGGCGCGTATCGCTGTGGATGAAGCCCAGCTGCGTCATGCCGGTGTTGATGAGCTGTCCCTGCTCGTTGTAGATTTCGTAGAAGAAGTTGATGCGCGTCGTGGGCAGCTCCCGGAGGATAATCCGTACGGTGAGCAGTTCGTCGTAGTAGGCCGGCTTGCGGTACTTCGACTGCACCTCAAGGATCGGCATCATGATCCCCCGCTTCTCCACCTCGGCGAAGGACATGCCCAGGGCGCGCAGCATCTCGCTGCGGGCCGCTTCGTAGTAGCAGATGTAGTTCGAGTGGTGGCAGATGCCCATCT
>URTU01000111.1 GCA_900550925.1 uncultured Alistipes sp. | reverse complement strand
AGCCGCAAATACATGCTCGCCTCGCTCGACCAGAGCCTCAAACGCATGGGGCTCGACTATGTCGACATATTCTATTCGCACCGTCCCGATCCCGAGACCCCTATCGAAGAGACCATGAGTGCACTGACCGACGCCGTGCGGTACGGAAAAGCCATATACGTCGGCATCTCGAACTACGACGACGAACAGAGCCGCCGCGCCATCGAGATCCTGCGCCGGAACGGTACGCCCTGCCTGATACATCAGGCCCGCTACTCGATGCTCGACCGGTGGGTCGAACCGCGGCTGCTCGACGTGCTCGAGGAGAACGGTGTAGGACTGATCGCCTTCTCGCCGCTGGCCCAGGGGTTGCTGACAGGAAAATACGCCAACGGTATTCCTGCCGATTCGCGGGCCGACCGCATCGACGGTTCGCTGCGCAACAACCTTCTCACGCCGCAGAACCTCCAGGCCGTATCGGCCCTCGCCCAGATCGCCGCAGCCCGCGGTCAGGACCTTGCCCAGATGGCCCTGCAATGGCTGTTCAAGGATCAGCGCGTGAGCAGTGTCCTGATTGGCGCCCGCACCATAGCGCAGCTCGACGACAATCTCCAGGCCCTGAACGGCCCGGAATTCACACCGGCCGAACTCCTCGAAATAGAACGTATCCTCAACGCACGAAAATAGTCCCGCAACGCCATGGCAAAGATCAGCAAAACTAATGCGGCACGTATTCTCGACCGCATGAAGATCCATTACGAACTGATCCCGTACGAGGTCGACGAGGAGCATCTCGATGCATGCCACGTCGCCGACCAGATCGGTGAGGATATCCGGCAGGTCTTCAAGACGCTCGTTCTGCGCGGCGACCGCAACGGAATTTTCATCTGCGTCATCCCGGGCAACCGCGAAGTGAACCTCAAGAGTGCTGCACGCATCTCCGGCAACAAGAGCGCCGAGATGATCCATGTCCGCGAGCTGCTGGCCACGACCGGCTATATCCGCGGCGGATGCTCGCCGATCGGCATGAAACGGCAGTTCCCGACCTTCATCGACTCGAGCTGCATGGACTTCGATACGATATACGTCAGCGCCGGGGTGCGCGGCCTGCAGATCCAGATAGCGCCTAATGACCTCATCTCGGTTGCCAATGCCCGGACGGCCGAACTGACCGCCTGATCCAGACTCCGCTGACGGCAACAAGGCACGAAAATTGAAACTGTTGCATCCGTTCCGGCACACGCGTCGGGACGGATGTCTCATTTTTGAAACTTCGCCATGTTGTATCGCACACTTCTGATCATGTTATGCGGGCTGCTGACCTACGGATGCAACCGCCAGCGTCTGCAACCCGTTCCGGAACGCCGCGTAAAGGTCACGACCGTACTCCGGCCCGACTTCATCGACAAGGATTTCGCCGGAATGTCCACGGCCGACAATGCCGCCAATCTCGCCTTCAAGGTCGGCGGCCAGATCGAGCGCATCGATGTCAGCGAAGGCACCGCCATCCCGAAAGGATTTCTCATAGCCCGGCTCGATCCCAAGGAGTACGAACTGCAGCGCGATGCGGCACGGTCGGCATTCCAGACGGCACAGTCGCAGTTCGAGCGGGCGCAGCGGCTGTTGTCCCACGAGGCTATTTCGCGAGCCGAGTACGAATCGGCACAGACTGCATACATACAGGCCAAATCGGCATACGACAATACGGCCGACATCCTTCGCCAGACCAGGCTCACGGCACCGTTCGCCGGAATCATCGAGAAGAAGTTCGCAGATCTTTACCAGCGTGTGCAGGCCGGTGAGAGCATCGTGCGGCTGGTTGACCCGGTGACGCGAAGCGTGCGCTTCACCATGCCCGAAAGCGGACTGGCGCTGTTGGGCGACACGACGGTCCGCTATTTCGTCGAATTCGACAACTACCGCGGCGTACGATTCCCGGCATACCTGAAGGATTATGTCCGCACCTCGTCCGACGCCTCGGGATTCCCCGTAACACTCGGCCTGCGCGAACCGCTCCCCAAAGGACGTTATGACATCTCGCCGGGCATGTCATGCATCATAACGCTGCAGATAGACCAGAACTCCAGGATCCTCCAGACCGCCATACCTCTCAGTGCCGTCTATGCCCCGATCAGCGGCGGGACATTCGTCTGGATCGTCGAGGGCGACAGCGTCCGGTTGCGCGAGATAGTTCTTGGCGAGCCCTTCGGACGCAACATGACCACCGTTGAAAGCGGTCTGAGTGGCGGCGAGCGGGTCGTGACGGCCGGAGTCTACCGGCTGCAGGAGGGCGAGAAGGTCGAAATCATAAAATAACCGTGCCATGGACATCACCCGATATTCGCTCTCGCACACCCGAGTCACATGGTTCCTGCTCGCCGTCATGCTGCTGGGCGGCATCTACGCCTTCCTGCACCTGGGCAAGAAGGAGGATGCGCCGTTCGTCATCAAAAGCGCCGTACTGATGACCCGTTACCCGGGAGCCTCGCCCGAGGAGGTCGAGATGCTCATCACCGAACCCGTCGAACGTGAAATACAGTCGATGCGGCTCGTCCACAAGATAGTCTCCGAATCGCAATACGGACTCTCGAAGATCACCATCGAACTATCACCATCGATCCGCGCCGACCGCATGCCGCAGATGTGGGACGAGTTGCGGCGAAAAGTGGCCAACATCTCGCAGCAACTGCCTCCGGGAGCCTCGGCCATCACGGTCAACGACGATTTCGGCGACCTCTACGGTATATACTACGGTCTGAAGGCCGATCCCGACATCGACGACGAGCAGCTTCGCTACTGGGCACAGCGCATAAAGCGGCAGGTGGCGACCATCGACGGCGTTCAGAAGGTTACGGTCTACGGCGAGCAGTCGCCCGTCGTGAATGTCTTTGTGAGCATGTCGCGGCTGAGCAACTTCGCCATCCGCCCGCAGAACATAATCGAAGCGATGAGTCAGCAGAACCGGATCATCGACAGCGGCGAGAAGCAGGCCGGCGAGTTCGAGATCCGGATCCTCGAAGGGAGTACCTACCGTTCGCTCGATGACATTGCCGACCAGATCCTCACTACCGGCGAGGGCAAACAGTTCCGGCTGGGCGACGTGGCCCGTATCGAATGGGGATATGCCGACCCGCCCTCGACGATGATGCGCATCGACGGTGAGCGGGGTCTCGGAATCGGCATTTCGACCGACCCGAAGAGCGATGTTGTCCGGAGCGGCCGCCTGATCGAAGCGGAGATGTCGCGCCTCGAAGGCCAGATGCCGCTCGGTATTGACGTTGTGACGCTCTACCCCGAAAACCGCATCGCCCGCGAAGCCAACAACCGTTTCATCGCCAACCTCTTCGAGTCGGTTGCCATCGTCATTGCGGTCATCATGCTCCTCATGGGTGCGCGGGCCGGTACGGTCATCGGCTCGTCGCTACTGTTCTGCATCGGCGGCACAATGCTGGTCATGCTCGGCGTCGGCGAGGGGCTGAACCGCACATCGCTCGCCGGATTCATCATAGCAATGGGAATGCTGGTCGACAACGCGATAGTGGTGATCGACGGCGCCCAACGAAATATCGACCGCCGTCAAAACATACAACAGGCCCTCATCGAAGCCGCCAACCGTCCCAAATGGAGTCTGCTCGGAGCTACGTTGATCGGGATATTCTCGTTCCTGCCTCTGCAACTCGCCTCATCGGCTGTTGCCGAAATGGTCAGACCGTTATTCGTGGTGCTGGCCGTCTCATTGATCTTGAGTTGGGTGCTTGCCCTCACCCAGGTGCCGCTGCTCGGCCGAAACCTGATGTCGCCCCGCAACGCAGCCTCCGCAGCAGATCCATACTCCACACCTTTCTACCGCCATTTCACCCGCCTGCTCGAATGGATGCTGCGACACCGTGCCGTTACGGTTACGGTCGTGGCGGGACTCTTCGCGGCATCGCTCGTCGCAATGAAACGAATGCCGCAAAACTTCTTCCCGTCGCTCGACAAGCCCTACT
>URTU01000110.1 GCA_900550925.1 uncultured Alistipes sp. | reverse complement strand
CCGTTGCATACGAAGTCGTAGGCATTGGCCCGTACGCGGCCCGGGTCGCTCTTCAGATACTGTATATCCTCGGGTTTTGGCGAGGTGAAGGGGTGGTGCATTGCATAGAAGCGCTGTGTCTCCTCGTCCCATTCGAACATCGGGAAGTCGATTACCCACAGCGGCGCAAACTTCTTCGGGTCGCGCAGCCCAAGACGCTCGGCAACCTCAAGCCGCAGGGCACAGAGCTGTGTAAGGGTCTTGAACTTCGGGCCGCTCATGATGAATACCATGTCTCCTGCCTCGGCACCGGCCTTGTCGGCCATCGCGCGTACCTCCTCGGCCGAGAAGAACTTGTCGACCGAAGACTTGACGCCGTCGGCCTCGACGCGGATCCAGATCAGCCCCTTTGCACCGACCTGGGGACGTTTCACGAATTCGGTCAGCGCATCGATCTGCTTGCGGGTATATGTCGCGCAGCCCTTTGCCGCGAAACCTACCACATACTCGGCCGAATCGAAGACCGTAAATCCATGGCCCTTTGCCAGCGATGTCAGGTCGGCGAACTCCATTCCGAAACGCATGTCGGGTTTGTCGGATCCGTACCGCTCCATGGCCTCGATCCACGGCATGCGCAGGAAAGGCTCGTTGAATTCGATACCCAGAATCTCCTTGAACATGTATTTTGCCCAGCGCTCGAAGATCTCCAGAACGTCCTCCTGCTCGACGAACGACATCTCGCAGTCGATCTGCGTGAACTCGGGCTGGCGGTCGGCACGCAGGTCCTCGTCGCGGAAACAGCGCACGATCTGGAAATAGCGGTCGTATCCAGCCACCATCAACAGCTGTTTGAGGGTCTGCGGCGACTGTGGCAGCGCATAGAACTGGTTGGGGTTCATGCGGCTCGGCACAACGAAGTCGCGTGCACCCTCGGGGGTCGACTTGATCAGGTACGGGGTCTCGATCTCGAGGAAACCCTCCTTGTCGAGGAACGTACGCACGGCGTGAGCCATACGGTGACGCAGTATCATGGCACGCTGCAGCGGGGGACGGCGCAGGTCGAGGTAACGGTAGCGCATACGCAGGTCGTCACCGCCGTCGGAATTCTCCTCGATGGTGAAGGGAGGAGTCTCTGAAGCATTCAGAATTACGAGTTTCTCGGCGGCCACCTCAATGTCGCCGGTGTCCATTTTGGGGTTTTTGGACTGGCGCTCCACGACCTTTCCGGTTACCTGTACCACATATTCGCGTCCGAGCTGTGCCGCGGCGGCACGTGTCTCCTCGTTCGAATGCTCCTCGACGACGATCTGTGTTATGCCGTAGCGGTCGCGCAGGTCGATGAATGTCATCGCACCCAGGTTCCGCACCTTCTGCACCCAACCGGCCAGGGTCACCGTCTGATTTATATTGCAGCTTCTCAAACAGCCGCACGTATGAGTTCTGTACATATTTTGAAAAATAGGTTAAATATTCAAATCAATTTTGCCTCAGGCGTTGGTATTAGTAACTTGCAAAGTTACAAAACTATTCCCAAACCGCAATCATACGGCCCGATTTTTTGAAGGCTTGTGGCGGGAGGGTGTTGCAATATTCGTTTTTTTTGATAATTTTGTCGCGGTTTAAGGGTACGTGCGGGGTGCCGTAGGCCCGGTAACCATTGAAAAAAATCTCGACGCATGCAGCAACAGCCTGACAAAAACAACCTCGACACCGATACAAAGTACATGCGTATGGCAATAAATGAGGCGCAAAAAGCGTTAGAAAAGGGAGAAGTACCTATCGGGGCGATCGTTGTTTGCCGGGACCGCATCCTCGGGCGCGGCCACAACATGATCGAAACGCTCGGCGATGCCACCGCCCATGCCGAAATGCAAGCCCTGACGGCCGCAGCCGGTTCGCTCGGCGGGAAATATCTGCCCGAATGTACGCTTTACGTCACCGTCGAGCCGTGTCCGATGTGCGCAGCAGCCTCGTCATGGTGCCACGTCGGTCGGATAGTTTGGGGCGCGGACGACCCGAAACGCGGATATACACGTTTCGCACCGTCGCTGCTGCACCCGAAAACCAAAACCTCCAGAGGCGTTCTGGCTGATGAGTGCGAGGGTTTGATGACACGATTTTTTGAGAATTTGAGAAGGTAGTATTGGAGCATTGACGGTTTTTGCTTAACTTTGTAAGTTGAGTACGATTCAACTCCATGACCGATACACTAAGTTATTTGAACTATTAATTTCTAACACACTCTATTGAACATGAAAAAAGTATTTCTTGCAGTTATCGCATTATTCGCATTCGGTGCCGCATCGGCCCAGACGATCGATGACGTGACAACCAAATTCAACGAGGCTGCTACTGCCATGAACGGCAAGGATTTCGTTGCAGCCGCTGCTGCTTTCAACGATGTCATTACCAATGGCGAAACAGTCGAAGGCGTGGAACAGATGGTCGGACAGGCAAAGACCTATCTGCCGATATGTTATTTCCAGCAGGGCCTGATCAACGCTCAGGGTCAGAAGTTCGACGAGGCTATCGAAAACATGAACAAGGCTGTCGAGGTAGGTGAGATGTACAAGTCGAATCCCAAGATCGTTCAGAATGCCAAGATGATGGTAGCCCGTATATATACGATTCAGGGTGGTACGGCCTTCAACAACGGTGACTATGCCACCGCTGCGACGGTCTTCGCAAAGGGCTATGCTGCAAATCCCAACGATACAAAACTCGCTCTGAACCTGGCAAAATGCTACTACGAGCAGGGCAAGATGGATGAAGGCGTCAAGATCTACAAGGGCATCATGGCAATTAACCACAGCAGTGTCGAGGATGATCAGCAGCAGGCTGTTACCGACCTGAACTTCTACTTCCAGAAGGCTTTGGTTGAGCTGCAGGAGGCTGGCAATACCGATGGTATCATCGCAATGGCAGAGGAGTGGGTATCGGCCGATACGACCAACGCGCTGGCCGCAAAAACCCTGATCCAGCAGTATGGTGCCGCCAAGAAGTATGATGAGGTGATTGCCAAGGCTGAAAGTGCAGCAGCTCTTCAGACCGACGAGATTGCCAAATCGGACATCTATCTGGCGCTGGGTGCCGCTTACAATGCCAAGGAGCAGCGCGAACAGGCTATCGCCGCCCTGCAGAAGGTAACCGAAGGTCCTTCGGCCGAGATTGCCAAGCAGACTATCGCTGCCTTGAACAAGAAATAGTCCCCATAATTCCCATCCTGGAGAATTGTAGAGTGGCGTTGCCTTTTCTGATAAAGGCGGCGCTACTCATTTTTTTGGAGAGGGGGGGGAAGGCTGTGCATGTTGCGGATTGAGTGTTGGAAAGAGAAAGTACCCAAGGATGATGTTCGGGCAGCGGATTTGCGCGTATTGCTGTACGTGTCGGAGATTGCGGCGTGATTTTGTAGATGTCGCGAAAAAAGCGTATATTTGACTCTTCCCACGGGGTGCGGATATCGGTTCTAGGCCGGCAACCGACGGAGAATCAACCGCTGAATAGGATCGCAACCAGATCATAATACCAGAAAATGGCTGCCAACAATACAGAACGAATGATCGAACTGCTGGCACCGGCACGCGACTTTCAGAGTGCCCGGACGGCGATCGATTACGGTGCGGATGCCGTATATATCGGCGGGCCTCGTTTCGGGGCGAGACATGCGGCGGCAAACGGTCTTGAAGACATTGTGCGAACGGTTGAATATGCCCACCGGTTCGGTGCGCGGGTGCACTGCACGCTCAATACATTGCTTTTCGAGGATGAACTGCATGATGCCGAAACGCTGGCCCGAAAGATCGTAGAGGCCGGTGTCGATGCGCTTATCGTGCAGGATATGGCATTTCTGCGGATGGATCTGCCCGAGGTCGAACTGCATGCCTCGACGCAGATGTGCAACATGGACCCGCAGTGGGTACGGTTTCTCGAAGAGTGCGGTTTTTCGCGTATAATACTCGAACGGGCCCTTTCGCGTGAGCAGATCAGGGAGATACGCAAGGCCTGCTCTGTTGAGCTGGAGTGTTTCGTCCACGGGGCGATCTGTGTTGGTTACAGCGGCCGCTGTTTCCTCTCGCGGTCGATGT
>URTU01000109.1 GCA_900550925.1 uncultured Alistipes sp. | reverse complement strand
AGCGTCGGGTGGCAGTCGTGGAAGAAGGTGTCGGCGTTGTACTGCCCCAGGTCGGCCTCGATGCCCCGGATGGCGAGGTTCATCTGCGCCATCTTCCACGTCGTGGGGTTTGAATCCTGGCCGTAGACCGAGATGTTGTTGATGTTGCCGGCGTGGCTCTCGATGAAGCGCGCCGACTGCACGAACATCCCGCCCGAACCGCAGCAGGGGTCGTAGACACGCCCCCGGAAGGGTTGCAGCACTTGCACGAGGGTCTTGACGACACAGGCCGGGGTGTAGAATTCGCCGGCCAGCTTGCCCTCGGCCTCGGCGAAGCGCGAGAGGCAGTATTCGTAGGTGCGGCCGAGGATGTCCTTCGAGTCGCCGTGCTGGTGCATGCGGATGTTGGTGAAGAGGTCGACGACCTCGCCCAGACGCCGTTTGTCGAGCTCGGGCCGTGCGAAGTTCTTGGGCAGGATATCCTTCAAGCGGCGGTTTTCACGTTCGATGGCCCGCATGGCGTTGTCGATGGCGGTGCCGATTTCGGGGGTGTGGGCCTGCGCGGCGATGGTCTCCCAGCGCGCTTCGGCGGGGACGTAGAAGATGTTCTCGGCGGTGTATTCGTCCTTGTCCTCCTCGAAGCCCTCGCCCTCGTCGACGAGCTGGCGGTATTTGGTCTCGAACTTGTCGGAAATGTATTTCAGGAAGATCAGCCCCAGCACGACGGACTTGTATTCCGACGCGTCGATATTGCCGCGCATCTTGTCCGCCGCGCGCCAAATCTCCTTCTCGAAGCCGATATCGGCCGTATTCATGGTTGCCATATGTAATTGGAAAAGAATATTTCAAGTAAAGATAGCGGTTTTTCGGGAAAGTCCGTGCAATTTTCCATACAAAAACGGTACGTCGGGGAATTGGCGTACAAGAATATACAAGGCAATAATAGCTGGAATCTCGGGTCTATTTAACCAATGGTACCAGCGGAGAAGATAATGTTTTGTTCACGACGATGTCCCTCATTTCGGATTTGTCATTGAAGTTTCGGGAGATATTCCGAATCAGATTGCTGTAGTCGTCGGTACCATCTTCCCTTTGATGGTAGAATGCTTTTATTGAGAAACAGTTGCGATGTTCGAACAGTTTATGGAGGAGCGTCCGGTCCGAATTCCCGCAGGAATGCCCCATGATGAAGATCTGGTAGGGTTGGGACTCGATAAAGTCCAGCATTGCTCGATAGTTCCCGGTTTCGAAGTATCGCATGGACTTGATGTTCTCCAGAAATTCGTTGTCTTGCAGGTTCTCAATGTTGCGATAATCGTCGTCTAATTCATCTCCATATCCGAAAATAATGGGATTGTCCGGATTGTTCAACTCTCCGTGAATATGGATTACTTCACAATTTTTGTCTGCATATAGCTGTTCGGCGGTTCGGGTATAATTGAAGTTCAGGATCAGTGTTTTTTCCGGCGTGAAATGAGTTTTTGTAAAATTGCTGTTCTTGTCCTCCATGTTTTTCCAGATATAATGTCGGACCTTGTCTTCCCTTGATTGGCAGGACAAATACTTTGAGTCGTTTTTTCCGTCTTCGGAGATGACATCCTTCCTGTCGAGAGAAACGATATGGCTCATAATGGATTCCAGCAGCATCTGGTATTTTGAACAAGCTACCTCAGCCAACCGGACCTGGCTGTGAAAAGCTTCTTGTATGGACGGATGTTTTGTGATTTGGGCTGATGTCGTAATTTCCGTTAGATATCGTTCGAGTAATTTTTTGATAGCTTCTAACTCTTGATTCAATTGTTTGGCCGAGGTATTGCTTGAGATCTGTCTCATCTGCTTGCTGATCGTTTGTTTCAGAACTGGATCGGTTGTAGTATACGAGTCGGTTGACAGGATCTCTTTCAACTTGTCGTAATATTCATTCTCAATATCCACCCAGTTTTTCAACGAATAGAGCTCTGACAGGTGCTTCAGGAACTGATTCTTAAATTTTAAGGAGCATGATCCTTGGATAGTATCATCTTGGTTTATTCTGTTTATGAATTCGCATATGTCGGCATATGCGTTGTCTGCCAATATGGAATCGAAAGGAAGGCGCTCTCCATGACCCTTTTCCCGAAAGACCTGAAATGAAATCAGGTCATCTTCATATGGGTTCGGCATATTGATCTGTCCGTAGTGTTCGGCCATCCAACGGTCGTAAGCTCCAAATATCTTGTAGGATACAGTCTCCCAATAGCGGTTGATAAAATCGGTGTATCCTGTGGGTAATTGGTGGGCCTTGTCAAAACCATTGCCGATAATGATGACTCTATTCATACGTTTTATGTTGATTTTATCTATAAAATTAGGATAAAAAATGGATGGGTGTTTTGTTTTACTATACAATTTGCAGCAGAATTGCTTTACCGCTTGATGGTGTGTCGCCGGATGACGGGACGTTCGGGGCGGACGGGGTAGCCCAGGCGGGTCATGAGCTCCACGTATCGTTGGCGGAACCAGGCGTGTGCGGGCTGGCGGTCGATGAGCAGCTGGAAGCCTCCGGGACCGTTCGGGTCGCGTTGCAGACGGATCTCGGTATTCGAGACGTCGAAGCGGTGCGAATACTCCGGTGTGCGGAGTTCGCCCGAAACGTAGAGGGGCTTCATGGCGATAATCTCGCGGGCGCCCGATTCCGAGAGGCCCATGTCGCGGCAGTATTCGCCCCAGCTGATGAGTGTCTGCGTGTTGGGTAGCCAGTGTTCGATGCGGTCGAGCTTCGCCTGTAGCTGCTGTTCGGCCTGCTCGTGCTGGGCCTTCTCCTCGCGGTTGGCGCGGTTCAGCGTTCCGATCTGCTCGTGCAGGGAGGCGTTCTCCGCGTTGAGGCGGTCGATCTCCTGCTGCTGCCGCTTGACACGCGAAGTGCCGATCATCGCCCCGAACCCCTCGACGATATTCGACCCGATCTCCGCCGCGGCGTTTTTCAATTTGGCTCCCTTCAATTCCCCCTTCACGCTCTTCAGTTCGGCCTCGGTGCGGTTCAGTTCGGCGCTCTTCTGCGCTTGGAGCGTGGCGGTCTGTTCATACTCGGTGCGCACCTGCCGCTCCTGTTGTTTGAGCTGTTCGACGGCCTTCCGCTTCTGTTCTTCGAGACGGAGCAGCGCGTCGATGTTCTCCTGCAGATCCTGCTGCTGGGCGATGGCCTGCCGGTAGAACTCCTGCGTGGTGATGTGGCGCGCCTCCGAACCGTCGATGCCGCGCTCCAGTCCGTATTTGGACATCGCCGCAGCGTAGCTGTCCTGATACTGCTTGAGGCGGACGCGCGACATGACGTCGTCGGCGCAGAGACGGGGCCGGGCGGCGGATTTCGTGCGGTAGTGCCGCTTGCCCTGGGATTCGGATGCGACGGTGCGGGCCTTGCGGCGCTCGCCTGTGACGATGGGCACCACGGCGGCGTGGATATGCGGGGTCGATTCGTCGCGATGCACGACGGCCGAGACGACATTCTCCGCTCCGAAGGTCTCGCGCAGCCAGGCGAGGTTGTCGGCACACCACTCCGGTAGCCGCCCCTCCTCTTCGATGCGCTTCATCGCGTCGTGCGAACCGGTCAGCATGACGCGGATCACCCGCACCTGGTTGGTGCCGATCTTGCGCGTGAGGCCGGCGTGTTCGAGCCGGTAGTTGATCGCTTCCGTGCGGTCGGCCACCTCCTCGGGAAACTCAACGAGCTCCTCGTTGAGGCAGGTGCGTTCGGGCGAAGCGTTGGTGGGTATCTTTGTGCGGGCGATGTGGGCGGTCATGGCCGCCTCGTTGCCCGGGGCTTTGTCGAGATGCAGGACGGCATATCCCATGGTACGGTCGTTTTTCGGAGGGTTGTGCGGTTGAAGAGGGACCGCCTCGGCGGTCGGCGTGCGCAGCACGACAGGGGGTGTCCAGAGGGGCTTGACCCTTTGGCCTATTGGGGCTTTTTCAGCGTCGGCGGGCCGATGCGTCGGAAAAAGCCCTAATAGGCTATGGCTTTTTCCTCGGGGGAAAAGCCGCGGTCGCGAAGCGGCCGATGGGTGGGCGACGGGTGGGCGACGGTTCCGGCGTCATTCCGGGCGACATTACAACTTGCGGCCGTGACGATGCGACGTGCGGGAAACCTTTGCGGAGGGTCGGAGCGATTCGTTCAGATCCTTGTGGGCTCGGTAGCTCTCCGCGCGGTCGATGACGGTTGCACCGGGCAGGGCGCTGCGCAGTCGTTCGAGGGTGAGGCGTCCCGCCTCGTCGTTGTCGAGGAAGGCGTGGATCGTCGTGTGGCGTGCGAGAAACGGAAGGG
>URTU01000108.1 GCA_900550925.1 uncultured Alistipes sp. | reverse complement strand
CCCCCCTGCCGTACCCGGTGGAGGAGTACACCGAGAATCCGACGAACCTCCAGGCGGCTATCGCCGATCTGAACAGCGAATCCGTCAACGGCGCGGGCGACACGCAGGGAACCCGTGTGTGGTGGGACCGCAAAAACCTTTAATGACCAACGCCATGAAAAACCATATCATCACCAATCTGTTCCGCTGCATGGCAGTCTCGGCGCTCGCTTTGGGGGCCGCCGCATGCAGCGACTGGACCGAAACGGAGGCTGTCGAACGGCAGGTGCAGCGCCCCTCAGATCAGGATCCGGCCTTCTGGGCGGAGTATACGGCCGCGCTGCGCGAATACAAGCAGAGCGAACATTTCCTGACCTACGCCCGGCTCTATAATTCGCCGACCCCCTCCGCGAGCGAAAAGGACTATATGCGCTGTCTGCCCGATTCGCTGGACATCGTATCGCTGACGAATGCCGACAACTTCTCGCGCTTTGACGCCGAGGACATGGTCACGATGCACGAAAAGGGAACCCGGGTGCTCTACCAGGTGGACTACGCCGCACGCAAGGCGGAGTTTTCGGGCGATGCGGCCCTCAAAACCTACCTCGACGGCGTGATTGCCGCGGTAGCTGCCAACGGCCTGGACGGCTATTCGTTCACCGCCGACCCCCTCGATGCCACGGCTACGGCTTCGATTGTCTCGACGCTTTCGGAAGCCAAAACGGACGGCCAGCTGCTGGTCTATGAGGGCAATCCGCTCTTCGTGGCCGAAGCCGACCGCGCGAAGCTGGACTATGTGGTCCTGGATACCGAGGCGACAACCGACATCACGACCCTGAAACTGCAGGTGGTCAATGCCACGGGCTATGCGGGCATCGCACCCGAACGGCTGCTGCTGGCGGCTGCGGCCGGAGCTCCGCTCTACGACGAGGATGTCGTCGAACATGCCGCCATTACGGAGATGGCCGAGCGGGTCGTTTCGCTGGGTCCGCTGGCCGGACTTGCCGCCTACGACATCGACAACGACTACTACGATGTCGAACGCAACTACCCGCTGCTGAGCGATGCCATCCAACTGTTGAACCCTTCCAAATAGTGAACCATGAAAACACGGAAAAACATGCTGTTGCTGGCCTGCATCGGAATGGTTGCGGTCCAGACGGCCTGCACCGACTACTCGGCCGACGACCACAAGTTCGGCAACGTGGTCTACCTCGACGTGGCGGAGACCTCCGAGGTGCAGGCGGCAACAATCAAGAATACGCTCGATGTCTTCGACCGCACCTTTGCGGCGACGCTGGCCTATCCGTCGGATCAGGATGTGACGCTCTCCGTGACGGTCGATCCGTCGCTGGTCGAGCGCTACAATGCCCGCTACGGCACCGCATGGCCGATGCTTGACGCGAAGTATTATGCGCTCTCGTCCGAAACCGCGACGATTGCCGCGGGCAAGACGACCTCCGAGACGCTCACGCTCCATCTGCAGCACCTGCTGGGCGAGGGCGCCGAGCAGACCGGGGCTCTGCCGCTCGACGAAACCTACCTTGTGCCGGTGACGATCGCGCAGTCGTCGGTCCCGACGCTGGCGACCTCCTCGACGGTCTATTACGTGGTGAAGCGTTCGTCGAACATCACCGTCGCGGCGCAGCTCGGCGAGGGCAACTGGATTAACTTCCCGACGCTCGACAAGTACGGCGCCAACAGTCAGGCGTGGAACGGCCTGACGGCCGTGACCTATGAGGCGCTGATCTACATCGACCAGTTTGCCACCTCGACCGTCACCTCCGACGGGAACACCAATGCCGTCAATATCTCCTCGGTGATGGGTGTCGAGCAGTACCTCCTGCTTCGTATCGGCGATACGAACTTCGAGCGTCAGCAGCTGCAGTTCGACGGTTCGGGCGCCGGTTCGAAATTCGGTAAGTTCCCCGAGCGCGATGCTACGAAGAACCTCTCGGCCGGACAGTGGTACCATGTGGCCTGCACCTACGACCAGGCAACCCGCCGCGTCTGCGTCTATGTCAACGGCGAGCTGCAGAGCGAGGGCACCGAAATGGGTCTCACCTCGATGAATGAGGATACGCGCATCAACCTCGCCATGCGGGCGCTCTATGACTTCTATCTGAAGAATCCGACGGAGGACAACGAGAAAAAGTACGGCGGTTTCGGCGATGCCTACCAGTTCTTCATTGGCAAGTCGTATGATGATTACCGCCCGTTGAACGGCAAGATTGCTGAGGCGCGTGTCTGGTCCGTGGCCCGCACGCAGCAGCAGATCTGGGAGAACATGTACGAAATTGCCAATCCCGAGACTGATCCGACCCTGTTGGGTTACTGGAAATTCAACGAAGGGGCCGGGAATACCGTTAAGGACTACTCGATGTATGGCAATGACGGTGTGGCCGAGACTGACATTGTTTGGCCCGACGGTATTGAAATTCCGAAAATCAACGAAACCGAGGAATAACTATGAAACGGAACTATGATATGAAACAGGGAATCTTTGTATTCCTGATGGCCATGGGGGCGCTCTTATTGGCCTCCTGTGAGGCGGATCCGGTAGATACGACACGTGGAGAACTCCCCGACAGGGAGCCGCTGGAGAATACCTATGCACGTCTGAGAAGCACGCGGTCTGCAACAAATATCGCAGTGATAGGCCTTACCGAGGGGAATTCTACGGATGAGGATTATATCTATTGCGGTTTGACGCAAGCTGCAAAAAACGACATGCAAGTGTCTGTTCACGCCGATATGGATCTTGTCGAGGTCTATAATCAAAAGTATGGAACAGAATTGGAGCCCTTCCCCAGTGAGAATGTCGAATTTTCTGAAATGGGGAATCTCCATATTGCCGCTGGTGAAAAATTCTCAGATCGAATTACCGTGTCAGTTAAATCTGATGGAATAGCAGAAGGCACTTATCTTCTCCCGATTACGATTGCATCAGACAACGTCGCTTTTTCCGAGGAGAATCAGGTAATCTATTATGGTGTTAAGGTCCGAGGCGTGTCGGTTGGGGAATATGATCTCGATACGGATTATGTCTCTGTCTTTTATCTGAATACGACCGATTATCAGCCCCTACTGGCGGATATATGGACTTTGGAAAAGATCGAAATGCCTTCTTTCCAAACCCTGTGGAAGCATCTGTTGGGAAATATCATCAATCTGCGCGTGGTAAGAATCGGATATGACGCAACCACTGGCCGTGCCTTGTTGGACCTCAATTCGGACATTCGCTATGTTCTGGAGCATACCGACAAATATATCCGTCCGTTGCAGGACAAAGGCCGTAAGGTCTGCCTTTCGATTGAGGGCGGCAATACGGGTTTAGGGTTCTGCAATCTCTCGGATGCGCAGATCGCTGATTTCGCAGCACAGGTCAAGTCCTGTCTTGAAACCTATGACCTCGATGGAGTGAATCTCTGGGATCGCAATTCCGGGTACGGAGAGATGGAGGGAATGCCGGAGACCAACACGACTTCTTATCCGAAACTAATCAAGACTCTGCGCGAAACACTCGATTCGGATAAGTTGGTAACGCTCACTGATTACGAGGAGCCTACCGAATACTTCTGGGATACCGAAGCAACCGGCGGAATAGAAGTCGGGCAATACCTCGACTATGCCTGGTCCGGATATATGGATCCTAATGAAGAATTACAGATTGTTGATCCGTATGTAGATGCAGATATGGCTGCTCAATACGGTATCATATTGCATGACCGAAAGGTAATAGCAGGTTTACCCAGAGACCGATTTGGATCTGTCGCGATGCCATGGTATCCATTGACCAGCCCAATTCTAAATGATCCCAACATGACCTGCTATGTTAATGTCGGTATGTGGGCTATGATGTTCCCGGAAAGAAGTAAGGTCGTGGTATATAGTGATCTGATTACCTTAATGCAAGGAGCCGAATGGGAAGGAGCTATGAGAATGGTCCCTAGTATCTTTTGGGGGGTTGCATTCGGAGAAGGTGCTTTAGAAGGAACTTTTTATTATAACACAGATGTTCTTAATACATATAATGGAGGGGTTCCCTTCGAATATGGACATCTTGAAAAAGATTGGTAAAAACTCGATAGGGCTTACGTCCGTCTCAAACTAAATTATTCTAACCTAAATTCACAGAAATTATGAAAAAACATCTTTTAACTTTGGCAACGGTTCTGTTTGCAGCAGGTGCTCTGTTTACTTCGTGTGCGAACGATCCGGAGGAACCGCAGATTCAGTCTGACGGGACTCAAATCTCTACCCGTGCTTACGGAGACAAGTCTCCGAAGACTATGGTCTATGTGGAGACCAATGACGTCAATCCGCTTAATGCACTTTGCTGGGAGATGAATGGCGAAAAGTTCATCGATATTCTCAATCTCTTCGCCTCGAATATCCACAAGGATTCCGACGGATATCCGACGGTTTATCTCAACGATAAACTGACCCGTGTTTTGGAGCCTAATCCTGCCAATCCGACAACAACTGGTTTCCACAAGTATGTGAAACCGTTGCAGGAGGAAGGTATCAAAGTCTGCATGACCTCGCTGGGAGACTGGCAAGGCATCGGTGTCGCCAATTTGACCCCTGAAATGGCTGACCGATATGCCGATATTCTGGTTTATTGCGTTGATCGCTATGGTTTGGATGGTATCAATTTTGATGATGAATATGCCAATTATTCTTCGACAATTTAGGTAGTGTTTCAAAAAGTGTGTCTGGGAAGGAGCCTTCAGATTCTTCAGATATGC
>URTU01000107.1 GCA_900550925.1 uncultured Alistipes sp. | reverse complement strand
CTCTGCGGGCCGCCCTGGCAGTAGAGCAGCGTCGGGTATTTCTTTGCGGGGTCGAAGTCGGGCGGCAGGATAACCCATGTCAGCATCTGCTTGCCGTCGGTAGTCTTGACCCAGCGCTTCTGGACCTCACCCATGTGGATGTTGTCGTAAATATCCTGGTTGACATGCGAGAGCTGTGTCATCGTTCCGTCCGACGGGTCTACCTCGAAGAGTTCGGTCGCCATCGAGATGGTCGTGACCTCGGCCACGATACGGCCGTTGCGCATCGAGAAGGCGTTGATGTCGTGGTCTCCCGAGGTGATGACGTCGATTTTTCCGGTCGAGGGCACCACGCGGCATATCTGGAGCGTCGCCTCGATCGGGGAGATGAAGTATATGGTATCGTTGCCGGCCCATACGACGTTGGTGGCGTTGTAGTCGAACGATTCGGTGAGGT
Source organism: uncultured Alistipes sp. (assembly GCA_900550925.1). Lineage (GTDB taxonomy): Bacteria > Bacteroidota > Bacteroidia > Bacteroidales > Rikenellaceae > Alistipes. The sequence continues at coordinate 4,295 of URTU01000107.1, read as the reverse complement.
CGGTCATCCGGGGGGTCTGATTGTCGTCGCATTCGTAGATCAGGAGACGCTCCTTGTCGCTCTCGTTGCCCGGGCGGCGCATCGACCGCAGTACTATGCGGCTGTCGTCGGGCGACCAGACGGGATACTTGTCATAACCGCCCATTGCCGGCATGATCCGCAGGCGCGGGTCCTGCTGCGGCTCCTGGCCCACGATGTAATTCTTGCAGATGTTCATGGTTTGGCCGGTCTCGAGGTTATAAACGAATATGTCCGAGTCGGTCGAGACGGCATATTCGGCTCCGGTGAGCGGCTTGCAGGTGTAGGCCAGGTATGTGCCGGCATTATTCCATGCGATCTCGGCGGCATCGAAGTAGGGGGCCAGCGGGGTATCCCAGGCGGCGTCGGCGCCCGTTATGTCGACGGGGTCGTGTACGCCCAACTCCTCGGAGAACTTGGCCACGAAGATGTGGCGGTAGTCACCCTCGTCCCAATAGTTCCAGTGGCGGGCCATCAGGTCGTCGTAGATACGGGCCTTCGACTTGTCCATGTCGGGGTAGCGGTCCTTCGAGGTTACGGCCTTGACATGTACCGGCTGTACGAAAAAGAGATGTTTGCCGTCGGGAGCGAATCCGAATGCCTCGATATCCTTCTCTTCGGACGAGACCTGCTTGAGCAGGCAGTCGTCGACGGCAACCTGCCAGATCTGCATCGAACCGCTCCGGTCCGACAGGAATGTGATGGTAGAACCGTCGGCACTCCATTGCGGGGCGAGGTCGTTTCCGGCATTGTCGGTGATCTGACGGGGCTGGCCGCCGTCGAGCTCCTGCACGAAAATCGAACTTACACCGCGGTTTTCCTGCATGTTGTAGTATGTGACGGTGTACGCCACGCGCGTACCGTCGGGCGAGAGTGTGGAGCTGCCTACACGGCCCATCTTCCACATCACTTCGGGCGTGAAGATGCCGGCTTCGATCTCGGCCTCGGTCAGGTGGTTGTCGATTTCGAGCGGCGCGGCCTCCTGTTTGCCGTTGCGGCAGGAGCTGCCTGCCAGTGCCAATAGCGTCATAAACAAAATAGCTTTTTTCATATCTTCGGGTTTATAGTCTTTTCATAGCTTGACAGCACCTCGAGGATGCTGGTGAAACTCGATCGGGCATGGTCGAGCGCCGTGGCCGTATCACACCATTCGAGCGCGGTTATATCCTCCTCGCGCTGAGGGACGGGGGCGGCCGATCCGGCGTACCGCATGGCGAACCATTCGGTGTGTTTCAGTTCCCACGGACCGTAGGTGTTGTAGAAGTGTAACGTGCGGCAGATCGGGTGCAGTATGTCGACATCTGCGATACCGCACTCCTCACACACCTCTCGCCGGGCGCACTCCATGTCGGTTTCGCCCGCCTCGCGGTGTCCCTTGGGCAGGTCCCACCGTCCGCGGCGCTGCATCATCAGGACCCTGCCCGCGGGGTCGGTCACCACGCCTCCTGCGGCGTATGTCGCCACAAACCGCCCGCAGAACGACCGGAAAACATCCTCGAAATCTGGAGATATTATCTCAACGGTATCGGAATTTCGGAATATTTTCGGTATCTTTGTAAGATCGGTAAGCGCGAGTTGCCGGGGCGTCATGCAGAAAGCATCGCCACGGGTGCGCGAACCGCTGAAAATAAGAGTGTTGTTATCGTAAAAAACCTTATACACCGACATATGAATGCGATTGAACGGGAAGTGGCGCAAACGCTACTGCAAATTAAGGCAATAAAACTCAGTCCTGCAAATTATTTTACATGGGCCTCGGGCTGGCATTCACCGATCTATTGCGACAACCGCAAGATACTCTCATACCCTTCGGCCCGGACGCTGGTCCGCGACAGCTTCGTCGAGATCATCTCGGCACGCTATCCCGAAGCGGAGGTGATCGCCGGCGTTGCAACGGGTGCGATAGCCCACGGCGCCCTGGTAGCCGACAAGATGGGCAAACCGTTCGTATACGTGCGGTCGGCACCCAAGTCGCACGGCCTCGGAAACCAGATCGAGGGAGAACTCAAACCCGGCGCCAAAGTGGTGGTGGTTGAGGACCTGATCTCGACGGGCGGCAGTTCGCTGTCGGCAGTCGAGGCGTTGCGCAATGCCGGTTGCGAGGTGCTGGGCATGGTGGCCATCTTCACATACGGTTTCCCGGTTGCCGAGGCCAATTTCGCAGCCGCCGAGGTGAAACTCGATACCCTGAGCAACTACAGCGCCATGCTTTCGCTGGCCCTCGACGAGGGGTATATCGAACAGAGTCAGTTGGAGGCCCTGCACGAATGGCGCGAAAACCCGTCGCAGTGGCGTCAACCCGAATAAACAGAGAGAACCATGGGATTGGAAAAATACGAAAGCAAACAGCAGCAGATACTCCGGCCGGCGTCGCAGATCTATGCCGTTGTGAGCCGATTCGACAATTTTACGCCGATCTTGAAGGACAAGGTCGAGGAGTGGCAGGCCGATGAGGATAGCTGCTCGTTCAAGGTTAAGGGATTTACCATGTCGCTGCGCATGATCGACCGCGAGGAGCCGAAATTCGTCAAGATCGTGGGCGAGGGTGTTACACCGGTCGATTTCACCTTCTGGCTGCAGTTGCACGAGGTTACGCCGACCGATACCCGTATCCGGCTGGTTCTGCACGTCGAACTGAACATGATGATGCGGATGATGATCGGAGGCAAGCTGCAGAAGGCCCTCGATCAGATTGTCGAACAGATAGCGCATGGGTTCAACTCGGCGCCGTATTGATGGAGGAATAGAGTCATGGAGGAGAAAAACGATGGCATAACGGTAATTTCGATCGATTCGCCGGCGCAGTTGCCGACCGTTGCCGAAGCGGTGATCGAACGTATTGGTGACCGCCGCATCATTGCTTTCCGAGGCGGTATGGGCGCGGGGAAGACCACCCTTATCGGCGAGATCATGCATGCTCTGGGATCGGACGATACGGCGACCAGCCCGACCTTCGCACTTGTCAACGAGTATCATACGGCTGACGGTGAACCGGTCTACCATTTTGACTTCTACCGCATCGACCGCCTTGAGGAGGTCTTCGACATGGGTTACGAGGAGTATTTCTACAGCGGGCACCTGTGCCTTGTGGAGTGGCCCGAGAAGATCGAACCGCTGCTGCCCGAGGATGTAATGACCGTCCGCATTACGATCGACAGCGATACGGGCCGTACGTTTGAGATAGATTGATCGTTTTTTTGTGACTGCTCTGGCCTGCATTGTCAGTGCGGCGCACGGTGACGGTACATATTTATAGCCTTGAAGTAAGGGACCTGATCAGAAAGCAGGGAAGGTGGCCTGATAAAGGCGGCTGAGAAAAAAGACCGGCGGACTTTGTGTCTGCCGGTCTTGTGTTTTGCCCATGCCGCAGGGCTGGTTTATGTGAAGACGGGTATTGTATGAAAATAATGGTATGAAAATATCCGTCTGTGGAGACTTGATTCTGCCGGGGCGGCTTGCGGCCCGCGAGGCGTATCCGGATGCCGGAAACGTTACTGCTGCTTCGGCTTCATGACGATGAAGGGTACGATCATCTCCTCCATCGAGATGCCGCCGTGCTGGAACGTATTCTTGTAGTAGCGGATGAAGCGGTTGGCATCGTTCGGGTAGATGAAGAAATCGCTGTTGTAGGCGAAGATGTAGCTCGACGTGAGCGCACTGGACGGCAGCTGTATATCCTCGGGACGGGTGATGTCGTAAACCTCGCGCATGTTGTAGTTGAGGTTGCGGCCCGTCTTGTAGCGCAGGTTGGACGACGTCTCGCGGTCGCCCACGACCTTTATGGGGTTGGTGACGCGGATGGTGCCGTGGTCGGAGGTGATGATGACCGTATGGCCACGCTCGGAGAGCATCTTCAGAATCGTGAAGAGGTCCGAATGCTCGAACCACGACCGCGTCAGCGAACGGAATGCCGCTTCATCCTCGGTCAGTTCGCGTATGATTTCGGTCTCGGTGCGGGCGTGCGACAGAATGTCGAGGAAGTTGTAGACGATGACCGAGAAGTCGGCATCGTAGACCCGCTGTATGTTGTCGATCAGTTTGCGGCCCGCCTCCGGACGCACCAGCTTGTCGAACGAATAGCGGTAGGATTTGCCCATTGTCTGCATCTGCCGCTTGAGGAAATCCTCTTCGTACTGGTTCTTTCCGCCGTCCTCGTTGTCGTTGAGCCACAGCCGCGGCATGAGCTTGTCGATGGCCAGGGGCATCAGTCCGGCAAAGATCGCATTGCGGGCATACTGTGTGGCCGTGGGAAGAATGGCGCAGTAGAAGTCGTCGAC
>URTU01000106.1 GCA_900550925.1 uncultured Alistipes sp. | reverse complement strand
GTCCTTGGACAGGGAGGGATAGGCCTCCACAGTCTGGGAGATGGCGCTGTCGATGTCGTGGGCGGCCTCCGGGGGCTGGACGAAGACCTTGCTCATCCTGCTGCTGCCTACCCGCTCCAGAAAGCGGCGGATCTCCGGCTCCGTCAGCACGTCCGGCGCATCGTGCCAGCGGTTCGAAGTGAAGACCCGCCGGTAGGTGACCACATGCCGGTAGAGCTCCGGCCAGCGCTGACGCCAGTCCGCCGGAACCCGCAGCGAATGCAGCACCGTCGCCGAATTCGACAGTATCCGCGCCTCCTTGTTCCCGCTCTGGTGGAACCACTCGACCCGCGTCGACGGCGCCAGACGCTGAACCGCCCGTGCAAATCCCCGACCGCCGTTGTTGCTCTCGACGGTCGCCTGACGCGTCCGGTTGCGGCACAGCATCTCCGCCACCGCCGTCTCGGTCACCTCCATCGGCTCGCGCGTATAGACCGCATCCGTCAGGTAGATCACCCCGTCCACATCCACCGCATAGCAGATCGAACAGAGATAGTCGTCACCCGTATCGGCCGTATCCGTATAGTTGCCGAAACGGACTATATCCGACGGCAACGATTCGTACTCAGCAAAGTTGTCGCCATACAGCAGGCTCCCCTGCGGCGAGGGACGCCCCTGGTACATGCAGTCGAAACGGGCCGTATCGAGCCTCCGCTTGGCCGTCAGCAGGTCGATGTCCTGCTGCTCGGGCCACAGCGCCTCGCCCGGCATCCGCGGATCAAGCGCCGAGGGCGACGACTCCTTTATGGCCTCGAAGTTCAGATGGAGCCACTCGCCGCGCTTCAGCGTATCGATCTGCGCCCAGTCGGTCAGCGACACCACCCGCTCCCGCGAGGCAATCATCCCGATCAGATCCTCCTCGTGCCAGCGCGTAAAGACAATCAACTCGCGCGAGGCGTTGTGCATGCGGGTCCGAACAACCGACGTATACCACTCCCAGCAGTTCTCGCGCGTGACGGGCGAATTGGCCTCAAGGGCATCCTTGTAGAGGTCGTCCAGAATGAAGACATCGACACGGTTTCCGGTCAGCGACCCCTCCCGCCCTACCGACAGCAACTCCCCGCGCCGGCCGATGATCTCCACCTCGTCGGCCGTACGGATATAGTTCGCCGGCCGCCCGCCCCGCTTGATCTGCGTGTGCGGAAACAGCGCCGAATACTCCGACGACTCGATGATACGCTGTACGCGGCGGTTGAACTTGTTGGCCAGCGTCGCCGAATAGGAGGCGATCGCAACCCGCAGATCGGGATCGAGCCCCAGGATGTAGGCCGGCAGCAGCGTCGTCGACCCGACCGACTTGCCATGCTGCGGCGGCATGGTCACCATCAACCGCCGTATACGCCCCTCGGCAAACTGTTGCAGAACACGATAATAGGTACGGTGGAAACCCTGCAGCGACAAAAACGGATAGACGGCAAGCGAATAATCCTCGAATGAAACAACAGACATACTTGTGATATATATTTACGGATTTAAGAGTTTTCGAAAAAAACGACCGGCCCGAAATGAAGGGCGTCCCCGGGCGGGAGGCCGGTCGTGAAGAGGTGTTTCCGGACGGGAGCGTCCTCCCGAGATGAGCCGTTGTCCGGAAACGGGCGCAAGAGCTACTCTGCGACAAGCATCCCGCGCAGGAAGGAGAAATCGAAGTCGTTCAGCAGCTCGCCCTCCATGTCGTACGAGTGGAACTCCCACCATACGGGGACAAGGTCGTCGATGGCTTCGAACTCGCAGCCGGCATATCCGTCGCGGCGGCGGGAGACGATCAGCGTAGCCGTAAGCCGGTAGTCGTAATCATCGTCGTGAGCCTCGATGCTCCCCGAAAAATAGTCCTTCATGCCGAGGGCCTCGCGCAACCGGTCAGCCACCTCCTCATAAACAGATACAGGAATATTCAACATAGATCCCGAATAGATTGAGATTAATAAAACATGATTAGCACGCAAGTTGGAATATTGCAGGATCGGGAAGCGGGGTTCGATTCAATTTTTGAAGTCGTTCGGGCCATACGGCCGCAGGATTCATTTATTGAACAGCGGCCTTTGGCATCACAACATATAAAATATGAGCACAAAAGCCATTTTTTTTGTTGGTAAATCGAAATTGTTTCCCTATCTTTGCAGTACAAAGATAAGTTCAATTTTTGAATTTTGTATCACATTTCAGGAAAATATTTCATAAAAAATAATTATACGCCGCCATGGAATCGAGATTAAAACTTATACGCAAGGAACTCGGTATGACGCAAGAGGTTCTGGCTCAGAAACTGGGAATCGGCAAAAGCGCACTCTCAATGATCGAGACCGGAAAAAGCGCACTCTCCGAACGAAACAAAAACATCCTTGTTCAAGAATTGAACATTAACCCCGAATGGCTCGACTCCGGACGCGGCGAAATGTTCAACGCCCAACCCGATTTCACATCATTCCTCCTCCGAACCGACAACACCCTTCCCCTGCAGAGCGTCCCGCTTTACAACATCGAGGGTACAGCCGGCCTCGTTCCGCTTTTCGCCGACAACCGGTCCCTAAAACCCGTCAACTACATCCACATTCCGAACCTACCGAAGTGCGACGGTGCCATATATGTGGTCGGCGACAGCATGTACCCCCTGCTCAAAAGCGGCGACATTGTCCTCTACAAGCAGCTCAACAATCCGGATGACATCTTCTGGGGCGACATGTACCTGCTCTCGATCGACCTCGACGGCGAAGAGTACATCACCGTAAAATATATCCAGAAGTCCGAACGGAAGGATTATGTCAAACTCGTCAGCCAGAACCCCCACCACGCCGACAAGGAGATCCCCATGAAACGGATCCGTGCACTGGCGCTGGTCAAGGCCAGCATCCGAATGAACAGCATAAGGTAACTGCACAATACAAGCCGCCGCGAAGAATGTCGGCAGAGAGAACCCTCTCGCGGAGAATGCCGCCGGTGAGAATGCCCCTGCAGAAAACGCCACCGCGGAGAATGCCGCCGGTGAGGACCTTGTCGCGAAGAACTCCATCGTAGAGAACCAAGCCGCGGAGAATGCCGCTGCAGAGAATGCCACCGCCCAAAACACCGATGTGGAGAATGCCATTGCGCGGGAATGCCCGGGAACTTGCGGCTGCACGGGAACACGGCTGCACGGAACGTCCCGGAAAGAGCAGGATATGAGGGCAAAATTTTGGATGTGAGGGCAAAAATCCGGAAATAAAGGCGAGACTACGGAAATGAGGGTAACCGGACGTGAGGACAAAAAAAATAGACGTCCGCCGAACATTCGGCGGACGTCTCCATTTCTAAAGTCGCTTCAGAGCGCTCAGGATCACGCCTTGCCGGCCGATCCGAGCACGTTCTCAACCTTGTGCATGTAGAGCTTCTTCAACTCGTCGCGGGCCGGACCCAGATATTTACGCGGGTCGAACTCGGCCGGTTTGGTTGCGAACACCTCGCGAACAGCTGCCGTCATCGCCAGACGTCCGTCCGAGTCGATGTTGATCTTGCAGACTGCCGACGCTGCCGCACGACGAAGCTGATCCTCCGGAATACCTACCGCATCCTTCAGTGCACCACCGTATTTGTTGATGGTCTTGACATACTGCTGCGGTACCGACGATGCTCCGTGAAGTACGATTGGGAAGCCCGGGATACGTTTTTCGATCTCGGCCAGGATGTCGAAGCGCAGTTCGGGCGGAACCAGAATGCCATCGGCATTGCGGGTGCACTGCTCCGGCTTGAACTTGTTGGCGCCGTGCGACGTGCCGATCGAAATAGCCAGCGAATCAACGCCCGTACGGGTTACGAAGTCGACTACATCGTCCGGTTCGGTATAGGTGTGGTGCTCGGCCGAAACCTCGTCCTCGACACCGGCAAGAACACCCAGCTCACCCTCAACCGTTACATCGAACTGGTGTGCATAGTCAACGACCTTCTTGGTCAGGGCGACGTTCTCCTCGTAAGGCAGGTGGCTGCCGTCGATCATCACCGACGAGAAGCCCATCTCGATGCAGCTCTTGCAGAGTTCGAAGCTGTCACCGTGGTCCAGGTGCAGAACGATAGGAATGTTCTTGCCCAGCTCCTTGGCATACTCGACAGCACCCTGTGCCATGTAACGCAGAATGGTCTGGTTGGCGTACTTGCGGGCACCGCTCGATACCTGAAGAATAACGGGCGACGACTTCTCGACGCATGCCTGGATGATGGCCTGCATCTGCTCCATGTTGTTGAAGTTGAATGCCGGAATGGCATATTTGCCTTCGATGGCTTTCTTGAAAATCTCGCGCGAGTTCACGAGACCCAAATCTTTGTAAGATACCATAGCTGTTATAGTTTAAGAATTGAATCCTTCAAATGTTCAGTTTAACCTCCGGTTTAACACCGGGCCTCTGCCGGTTTCTGCCACCCGGACCGGCCCCGTTGCGGAGGTCAGTTATTAAAATCTTTGCAAAAGTACTATTTTTTTGAATATGGTGCAACCGTCCGAAAAAATAATTGCCCTTATCGTACATTTTTCACGCCACACGCTCTAAATCACAAACGGCAGGTTGTTGAGCACATGCAGCACAACGCATGCCCAAAAACCGTGTTTGATGCGTGCATATCCGTAGATCAGGCCGGCAGCAGTGTCGGCCGTGTACAGTACCCAGAAAGCGATCTGTCCGGCAGTAACATGATCCTCAACGATATAATTGAAGATATGCCCTGCCCCGAACAGCAATGCCAGGATGTAGAAGTACCACCCGTAACCGATTCGCTGC
>URTU01000105.1 GCA_900550925.1 uncultured Alistipes sp. | reverse complement strand
GCCTCTTCAAGGTCAGATCTTCAAGGTCTGACCTTTTTTTGTGTGCATGCTTGTGTGGGGGGGGGGAATGTGAGGGTGCAAGGATGGAATTGTGGAGAGTGAGCGAGTAGGATTTGGGGATTGAGGTATGGCCGAGAGGCCGGGTGAACAGCCGTTGAACCGCTAAGGTTTTGTATGGAGAGTCGTAATCGTGGTAAAAGTCGTGCGGACAAGATAGGCTAACTGGACGGCAGAGATACCTATTAATATATAAGAGGTTTGGTGGGTCTGTTAGGTTTGGGCATAATGTATAGAGATAACAGTTTGGCGCCTTTCCTGGGGGACAGAGTGGATAGTATGATTTTTTGTATTGAGGTTGCTGGTTGCGGATGTCGGCGGGTATAATGCAGACGCCCCAATGGGTTATGAGAACATTGTTATAGGTAAAACAAAAAGCAGAAGGCTTCAGATACTTGAATCTGAAGCCTTCTGCGTGTAAGAGAATGCCGTCCCGATCAGTAGCTGATTGCGAACAGGACGCGGCGGTGCGACGGTTTGCCGGAGTAGATGCACTTGCCCTCTTCCTCCTCGGCATCCATCGGGATGCAGCGGATAGTGGCTTTGGTGGCCTCCTTGATGGCAATCTCCGTCTCTACGGTGCCGTCCCAGTGCGCTGAAATGAAGCCCCCCTTCTCGTTCAGGACGCGGCAGAATTCATCCCATGTATCGACACGGGTGATCATGCTGTCGCGGAACTTGCGGGCCTTCTCGAAGATATTCTTCTGTATCTGGTCAAGCAGTTCGACAATATGATCTACGATGCCTTCCTGCGGCATGGTCATCTTTTCGAGCGTGTCGCGGCGTGCAACCTCGATCGTACCGGCTGCAATATCACGTGCTCCGAGCGCCAGACGTACCGGAACACCCTTGAGTTCGTACTCTGCAAACTTGAAGCCCGAACGGACGTTGTCGCGGTCGTCGATCTTGACGCTGATGCCTTTGGCCTGCAGAGCGTCGGCAATCGGGCGGAACTTCTCGACAACCGTCGCAAGTTCTTCGGCGCCCTTGTAGATCGGGACCATAACGACCTGTATCGGAGCGAGTTTCGGAGGAAGTACCAAGCCGTTGTTGTCGGAGTGGGCCATGATCAGCGCACCCATCAGACGGGTCGAGACGCCCCACGAGGTTGCCCATACATATTCGAGCGAACCTTCGCGCGTGGTGAACTGTACGTCGAAGGCCTTGGCAAAGTTCTGGCCGAGGAAGTGAGACGTACCGCTCTGAAGAGCCTTTCCGTCCTGCATCATCGCCTCGATGGTCAGGGTGTCGAGGGCACCGGCGAAGCGTTCGTTCTGGCTCTTGTGGCCGACGATCACCGGAAGGCTCATGTAATTTTCGGCGAAATCCTTGTAGACGTATATCATCTTCATGGCTTCGGCCATAGCCTCCTCCTTTGTTTCGTGCGCGGTGTGGCCCTCCTGCCAGAGGAATTCGGCCGTGCGCAGGAACAGTCGCGTACGCATCTCCCACCGTACGACGTTTGCCCACTGGTTGCAGAGGATCGGCAGGTCGCGGTATGACTGGATCCAGTTTTTATATGTGTTCCAGATAATGGTTTCGGATGTGGGGCGGACGATCAGCTCCTCTTCGAGTTTTGCGGCGGGGTCGACCGTGACACCGCCGTCGGGATTGTTCTTGAGGCGGTAGTGCGTTACGACGGCGCACTCCTTGGCGAACCCTTCGACATGTTCGGCCTCGCGCGAGAAGAACGATTTGGGAATGAAGAGCGGGAAATAGGCATTCTGATGTCCCGTAGCCTTGAACATTTTGTCCAACGCGTCGTGCATTTTCTCCCAGATGGCATATCCGTACGGTTTGATGACCATGCAACCGCGTACGGCCGAATTTTCGGCCAGGCCGGCCTTGACGACAAGGTCATTGTACCATTGGGAATAGTTGTCTTCGCGACGAGTCAGATCTTTCAACTCTTTTGCCATTTTATGTTGTTTGTCTTGGTTTGTTGTTTGTCTGAAAATAGAATGAACAAAGGTAGTGCTTTTTTTGTAATTATTAATAAATTATCTACCTTTGAAAAGGTCAAAATGTGTGTTAAGATGCATGTCGATGCAACAAAATGCATGTTTTTTACGTCTTTATAGAAAGCCGGCCGGAGGAATGGCAGCTGATGTCGGGATATCGGTACGGTTTTGGATAACTGAATTTAGTTGTTGAAAGATACAAAAACCTGCAAGACTATGAGAAATGGAATTTTTTTCGGAACGATTGCTCTGCTTACGGCGGCAATCCTGAGCGGGTGTACGTCGGCGCTCTACGTGGGCTACGGCAACGACGATCTCTACGGTGTGCACGACCGGGTGGCCATAGCCAATGCCGAGGCGCGTCAGGCCGAAATCGAAAAGGCTGAAGCCGAGGCGCGTCAGGCTAAATACGAGGCGTTGATGGCGCAGATGGAGGCCGATAACCTCGAAGCCGAATATTATTCACGTTCGTCGGGCGATGCGATAGATTATCAGAGTGTGGTCGAGGATACCTATGAAGGTGCTTACGAACGCCGCCTGCGCGGTTTCAACTCGGCTACCTACCGCCTGCCGTCGAGCTATTACAACTACCGTTACGGATCGTCGTATACGTATGTTTCGGCATACGACCCGGCGGTCTACAACGTGATCGTAATGGGTGACGAGGTGTGGGTCGAACCCAAATATATCACCGCAATGTTCGGCAACTGGGGTACGGTGGTCAACTTCTCGTTCGGCGTGGCCAACCCCTGGAGCTACTACTACTCGCCGTGGTACTATCCCGCTTCGTGGTACTGGTATGGCTGCTCGCCGTGGTGGTATCACAGTGTCTGGGACTGGGGCTGGACCTGGAACTGGCCGTATTATTACAGCTTCGGAAGCTGGGGACCCTACTGGGGCTTCTGGCCGTACCACCATCCGCACTATCCGGGCGGTCCGGGGTTCTGGCCGGGACACGGTCCGGGGCATAACAACTATGCCGGTCATAACCGTATCTACCGTCCTGCATACCGTACGACGGGCAACGGCGGCGGATATACCTCGACCTACCGTTCCGGAACGGGTATCTCGCGTAATCCGGGATCGGCGGCCGGCGGAAGCTACCGGACCCGTTACACGAACGGCAATTCCACGAATTCGTCATCGCGATACGAGGGTACTTACCGCAACAATACGCGCGGCAACTCGTCGAACGACAATTCGTCGAACCGTACCGGAATCCCGAGCCGTTACCGCAACAACAATAACGACACCCCGTCGCGTTCGACCTATACCGCACCGAGTACCTCGCGTCCGTCGGGCGGTGGATTCGGTGGTGGCGGCCGTTCGGGCGGCGGTTACGGCAGCGGCGGAACATCTTCGCGCGGCAGATAGTACAGCGATCGGTTGCTGCCGGACGGCATGACCCTGACCGGTCTGTGGCATACCGGCAGCCGATCGTTGACAATCGATATTTTTGGATTAAAGTTTGTAATGGAGTTTAAGATTATGTCACTGAAAAGATATTTGCTGATGACGCTGTTTTCGGCGTTGCTTGTTCCGGCCTCGGCGCAGCAGTTCGGCGGTCTGGCGCTCGGCCAGTCCGATTTCCTGATCACCGACATGGTCCGCTACGGACAGAATGACTTCAGTTTCGGAACGGCCCGGACTTCGGCCATGGGCGGTACCTTCACCTCGCTCGGAGCCGACCTGTCGGCGATGTCGATCAACCCGGCCGGCCTGGGAATGTACCGTTCGACCGAATTCGGTGTTACGGGGGCGGCAAACTTCGCAGCGTCGAAGTTCGACATGCCATACGGAGACAATTCGCGGAACCGTGTGGCCCTGAATAATATAGGTATAGCCTGCAACCTGTATGCAAGTTCGGGGACGCTGACCAGCTTCACGTTGGGCGTCGGATACAACAAGCTGGCCGACTACAACTATCGCTATTCGGGCCGCACTCCGAACAGCAATGCCTCGATAGCCGACCTGTTCGAACGTCAGCTGGAGGGTACGGCATCGAGTTCGCTGAGCGGCGACCGTGCATACTGGAATACGAACCAGTATCTGTGGGGAGCGGTGCTGGCCTACAAGAACTATCTGATCGATCCGGCCTCGTCGGATGCCGGCAACATGAGCTATATCACCACGTCGATAGCCCCCGATGCCGATATTGAACACCTCTCGCAGGTGGACAGCAAGGGGTATCTGGGTGAATATACCATCTCGGGCGGAGCCAACTTCAACAACAAGCTCTACGTCGGCATGACCATCGGCATGCAGGACCTGCATCACGACAGCCAGGTCTTCTACGGCGAGACCTACTATAACAACGGTCTGACGTTCGATGCTTCGGGCAACGTGAACGGTGAGACCGGAAATGCCCCCTCGAACGTGCCGCTCATGTATACGGATTATATTCAGCGGACGGTTGTGGACGGTGTCGGAATCAATTTCAAGGTGGGAGCGATAGTCCGTCCGATCGGAGGGCTTCGTATCGGAGTTGCGGTACACACCCCGACCTTCATGAAGATCGACCGTTCGTATCAGGGCATGATGTATGTCAAGGGTTACGATCTGGAGAACGACCGTTATGTCGAGAGCGACCGTAACGTACAGTATACCGACGAGTTGAAGTCGAAATGTGAATATTCGACCCCGACCCGACTGTTGGCCGGCATCTCCTACACGTTCGGACAATATGCCATCCTGGCGGTGGATTACGAACGTACGTGGTACAACGGCATGCGTTTGAACAACGTGGACGGCGTGACCAAGTCGATCTACAAGTCGGCCGTGCAGAACAACTTCAAGGCTGCCAATACGCTTCGAGCCGGACTGGAGGTTCGTCCGCTGCCGTTCGTGGCGCTTCGCCTGGGATATGCCTACTACGGTTCGATGCTGCGCAACAACGACATGGTGTTCGACAATCCGGTCCAGTATGCCACTACAAGCATTTCGGCCGGTGTAGGGCTCAACTTCGGAAGTTTCGTCCTTGATCTGGCCTATGTCAACCAGAGCGTCAAGCTGTCGACCTACGATCTGTTCTACTATCAGAATGCCGAAGGTAACTTTACCTCGGAGAGCGGCCAGATGACCGGCAAGCTGAATCGTAACCAGGTCATGGTATCGTTCGGGATCAAGATGTAAAAACGGTTGATATTTAGGGATTTGATTAAAAAAGCGCTCCAATGAGCGCTTTTTTTCGTCGAAACGGAATACAACTTAACGGAAAAATCCCTATATTTGCACACCTTTTGAGAGGAGAGATGCCGGAGTGGTCGATCGGGCCGCACTCGAAATGCGGT
>URTU01000104.1 GCA_900550925.1 uncultured Alistipes sp. | reverse complement strand
TAGCGCACCTGCTTTGGGAGCAGGGGGTCACAGGTTCGAATCCTGTTACCCCGACTTACAGAAAAATCCCTTCAGATGATCATCTGAAGGGATTTTTCAATATCTGAAACCTCACAGGTCCGGTTCCACAACCGAAAGCCCCAGCAAGGCGCCCGGCACCATATCATATTGAGTATCAAACCACCCATGCATCCAGATCGCCCGTTCTACACTCATTCAACCGTCCTGGCGCCATCCCAGTTCCTGAAACCGTGATTCAGTTCATAAACCTTGAAACCACGCTCACTCAGCTTCATGGCCGCAATCTTGCTGCGCGAACCGCCCCGGCAATAGACCGCAACCGGACGATTACGGTCAAGCGTATCGATCCGCCGTTCGAAATCCGCCTGACTTACATTGATATTGACCGCTCCGGGAATATGACCTTCGGAAAACTCCTCGGCTGTCCTGACGTCTATAAGATATACCGTACTGTCGGCCAGCGTCCTGGCAAACGAGGCATTGTCCTGCGAGACATATCCTCCATGCGGCTTGAATGGTGACATAGATTCCATAAATAATACCATAACTGTGACAAACAAACCTAATCGTACCATAATCGATCGATCCTCGGGTTTACAGATTCAATGGTTCGGCCGAAGCCTCGGGAGCGGCTGAGGCAGCCGGGGCTTGGGGATATCCCGGTGCTGCGGGTGCCTGAGGTGTTGCGGGAGCAGCCGGGGCCTGGGGAGCCGCAGGAGTTGCGGGCGCTGCAGGAGCGGCAGATGCCTCGGGAGCAGTTGGAACCTCGGGAACCCCCGGAGCAGCCATTCTGCAACGGGCCGCACTCCTATCCCGACGTGGCCCAACAACATTCCTGCCACATATGTCACAATTATCTACACGCGGACCGCCGCGTCGACCCGGTCTGCCAACCTTGCCTGGAGCTGCCGGACGTCCGGGACGAGCTTCATCCACTCCAGGCCGGCGGCCTTTGCCCCGATCCATCCGCGGCCCTACAGGATCACGGCGCTGGTGTTGCGGCCCGAAGCCCTTCGGATCGCCCGGAACCGGAGCTTTCCCAAGAACTCGCAAATGCCACTCCAGATCTGCCGCTTTCCACATGCGCATCTGACCGCGATTCAAGATTCGATTCAGTTTACGGTTATAGGCTTTTCCCCAGCGCAGAATACCATCCTTGAGCGACAGCGCCGGACTAACCCGGTCGCAACGCTCAAGCCAGTCGACATTCAGCCGGTAAACAGCCCGATATTGTTGTTCGTCGAGATTTAACGAGTTGGCAATATGGTTTGTCAACAGCTCGACGTCCCGAAAATCAGCCTTTGTCTGTCGCCGTTCACCAGCTCTACCCGGCAACGGTTGCGCGGCCGAAACCCCTACATTCACAAGAGTCATCACGGCCATCAGTGTTCCGATTAGCAATTTCATGATCGTCAATGTTTTATTGTTTCACAAAGTTGTTCCATTGTCATGTTCATGACCACATAATCATTGCAATGACAGTGTAAAGTTACGAAATATACCGCAAACGGCGAAACGGGATTCCGGCCATACGGCTGCACATGCGGGTCAAACGCCATAATAACGCCGTAAACCGCCCGTCTTCAATTATTTTTGTGCTCTGGAGCGCCAAAAAGGCAACTCGGCAACCGCAAAAAAGCCATACCACCACACACTTGTCGCAACCAATACATGAACTATCAAACTATCGTATGCAGAAGCGGAGGCCAGGGTGTCTGGCCTCCGCTTGTCATATGACCCGATACGTGGAGCCTCTTCAGCAACCTCCACCGCATGCGCCCGACAGCAACCTATTCGGTTTTCTGAGGTGCATCGCCCGGGAACGAGATCAGGTACTTCAAGTGTTCGAGCGAACGCATGTAGTTGCGTTTCGGCAGGCTCGGCGAATAGACGTAACAGTCGAGCGTTATGACCTCGTTGGTCTGCGTGTTCACGGTCGTGTAGCTTACGAACGGACCGCCCATATAGTCTCCGGCAACATCCCAGAAGCCGCGCAACTCGGCCCACAGGCGCCCTTCGATGCGGTAGGTCGAATAATCCGGCTCATAGACATCGGCCGTAGTCATGTAAGAACCCTCCGAAGGCCCGGGAATATAGGCCGCATACTTGTTCCGCGCCGCCAGCAACGACTGCAAAGTCAGATCCTGAGGGCCGGTGTAGGGATAGCTGTACATGAAGAAGCCCATGCTTGACTGCGGCATCTCGTACGAAATCCACACAAAGTCATCCTTCTCGTTGCGCAGAACGTAACCGCGGGGAACATACATGTCGATTCCGAACTTCTTGTTGATCAGCTGCCAGAGCCCCTTTTCGAAATATTTCTTTCCGTTGGCTATCGAACGGTCGCGCTCGGCCATCTCAAGCACCTGCAACAACGCCTCCCGATTCGTCCAGACATACTCGGTCGCAACCTGGTCGTTGGCCGCACCCAGCGTAACGACTATCTGCGGCGCAGAATAGACATCATACTGCACCCCAAGTATCGGCTCCTTGTATTTCGGGTTTATGTCAACCACGAGCACATTGCGATGCTTGGCCACAAGATCCTTGAACGACGACGGCAATACCCGATAGATGTCGAACAACGGCTCCGTCTGGTTCAGAACCGGTACCGCCGATGTCAGTATGGCCCGCAGCGTATCGCCCAACGGGCCGTTCCACTGCTGGTTGTTGGCTACCAGGATCAACTCGTACGGCGCTCCCTGCGAATTGGACTTGTCAAAGTTGTCCACCGTACGGAACCAATTGCACGATCCAAATCCAATGACCGCCGATACCACGATCATAATTTTAATTAATCCCCTCATAATATCTGATTATTTGTTTGTTATATCCGATTCCGCTTACATTTTCATACAAATATATAATATTTTGGCCTAAACAAAAAAACGTTTTCCGGTTTAACGCATTATTTTTGCAGAAGGATTCAGATCATCGCCATGCGTATTAAACCGCCAAAATTCCTGCGAAAACTGATGCCCGACCTCATTTGGGACATCAACGATGCGGAAAACGTATATATCACCTTCGACGACGGCCCGACACCGGGCGTCACCGAATGGATACTTGCCACACTCGACAAGTACGATGCCAAAGCTACCTTCTTCTGCCTCGGCAAGAACGTCGAAGCATATCCCGACCTATACAAACGCATCATAGATGCCGGCCACAAGACCGGTAACCATACATATTCGCACCAACGCGGCTGGGGAATGTCGGCCGAACGCTATGTCGAGGATGTCGACTTCGCCGGAGACCTGATCCGAAGCGACCTCTTCAGACCTCCGTACGCCCGAATAACTCCGGCTCAAACCCGGGCCCTCGCAGCCCGTTACCACCTGGTAATGTGGGACATAATCTCGCGCGACTACAACCGCAAGCTATCCCCCAAAGCCTGCCTGAGAAACGTAATCCCGTATATCGAAGGCGGTTCGATCGTCGTTTTCCACGATTCGGTCAAGGCCTTCCGCAACATGCGGTACGCACTGCCCCGGACTCTCGAACATATCCGGAAACTCGGCCTCAAATGCGCTCCCATCGAACTGTGACAAAAACTCCCCCCCCCACCAAATACCCGTCAGCAAAACCCAAACCACGGCCCGCACCCGCTCACAAATCCACCAGTCAATCGATGCAGATTATTGAATAAAGGTTTGATTGCTTGCGGATTTTTTGTATTTTTGCACGCGTAATTACCGATTCAGTTCAAATATACTAAAATAGAGACAATTATGACAATAAATGCTGCGGACATCAAAATCGGCATGTGCATCGAAATGGATGGCAAAACTTATCTGGTAGTCGATTTCCAGCACTGCAAACCCGGAAAAGGACCCGCTTTCGTCCGTTCCAAACTCAAAAACCTCGAAAACGGTCGCGTCATCGAAAATACATTCTCTTCGGTGAGCCAGAAAATCGAACAGGTGCGCGTTGAACGACGCCCCTACCAGTTCACTTATGAGGACGACCTCGGCGCTCACTTCATGCATACCGAAACATTCGAGGAGATAAACATCGACAAGAACCTCATCAACAACTACGACCTCATGGCCGACGGCCAGATCGTCGAGGTGATGTTCCACACCGAAAAGGAACAGGTCCTCTCCGCCGAACTCCCCCCTATCATCGACATGGAGGTGACATATACCGAACCCGGAGTGAAGGGCGATACCGCTTCGACTAACTCTCTCAAACCCGCTGTCGTAAATACCGGCGCAACGATCCGCGTCCCCCTGTTCATCAATACCGGTGACAAGATCCGCGTCGATACCCGTACCCGCGAATATTACGAGCGTATCAAATAATTCGTAAACCAGAATTACCGGACCGGAAGACTGACAGATCCGGCCTCTCAAACCCGACATCGGACAGTTCATATCGGACTGTCCGATGTCACTAAATGGCTTCATCATGCAGACGATCGATAACAACTCCGTCTCGACCCGCGAACATTCAATCTTCAAGGTCACGCTCGTCGGATCCGCCGTAAACCTGATTCTGACCCTCTTCAAGTTCGCTGCCGGAATATTCGGCCGAAGCGGGGCCATGGTCGCAGATGCCGTACATTCGCTCTCCGACCTGGCTACCGATGCCGTCGTACTCTGCTTTACCAGACTCTCTTCAAAACCAAAGGACCATGATCACGAATACGGTCACGGAAAATACGAAACCCTCGCCACAATTATCATCGGACTGGCTCTGGCAGCCGTCGGCGTGGGTATCATAATCCGGAACATTCGGGTCATACATGATGTCGCCACAGGCAGCATCCTGCCCGAACCGGGTGCCATAGCCCTCTGGGCAGCTATAATCTCAATCGTCTCCAAAGAGCTGCTCTACCGTTATACCGTAATGGTCGGCCGCAAGCTCAACAGCCCCGCCGTAATGGCAAATGCCTGGCATCACCGCAGCGATGCCCTATCCTCGATCGGTACGCTGATCGGTGTGGGCGGAGCTCGTCTGCTCGGCCAAAACTGGCGCATACTCGACCCGATTGCCGCTATCGTAGTCGGCGTACTGATCCTGAAGGTTGCATACGACCTCTCATCATCGAGCCTCGGCGAACTGCTCGAACACTCGCTGCCCCGACAGACCGAAGAGGAGATCCTGAAGATCGTAACCGCCCGAAAAGAGGTGCACGATCCGCACAATCTCAAGACCCGCCGGATAGGGTCGGCCATCGCCGTCGACATACATATCCGGCTGAACGGTTCGATGACTGTTGCCGAATCGCATGATATTACGGTCGAGATCGAGCGCCGTCTGCGCGAGAGATTCGGGCCGGCGACCATCGTAAGCATCCACGTC
>URTU01000103.1 GCA_900550925.1 uncultured Alistipes sp. | reverse complement strand
CGATCCGAAAAACTGTTCCGGTCGCAGAACGGATTTCGCGGAGAGGACGGATGCGGCGAGTTACAGCATCCGCTTCATTTCCGGCGAAGAGCCGGCACGGGACGTCCGGGCATCGCGCACATCGTCCGGAATCGTCGTCCGGGAATATACGCTGGTTTCGGCCGGCTCGGTTCGGGTGGTCATCGTCAGGGTGTTCCCGCCATTCGTCAACTCGAAATCGTAGCCGTTGCCCCAGCTCTCGCCGTCGTCGTACACTCCGGTCAGCCGGGATCCGTCGATCGAATAACGCCCGGTGTATTTGGTGTAGTTCGATGTTTCGACCTTCTGATAAAGTCCGAACGTCGCTGCCGAAGTGAATTCGACGTATACCTCGAATCCTTCGGGAGCACTCTCCGACCAGGAAGTGAGGCGCCATTCGCCTACGATTTCCGACTGAATGTTGGGGGCATCGTCGTCATCCGAACAGCTTGCGGCGAAAATGCCGAGCAGGGAGAAAACGAGCAGATGATAAAGATGTTTTTTCATTGCAAGCACTGTTTTTATAACCAACCTCCGTTTGCTGCGCCGGCCGAACGGGCGATGACGGCGAATTCCTTGGTGATGACCATGCCGCCCATCACGACACCCGTTCCGGGTTTCGTACCGCCGGCTATCGCCGAAACCTTGATTTTGGCCGATCCGGGTTTCGTGCATTTGATCATCAGTTTTCCATTATACATTTTGGGAGCCGCCTTGATGCCAAGCTTTTCCATATCCTTGGCCGACATCTGGATATCGGTATAGGTAAGGTCTTCGGCACCCTGTCCGAAATGCTGCGTCAGCGGAATGAGCTGCACCTCGCCCAATGCGACCTGCAGACAAGGCGTTCCTTCAATCTGCATGAGCAGCTGATAGGCATCGGTAATGCCGGTGCCCATTTTGCCGCGGTAAATCGACACGTCGGCGATCGTAGCTTTCGAGCCTTCGCCCAGCCGGGAGTCGATTTCATTGACCGAGGTGAGCAGCATGGTCTTGAATTCGTCGAGCGAGTATCTCTTCCCTTTCTCCAGGGCATAGGAGAGGCCGAGTGCGGCTACGCCCGAGACGTGCGGGCAAGCCATCGAGGTTCCCTGCATGTAGCCGTAATCCGCTCCGTTGCTCGTTTCGGAGCAGAGTGTCGAGAGTACGCCGGCCTTCTCGCCGCCGCTCAGACCGCTCGTTTCGCCGCCGGGAGCCGCGATATTGCAGCCGGGACCGTAGTTGGTGTAGTAGGCCGGGGTGAAGTCGCACGACATGGCCGTTACCGAGATGTAGTCGCGGTAGGCGGCCGGGTAGCCCGACATGCCGGTCATGTCGTTGCCTGCGGCGAAGATGGCAATGCCGCCGTCCAGAGCCGCGCAGTTCTTCTTGGAGATGAAGTAGTCGATGGCCTGCTTCTCGGCGCTGTCGTAGGTCGAGTACTGCGAATCCGAGGTGAGCGAACCGGCCGTGTAGCCCCAGCTGCACTGGAGAATCACCGCGCCGTTGTCGGCTGCATACTTGATGGCGTTGGCCGTCGTGCTGGCGTTTCCGCCGTTGTCGTTGTAGAAGATCTGGCACGACATGAGCTTGACGCCGTCGTTGTTGCCCGAACCTCCGGCGATGCCGCAGACTCCGATGCCGTTGTTGTTCACGGCTGCCACTGTGCCGGCCACGTGCGTGCCGTGCTCGCCGGCCTGGCCCTGCGTGCTGATCGCCAGCTTCGTATTGGTGACAAAGTTGTAGCCGTAGATATCGTCCTTGTAGCCGTTTCCGTCGTCATCGACGCCGCTCTGACCGTTCAGTTCGGCCTCGTTGACCCACATGTTGGCGGCCAGGTCGGGATGGTCCCACTGCACGCAGTCATCGACAATGGCCACGACCACGCGCGGGTCACCCGTGCAGAGACGCCAGGCGTCCTTGCAGTTGACATCCGCACCGGCCTTGATCTTCGAGTAGATCTGTTTGTCGCCCGTGTTGATGTAGTGCCACTGCTTGCTCAGCTCGGGATCGTTGAACGACACGCCGGAGGTCGTCATGTCGGCGCGGGTGGCGGAAGCCGCGAGGCTCTCGTCGAGCGGAATGACTTTCGGGTCGTGGATGCTGGCGAGCTTCTGATCGAACTCTACCTTGCTTACTTCGGCGATCCGGGCCATCTCCAGGGCCGTCTTGTCGAGATCGGCCTCCTCATCGAATTCTACGATGTACCAGCGGTGCAGACCTGCCGCACGGGTGCGTTCTTCGTTCCGCTCGTCCACCGGGAAGAGACGTCTGAGCGACTTGACACCGATGTTGTCGAGTACGGCGTCGAAATCGGAGATGCCCGAACGGGTGGCCACGCCGCCCGCACGCGTCACGCGCAGGACGGAGTTTTCGACATTCGCGACGGCATCGCTGTCGAAGTAGACCAGCAGCTGGCCTTTGGCAGCGTTCGTCGACGTGAATACAAGCTTGGAAGCAACCTTGTCTTCCATCTTGACGGGAGCAGACTCTCCGGTCGTGTCTTTCGTACACGATGCAAGGAGAAGCACTGCCAGCATGAGCGATAGGCTCCGGATTGTTTTGAACTTTGTCATAAAATTTATAATCAGGTTGTTACAGCCCTGTTTGGGGAGCTTGTTCCTTTTGACCACAGAACCCGGCACGGTTCATGGCGCCGTGCCGGGTTTCGTGGTTCAGGTCTTGCAGGCGAGGCGTATTACATCAGCGGGCTGTTGACGGCCTTCTTGCTGATCTTTGCCTTGCCGTTGTACGGCTTTGCGGGCAGCGGCTCGCACTTTGCAGTCTTGACATCAAGCGTGCGGATGCCGGTGTATTCAGCAACCTTTGCCTTGCCGACAGCCTGTGCTGCGAAGGAGCTGCGTAACGACGTCTTCGCATCGGCAGGAACCGTGAAGCTGCAGAACGGGATGTTCAGTCGGCGGACAGCTACGGACGATTGGGATGCACCAGTTGTCCCCGACTGATAGGCGATGGTGGTCTTACCTGCTTCGTAGTAGCCGGCATAGCCCAAAAGCGAATAGTCCGAGGCGCTGAAGACGGGAACAATGAACGTCGTTTCAAGAGCCGAGATCTGCTTGCTGGTCGGGTCTACGCTGAACACGCAGGGATCGTTGCCCGTGGCATTCTCGTCGTCGGGGTTTGCATAGCAGAAGAACCCGAATATCTGGGTCTTTCCACTGTCCCAATAGCCCCACAATTCTCCGAAATAGTTGCCGTCGTCCTCATAACCTACTTCCACGCCGCCTACCGTGAATTTCAGCGTCGAGGGGTCATAGGTCGCGTGCCACGAGGTCGAGTTGTCCAGACCGAGGTCCGAGATGATGAAGTCGGTCTCGCTGCCACTAACAGGCTTGATCGTGAACGTATTGGTGAATGTTGTCTCCTCACTGGCCTTGTAGGTCATCTTGTAGTTGCCGATGGCGAGTTCACCCGTGTAGTCCGAATAGTCGGGAGCGCTCGTCGAGCACTTGGCAACAACGATCTTGCTTTTGCCGTAGATGTTCGTAGCCTGTACGATCATCGTATAGGAGGTCGCCTCTTTGAGGTTGATCCAGGCGCTGCCATAGGATCCCTGCTCGTTGATCTTGGGCATGAAATCGCCCGTGTGATCGGTGCCGTTTGCAGCCACGATATCTTCATAGGTTGCGCCCTGATTCAGTACGCTTTCCACTGCTTCCGTAGTGGCCAGTACTGTTGCCAACGATTTGAGCTCCGAACCGTTGATCTGGAAGTAAAGCGACGAATTGTCAGGGCACTGCGTCGACATTTCGGGCCAGTATTCCGAGACGAGACCCATTATGGCCGTCATGTCACAGTCGGGAATATCACCGCCGTCCATGCCCGGGAAGTAGAACGATGCGGCTGCCGCATTGCTTTCAAGAGGCTTGTTCTCCTTGTCCAGCGGAAGTGCGACTACCGTGTAGGGTCCGGGAGTTGTCAGATCTGCCTTGATGGATACCGAGCCGGCGCCGACAACGAACTCCTCGACCGAGAGAATGTTTTCGGCGGTGCCGTTGGCGATCTGCGCTGCCAGGGTTGCGGCCGAAGCCTCCACATCACCCTCGGCGATAACGTAGTGGATACCCGTCACGTCGGCACCATAGGTGAAGTCGATTACGGCGCTGGCACTCGAGTTGTCGGAATTTACCAGCATGCCGCCGTATGCGGCCGTCAGCGTGTAGTCCGTGATTTCTGCATCGGGCAGCATGATACGGAACGTGCCGTCGGGGTTGGTAGGCAGAGGATCGCTGCTGTATCCCGTCATGTACGCATTGATACCGTCCTCGGGGAAGGTGATGACGCCGTTCACGAAGGTACCGGGTGCTGCCGACTCGATGAGGAAGTCTCCGTAGTTGTAAACACCCTCGGTGATACCTGTGTACTGCTTTGCGATCTTTACGTTAGCGGGATCAGAGCAGTCGATGGTGATGTTGGTCGGCGTGTAGGAGAACTGTCCGGAGAGTTGACTCTGCGTAGCGCCGAAGAACTCGGTCATGAAGGTCCAGCCGAACATCTCCTCGACCATGTAGACGCCCTCCTGCGACTTGTGCTTGTGGATCGTCACATCGAGTTCGACGAGGTTGCCTTCGAACAGGCCGCACAGCCATCCGTCACGGTATTTGCCGGTTCCGAGCTCTTCCCACGGCCACGGAATGATCGTAATATCGATCATGTTGTTGCCGTAATGGGTCAGGTTCTGCTCGTCGTTGACGAAAAGTGAAGCCTTGTACTCCGTGCCGTCGACGAGTGCGCTGCGGTCGAAGGTGATGACCAGATTGGCCAGGTCGCTGCCGGCCTCGAACGAAACCGAAGAGGGAATGTTGAGAATACCCTCCTGCTCCTGTTCAATGCTGGCGAGGATGTTCACGGTCAATGCTTCGTCGGTTACGACACGCCGTACCGGAATGGTCACGGACGACTCGTCGTCACCCACGTTGAATTCCGAGGGGATCGTGTTGGGGAAGTAGACCTGTGCACCGGAATCCTTCGGCCCCGGCTCGAAGTCGTCGCTGCTGGTGCAGGCCGAAAGGAGGCCTGCCACCGCAACGATACCCATCAGTAAGAATTTCGTGATGTATTTCATGATGTGCAATTTTTTTTGTTATCTGACAGATCTTACCGTGCCGGTCGGGTCGGGATTGTTCATGTTCGTAAGAGCAATGTTCTGCTGTACGGCGCCGAGCGGAATCACGCAGTTCCACCAGGGAGCACGGCCGTCGGTCGAGATGATGGCGCCCGACGGGGCGTTCGTGCCCGTATCCGCATTGTGCATGCTCATGTTCAGACGCTTCATGTCGTAGTAGATGATGCCCTCGCCCCAGAACTCGATACGCTTCTGGAAGATGATCTCCTCGACAAGGTCCGTCGTGGCGGCCGGGATCCGGTAGTTCGGGTCGCGGTGTGCCATGAACGAGGTGAGCAGCGTGCGGGCCGTGGCCTCGTCGTAGTGAGCCGTAGC
>URTU01000102.1 GCA_900550925.1 uncultured Alistipes sp. | reverse complement strand
CCGGCTGCCATACGATCTGATCGATGAACGTGGCCGGGTGGTTATGGCCGGGAAGCACCTGTTGTCGGTGAGGGATCTGAACCTTTCGTCGCATATCGGTGAGATGATCGACGACGGGATCACCTCGTTCAAGATCGAGGGGCGGCTGAAGGATATCTCGTATGTCAAGAATGTGGTGGCCTACTACCGCCGCAAGATCGACGAAGCAATCGCCTCGCGCAGCGACTGCAGAAGGGCTTCGAGCGGCGAGAGTATCTTCGATTTCACACCCGACACGTCGAAGAGTTTCACGCGGGGCGAATCCGGATATTTTTTCGAAGGCAAGCGGGCCGGCGTGGCGTCGTTCGACACACCGAAGTCGGTCGGCGAACGTATCGGCCGCATCGTGCGGGTCGGACGTGACCGCTTTACCCTCGACCGAGACACGACGCTTGCGGCCGGTGACGGTATCTGTCTGATGGGCGGCAAGGGGGTCTCGGGAACGAACGTAAACGGGGTCGAGGGGCGGACGGTAATACCAAACCGTATGGATGGCGTTGTCCGCGGTGCCGAGGTGTTCCGGAATCTTGACAACCGCTTCCGCATGGCGCTCGACCGCAGCCGTACGCGGCGTGTCATTCCGGCGCGGTGCGAAATTTCGTTCGGGGACGGGACACTTTCGATGCGCTATATCGACTGCGACGGGCTGACGGGTGAAGCCTCGCTGAATGAGACGTTCGACGATGCTGCCGATCCCGAACGCATGGTTTCGACCCTGCGCGAACAGGCTATCCGAAGCGGTGACAGCATCTTCCGCATCGACGGGGTGGAGATATCGGGCAATGTACGTTTCGTGCCGGTCTCGAAATTGAGCGCCCTGCGTCGCGAAGCCCTCGGACGGTTGGATGAAGCGCGACGCGGCATCTGCCATAAGCCCTACCGCCGGCCCGAAAATCCAGAAGCCCGGCTCCCCGAAACACAACTCGACAGCAGTTGGAACGTCACCAATTCGCTGGCCGAGGCTTTCTACCGGCAGCACGGCGCCCGAACGATCGCTACGGGGGCCGATCTGCATCCGGACCTGCATGGCGAACGGGTCATGCGCAGCAGCTACTGTATCCGCCGCGAAATAGGGCAGTGTCTGCTCGAACGCCCGACTCTCAGGGGAGAACTCTATCTTCGTCACGGACAGTATCGTTACCGTCTGGAGTTCGACTGCGGCCGTTGCGAGATGAACCTCATTTACGAAAACAATTAAATCCTCAAGACAATATGCACACCCATGAACTGCTCACGCCGCAATGGACCGACTACGAACTGATCGACTGCGGCAACCGCGAGAAACTCGAACGTTTCGGCAAATACATCCTCCGCAGGCCCGAACCGCAGGCGGTGTGGCCCCGTTCGCTGGATGAAATGCAGTGGCAACAGATGGCTGATGCGCTCTTCGTTGGGCGCAGCAATGCCGATGACGGCAAATGGGTGCCGGCACACGACATGCCATCGCGCTGGTTCGTCGGGTATGCCTATAAAAAGATGCGGTTTCGGATGCGGCTGGCACTCACGGGGTTCAAGCACGTGGGACTCTTCCCGGAACAGGCTGCCAACTGGAACTTCATCTACGACAACATAACACGTCCTCTGGCCGCAATGATGTCGAGGTGCTTAATCTCTTCGCCTATACTGGCGGGGCGACCCTCGCCGCAGCGAGTGCCGGAGCACGTGTAACACACCTCGACTCGGTTCACAACATGGTTTCGTGGGCCAACGACAACCTGCAGGAGAACGGTTTGCAATCCGTACGGTGGGTAGTTGACGATGCCCTGAAATATGTACGGCGCGAGGTTCGCCGCGGCCGCAAATATTCGGGTATCATACTCGATCCGCCGGCATACGGCCGCGGCACCAACGGCGAGAAGTGGATCCTTGAACAGAATATCGCCGAGATGCTTGACCTTTGCTCGCAACTGCTGGAGGAGCATGATGCCTTTCTGGTTCTGAACCTCTATTCGATGGGGTTGTCGTCGACCGTTGCCCGCAGTGCGATCTACCACTCTTTCGGGATCTGCGATTCGGAGCAGTTCGGGGAGTTGTGCTTCACTGACCGCGGAGGTACAACCCTGCCGCTTGGGGTTTACTACCGGTTTACGCGATAGAGACGAATGGCATTTTGCGTGATGGAGCCCCCATGCCAGGAGGCCCCATGCCCGAAACGGCAGCCGTATATAATGGCCGGTAATCTATTTTAGAAATCGAACCTTGCAGTGGCCGGCCCGCAAATAAGACGACCGGAGGAGCATATCTCCTCCGGTCGCTTCGTTTTCAGGATGTGTGTTCTCTGTTTTGGCCGTTATTCGGCGACGGCGCATGACGGCCGGGCTATGATCTCGAATATTTCGGCTTCACCGTCGATCTGTATCGACGATACGCCCTCGGCCAACGGTATGCTGACGAATGGTTCGGCCGTTGTGGCCTCGGCTGCCACCGTACCGTCGGATTGCAGCTGTCTGATCTGCACGGGCGCTGCCGGGCGTCTCATCAGCAGCGTATAACATCCCGTACCTTCCGGAACCCCGAACGTAAGCGCTCCGCTGTTTGAGTATGACGTATCCAGCCGTTTGTCGAAAGCCGTCAGGGCCTGCTGCGGGTTTTGGGCCTGCAGCGAGAATCCGAGGTTGTCGAGGCTTACGGGGTTGATCTCGAACGAACGTATCGAGAAGCGGGTCTTGCGGTCCGACTCGAGACGTTTCAGGCGGATATAACGGGCCTCGACCGGATCACCCTGCCAGCGGATCTCGTATTGGTCGTTCAGTTCCTCCATGAACGGGGTCCAGATGCGTCCGTCTTTCGAGCACTCGAGTATGGCATGGTCGAAGAAGTTGCCGTTGCCGTCGGAGTTGCGGCCCTGCAGGATCGAGATGCCGTTGATCTTGGTGACGCAGCCCATGTCGACACCGATCCAGTCGCCGGCGTTCTGAGCAGCTTTCGAGGTGAAATATGTTTCGGGGTCGTTGTCTATTATGGCCAGCGATGCCGATGTCGGGACATTGATGAACGAACCGATAACCTTGTAGTGCATCGGGACTTCGCCGGTCAGCTTGCGGAAGAAACCGTGTGCCATGTCGAACATCGCATTTTCATAGAATGGCTGGAGCTTCATTGTTCCCGATTTGTGGGCATCGAAGGCCTTGCGATCCTCGCGGCTCATCAGGTTGTTGACGTATCCCTCCCAGAATGCGGCATCGTCCTGCCCGTCGAGATATACACGGGCCAGTTCGATTGTACGTTTGCCTCGCGTGCCGAGTTTGCCGAACTCCACGAGCCAGGGGCGCAGTTCGGCGAGCAGGGCCTGGTTCGAACACCCTTGCTCCATCTGTCCGGGCACCTTTTCGATGCGGTCGAACTCCGACCAGAGGGCCGTGAAGTCCTTTTCCGAGGCGTCGGTGATCCGGAAAGTGCGGGTCTCCCACGATTCGTCTCTGCGATAGCCGGTTTCGGTGTCGCAGGAGTGTATGGCGAATGTGCGGTAAGCCTCGCTCGCATCAGGAACGAGCTCCTTCAAACCGCGCTCCCAGTTGTCGATCGGGTTGTATGCCGCCGTGTTCCAGCTGTAATCCGCCACGCCGTAGAGGGCGAGTTTCGAAGCTTCGCCGTGTTCCATCGGGTTGCTGGTTATTCCGCTGACTTCGTTCCGGGTGAGCGATGGTTCGAGACCGTACACGGGACCTTGCAGGATGAGGTTGCGGACATAGTCGGTTACGGGATAGTTCCACCAGAAGTATGCCGGACGCTTGATTCGCGAGTTGACCCAGTCGAGAGTTTCGCGCGTGAGGTCGGCGCAGACGACGTCGCCGGTCCAGAAGATCTTGATTGCCGGGTCGAGTTTCTGGCCATATACTACCAGGCTTCCCTGGGGCGTTGGGTCGGCCCAGAGTTTGGTGTAGTCGGTCGGGCAGATGATCAGCGGGGCGACATCTCCTTTGGTCTTGACAAACTCCTCGGTAAGGCGGTTGAGCAGGTCGGTCTGCTGCACGGCATTGGTACCGTCGCCGACGATATCGTCGAAGAAGATCGCGAAGGCGCGTACCCCGAGGTCGTACATCATGTTGAACTTGTTGACCAGATTCAGGTAATCCTCCTCGTTCCATTTGATGTCCTGTCCCGGGTGGATCGCCCACGTGAATTCGACATGGTTACGGTTGCAGGCTTCGATAAGTTCGGTGATGTGGCGGGCCTCCTCCTGCGGATAGGGGTCACGCCAGTGCGGGCTTCGGTGGTATGGGTCGTCCTTTGGGCCGTAGACGTAGGTGTTCATCTTGAACCGGCCGAGGAAGTCTATGAGCGACAACCGTACCTCGTGCGACCACGGCGTGCCGTAGAAACCCTCGACAATGCCGCGGTAGGGCAGCGTCGGGTAGTCATTGATCTCTATGGCTGGGAGTTTGCCGTCGGCGGCTGCGGGGCTCTCGACGATCTGGCGGAGAGTCTGGATGCCGTAGAATGCTCCGGCCTCATCGTAACCGACGATCGAGATGCCCTTCCCGTCGATCTGGAGTGCATAGGCTCCCGGAATCTCCCGGACACTGTTTTTGCGCGCGGCCTTGGCTCCGAAGTCGACGGTCAGTTTCACCCCCTTCCTGTCGAGGCGGAGGAACCCGAATTCGTCGGCAAAACGTTTCTGTTTGTCTTTGAGTGCGACGCCCTGCGAGATGTCGACTCCGCTTACGGCTTCGAACGACATCTGTTGCGGCGTGGGGTTGAGAATAATTCCCTTGTGATCGAGTTTGTAACCAGGTACGGCCATGATGTTTTGGTTTTCGGCCCGCTGATTCGAGAGGTCTACCTCCTGTGCCGACAACGTGCCGCAACTCAGGGCACATGCCAGGCATACGATGAACGGGCTGGTGAGATTTAATGTTTTCATATTACGGTTGGTATGAAGGTGGAGATTATTTGCGTTTGGGCATGAATTTTTTTGTGAGCCAACGGCGGACAGGTTCGTCGTAGAGCTTCAGGGCGGCGTATGCGAGCAGTATGTTCCCGAAGAATAGCAGCAGCGCAATGGGCCAGGCCTGCGAGAACTCGATCTTCTCGCCGCTCCAGAGCCAGGCGTAGAAGAGATACATGAAGGGGTAGTGGACGACATATACGGGATATGATATGTCGCCGAGGAACTTGCAGATCCTGCTTGTATATTTGTCTGTGGCCTTTCCCGAAGCGCCGACGTAGAGGATCAGCGGGAAGAGCAGCAGGATGCAGATCGAGTCGTATATTCCGTTGATCCAGGGGGCCTGGCTTCCGCCGAGGTGAGGCAGCGAGAGCAGGAATATGATCGAGAGGGTGCAGATCCAGAAACTGCCACGGATATTTGCTGGCTTTATGATGCGCGACATGAGCAGTCCGGCCGAGAAGGAGAAGAACATTCTCAGGAGACCGCCCGGGAAGTTGTTGTCGGCGAGGGTCCATCCGACGCCGATATGGCCGAACCCGGAGAAGTTTCCTATTG
>URTU01000101.1 GCA_900550925.1 uncultured Alistipes sp. | reverse complement strand
CACCGATCTGCAGCGACATGTCGCCGCTCTTTTCGCGGGCCAGCTCCAGAGCCTTTTCGGCTGTCTCGGCAACCACATACCCGCCCTTGGGCAGGTAGTAGGCCGGAATGCGCTGCCCCCACCACAGCTGGCGCGAGATACACCAGTCCTTGATGTTCTCCATCCAGTAGCGGTAGATATTCCTGTACTTCTCCGGCACGAAACGTATCTCGTTGTCGAGCACTGCCCGCAAAGCCGGTTCGGCAATCTCCTTCATCGACATGAACCACTGCATCGACAGTTTCGGTTCGATGGGCACGCCCGTACGCTCCGAATAGCCCACGTTGTTGGTGTATGCTTCGGTCTTCTCGAGCAGGCCGGCCGCCTCGAGGTCCTTCTCGATCTGCTCGCGGACAGCAAAGCGGTCCATGCCGACATACATGCCGACCTTGTCGTTGATCGTACCGTCGTCGTTGAAAATATCGATTGTTTCGAGCGCATACTTCTCGCCGAGCATGTAGTCGTTGACGTCGTGCGCCGGCGTAACCTTCAGCGCACCCGTACCGAAACCTATATCCACATAGCTGTCGCGGATCAGGGGTATCGAACGCCCCACGAGCGGCACGATGACACGCGTACCCTCCGGCAGCGATGCATAACGCTCATCTTCGGGATTGACGCACAGCGCCGTATCGCCCAGAATGGTCTCCGGACGCGTCGTGGCAACTACGATATAACGGTCCGTACCCTCGATGGCATAGCGCAGGTAGTAGAGTTTTCCGTGCGACTCGCGGTAGATCACCTCTTCGTCCGAGAGGGCCGTCTTCGCCGCCGGATCCCAGTTGACCATCCGCACGCCGCGATATATCTTGCCCTTGTTGTAAAGGTCCACGAATACCTTGATCACGCCCTCGGTGCGGATCTCGTCCATCGTAAAGCATGTACGATCCCAGTCGCACGAAGCTCCCAACTTGCGCAGCTGCTTCAGGATGATGCCACCGTGCTTCTCCTTCCACTCCCAGGCGTGGCGCAGGAACTCCTCGCGCGTCAGGCTCGACTTCTCGATACCCTCGGCCCGCAGTTTGGCAACAACCTTCGCTTCGGTAGCGATCGAGGCGTGGTCGGTACCCGGAACCCAGCAGGCATTCTTGCCCATCATACGGGCACGGCGCACCAGCACATCCTGCAACGTATTGTTCAGCATGTGTCCCATGTGGAGCATTCCGGTCACATTGGGAGGCGGAATGACTATGGTATACGGTTCACGCTCATCGGGCGTCGAATGGAAGAGTTTGTTGTCTATCCAGTAGTCGTACCACTTGCCCTCGATCTCGCGGGGGTTGTACTTGTCAGTCATATTCATAACCTTCAACTTTCAGCTATTATTTGCAACCCGCAAAATTAGCAATTATAATTGAATTATCGGGTATCGCTCCCCAAAAAAGCCTGCCACATAACCAAAAAAGCGGCATCCGCATCGTCAATAATGGCGATACGGATGTCGCTTTGCCTGATATTCGGGACTCTCGGCCCGATATTCACGGCCCGTTACAGCATCCCGGGATCTACTGTCAGCCCGTTCCACCAGGCCGATCCGGCAATCCACCGAACGGTGCCAGACTCCTCAGCCGTTAACGCCCGAGCTCCGTCACGAAGCCCCCGTGCGCTTAACCTGCGAGTCCCCTGCCAACCGTCCTACCGCAACCGACACTATTCGGCCGGTTCGAGAGCCAGAGCCAGAACCTCGTCGTTGGTGTTCACATAGTGGAACTTCAACCCTTCGACATACTCCGGCTTGATCTCGGAGATATCCTTCTCGTTCTCGCTGCACAGGATCAGATCGGTAATGCCGGCGCGCTTGGCCGCGAGGATCTTCTCGCGAATACCGCCTACGGGCATCACCCTGCCGCGCAGAGTCGTTTCGCCCGTCATGGCGATCCGTTCACGGACCTTACGCCCCGTATAGGTCGAAACGATCGACGTTACCATCGTTATGCCGGCACTCGGCCCGTCCTTCGGGATCGCACCCTCGGGAACGTGGATATTCAGGTCGTAATTCTCGAACTTCTCGCGATCGATCTTCAGCTCCTCGAAGTGAGCCTTCACCCACTCGTGGGCTATGGTGGCCGACTCCTTCATCACGTCACCAAGATTTCCCGTCAGGTTGAGCTTGCCCTTGCCCGGGGTCAGGATCGACTCGATGTAGAGTATGTCGCCGCCAACCTCGGTCCAGGCCAGACCCGTCACGATACCCGTCATGCCGCCGATCTCGTACTGATCCTGACGGAACTTCGGCATTCCCAGAATCTTCTCGATATCCGCGGCCGTAACCTGCGGTTCAAACTCCTCGCCGAACCCGATCTGCTTTGCGCGGTGGCGGGCCAGTTTTGCCAACTGCTTGTCGAGCTGGCGCACACCCATCTCACGCGTATATTCCGAAATGATCTTCTCGATGACCTCGGACGTCAGCACCAGATTCTCGGGTTTCAGTCCGTGAGCCTCGATCTCCTTCGGAAGCAGGTGGTCGGTCGCAATATGTATCTTGTCCTCAAGGATGTATCCCGGGATATTGATCATCTCCATACGGTCGCGCAGCGCCGGACTGATCCGCGCGGCATTGTTGGCCGTGGCAATGAACATCACCTTCGACAGATCGTACTCCGTATCGAGATAGTTGTCGTGGAAGGTCGTGTTCTGCTCGGGATCGAGCACCTCGAGCAAGGCGCTCGACGGATCGCCGTGGTTGCTCTCCGAAACCTTGTCGACCTCATCGAGTATGATGACCGGATTGGACGACCCGCAACGCTTGATTGTCTGAATGATCCGACCCGGCATGGCACCTATGTAGGTACGGCGGTGACCGCGAATCTCGGCCTCATCGTGCAGACCGCCGAGCGATATGCGTCCGAACTTGCGGTTGAGCGCATCGGCGACCGACTTGCCCAGCGAGGTCTTGCCGACTCCCGGGGGGCCGTAAAGGCAGAGGATCGGGGACTTGAGATCACCCTTGAGCTTGATCACCGCAAGGTGTTCCAGGATACGCTCCTTGACCTCCTCCAGACCGAAATGGTCATGGTCAAGCTGCTCGCGGGCACAGTTCAGGTCGAGGTTGTCGACCGTAACGTCGTTCCACGGCAGGTCGAGCATCAACTGCAGGTAGGTCAGCTGTACCGAATATTCGGCTACCGCCGGATTCAGTCTTTCGAGCTTGGCCACCTCCTTCTCGAAGAGTTCGGCCGTCTCCTTGCTCCAGTTCTTCTTTGCGGCGCGCTCCTTGAGCCGCTCTATCTCGGCATCCTCACCGTCACCCAGCTCGTCCTGTATGGTACGCATCTGCTGCTGCAGGAAGTATTCACGCTGCTGACGGTCCAGATCCTGCTTGACCTTGTTCTGAATCTCGGTCTTGAGTTCGGCCAACTGCTGCTCGCGGACCAGTATCTCCAGCAGGCGGCGTGCCCGTGCCAACAGCCCGGGCGCCTCCAACAGATGCTGACGGTCGGCATCGCTCATCTCGATGTTCGAGCATGTGAAGTTGATTATGCCGCGCCGCGAATCGATGTTCTTGATGGCAAAGGCCGCCTCCTTGGGCATCGACGGCGAGATCTCGATGATATTCAGCGCCACGTCGCGTATCGAATCGACCAGCGCATTGAATTCGACATTCGACTCGTCGGGAGCCGAATCGCGGATCGGAGTCACGGTAGCCTTGAAATAGGGCTCCGTGCAGAGATATTCACCCACCTCGATCTTCTCCAGACCGTTCAGGATTACCGTCAGCGTACTGTTCGGCATCTCCAGGATCTTCAGGATACGGGCCGCCGTACCGACCTTGTACATGTCGTCGGGCGTCGGATTCTCAACCTCCGACTCCTTCTGCAGCACCGCACCCAACAGACCGTTCCCTTCGCTCACCTCGCGCACCAGCCGGATACTCTTTTCGCGGCCGACCGTAATCGGGGTTATGGCACCCGGGAAGAGCACCGAACTCCGCAGCGAGAGTATCGGAAGCACCTCGGGAACATTGACCGATTCGTCGGGCGTATCGTCGCCCGTCACGATCGGAATCATCTGATGCCTGCCCTCCGTCAGGTTTGGCAGGGCCGACAACTCATCTATTTCGTTTTTATTCTCTTTCGATTTTTTGCTCATAGTCTTTCACTCCTCCGTTCTATAAAAAACACTTCGGCCGTACGGAGTACTATCGTCATGCCATCCTTTTTCCGGTCGGGCCACAGATCATCAACTCTTTTCGCCTCACTGCAGGCAGGAGCATCGAATGTTTCGTATCACACATCCTGCCAATCATGGTTTCACGGCCCATGGCCGCACTCCGTATCGTGCCGCAAAGATAACGAAAAAGAGCCGGTTTTTATTTCACACACAACATTTAATTGGAATTTTCCGGACGCCACAGCAGTTTTGCCGGCCGCCGCTGGGCGACAACCGCACTCCGCCAGGATGCATGCGCCCGACTGCGGGTCTGCTGCTCTGACCCCGAGCCGCCGGCGCCACTCGTCTACCACCGTCACAACATTCATTATATCATTATCTTACAAGGCTTCTGCCGACATGTCGCCGCTGCTGCGACCCGCCCCGTCCGGTCTCCGTCCGCACACCATGAAACGTTTGCAGGAACAGATGCCGCGTTTTGTCAAAAATTGGCTATCTTTGCACCCCTCAATCGACATACACTTTTTTTCACGACAAACAATTATAGCCAATGAACAGGCTCAAACATCAAAACTCACAATACGGCCCCATCCTGCGGCTGGCCCTGCCCGTCGTACTGTCGCAGCTCGGACAGGTCATCGTACAGTTCGCCGACAACGCAATGGTCGGGCAGCTCGGCGTACTGCCTCTGGCCGCCGTCTCGTTCGGCAGTTCGGTATTCTTCATACTCTTCATCTTCGGAATCGGCATCACCATCGGCATCACACCGCTTGTGGGAGCCCACTACGCCCGCAACGAACGTCTCGAAATGAGCGGATACCTCAAAAACGCAATCCTGTTCTATCTGCTCTCGGGAATCGCAATCACCGCCATCCAGCTTGCCTTCATCCCGGCGATGTACCATCTCGGACAACCGGTCGAAGTGGTCGACATGGCCCTGCCATACTACCGCTACGTGGCCTGGAGCATGATCCCGCTCATGCTTTACGGCGCCTTCAAACAGTTCCTCGAAGGCATCGGCAACACAACAACCGCAATGATCGTGGTCATCGCCTGCAACCTGCTCAACATATTCCTCAACTGGATCTTCATCTACGGACACTGGGGCGCACCGGCAATGGGGGCCGCCGGAGCAGGTTTCGCAACCTTCATTTCGCGTATGGTCATGCCCGTCTCGATGATCGTGTACTTCTTCACAAACCGCCGCGTACGCCCTTACATGGCCCTGCTACGCCGCGTATCGTTCAACTTCCCGCGCGTGCTGCAGCTCTTCCGCGTAGGTGTGCCCATCGCATTCCAGATGACCCTCGAAGGACTCGCATTCGTGCTCACCTCGATCATGATGGGCTGGATCGGAACCACCGAAATCGCCGCAAACCAGATCACAATAACCCTTTCGAATGCCGCCTTCATGATAATCCTCGGCATCGGCTCGGCCACGACCATCCTC
>URTU01000100.1 GCA_900550925.1 uncultured Alistipes sp. | reverse complement strand
AATTCGTGGAACTCGCCGCTGCCGACTGGAGCAATATCACGACCCAGGAGGCCCTGAAAGAAGCCATCGACAAGGCTTCCGACATGAAAGCCTACACCGGTATCAGTGCCGACAAGGGACAGGACTACGACGTGGTACTCGGCGTTATCAACGAAGATGTATATTACATGCTCCACATCACCAAGGCTACGGTAGCGACCGATGCCACCGTAGGTACGACGATAGAGATTACCGGCCAGTACAAGCACTAAACGGCAGTACCGTATCAAACAAAGGAGGGAACAGCCTGCTGTTCCCTCCTTCTTTTTCCGTATACCGCCTTCACTGCTCCCCGCCGACCGACGGACCGGCAGCTTCCGACGCTATTCCGAATAGCCGAAGCGACGAAGCTGGCTGTCGGAATCCCGCCAGTTGTCGCTCACCTTCACGTAAAGCTGCAGGAACACCTTCTTGCCGAGAAACTTTTCGAGTTCGATGCGTGCGGCCGTCCCCACCCGCTTCAGCATCTCGCCCTTATGTCCGATGAGGATGCCTTTCTGCGACTCGCGAGCCACATAAACGGTAGCCGAAATGCGGTCAAGACCGGGCTCCTCCCGATACTCGTCTATCGCTATCTCCACACTGTACGGAATCTCCTTCTGGTAGTTGAGGAATATCTTCTCGCGGATTATCTCCGAAGCGAAGAAACGCATCGTCCGGTCGGTCAGCGTATCCTTCGGATAGTATGGCTCACCTTCGGGCAGCAGTCCGAGGATCAGGTCGAACAGGCCGCCGATATTGAAATTCTCCTTGGCCGACACCGGAGCTATCCGTGCCTCGGGAAGGCGTTCGTGCCACCTGGCCACCAACGCCTCGAGCGCCTCGGGAGTCGTCAGGTCGATCTTGTTTATTACCACGATAACCGGAATTCCGCTCTTTGCGATATGTTCCAGCACCTCTTCCGACCGTTCGCCGTTCTCGACCGTATCGGTCACGTAAAGCAGCACGTCGGCATCCTTCAGCGCCCCGCGCACGAAACGCATCATCGACTCCTGCAACTTGTAACTGGGTTTGAGAATCCCGGGCGTATCGGAGTAGACGATCTGGAAATCATCGCCGTTGACAATACCCATGATACGGTGGCGCGTGGTTTGTGCCTTCGAGGTTATTATCGACAGTCGTTCGCCGACCAGCGCATTCATCAGGGTCGACTTGCCCACATTGGGGTTGCCTATTATGTTGACAAAACCGGAACGGTGCATCTTATAAAATATAAATTGTTTAAATCATACAAAGATAGGCAATATTATCGGATTTCTGAACCTCTGCCTGCCGCCATGCCCTATTTTTCATCCGGCAACGGTATCACGGACCTCGATTTGTCGCACCGGTACCGTTTGCGCACGGCCCGTTTGCCATAAAAAAACGATTGCGGGGCCTCGCAAAATTCGAAAGCCCCGCAATCGTATATCAGAGATCGTCACACCGGCACTACGCATGCCGGCATCCGTTCACATGTCATTACCGGCGCCGCATGCCACCGCGCATCATCTGCATCTTCTGCTGCAGGCCGCCGCCAGCCGCCAGTTTCATCATCTGGCGCGTCTGGTCGAACTGCTTCATCAGCCGGTTTACGTCGGCAAGCGTCGTACCGCTGCCA
The DNA here is from genome assembly GCA_900550925.1 of uncultured Alistipes sp. GTDB lineage: Bacteria > Bacteroidota > Bacteroidia > Bacteroidales > Rikenellaceae > Alistipes. The sequence goes on along the minus strand of URTU01000100.1, from coordinate 4,223 downwards.
CGCGCTATGCGTTCGCGCCGTGACACATTTATGATCGCCGGATTCGACCGCTCGGCCGGAGTCATCGAGTTGATGATAGCCTCGGTCTGCTTGAACGCATCGTCCGGTATGTCGACATCCTTCAGCATCTTGCCCATGCCCGGAATCATCGAAGCCACATCCTTCAGGTTACCCATCTTCTTGATCTGGGCGATCTGGGCCATGAAGTCGTTGAAGTCGAACTTATTCTTGATGAGTTTCTTCTTCAGCCGGCGGGCCTCCTCCTCGTCATACTGCTCCTGCGCCCGCTCGACCAGCGAAACGATATCGCCCATGCCCAGAATACGGTCGGCCATACGTTCGGGATGGAACACCTGAAGGGCATCCATCTTCTCGCCGTTCGAGACGAACTTCAACGGCTTGTTCACCACCGACCGGATCGAAATGGCCGCACCGCCGCGCGTATCGCCGTCGAGCTTGGTCAGAACAACGCCGTCGAAATCGAGCCGTTCGTTGAACTCCCGGGCCGTATTTACGGCATCCTGTCCGGTCATCGAGTCGACCACGAACAGCGTTTCGCTCGGTTTGACCGCCTGCTTGATGGCCGCAATCTCGTTCATCATCTGCTCGTCGACCGCCAGACGTCCCGCCGTATCGACAATCACCGTATTGATGCTCTTGCTGCGGGCATAACGGATCGCATTGACTGCTATCTCGACCGGATTGCGGTTGCCGTCCTCGGTATACACCTCGACACCGACCTGCGCACCCAGAATTCGCAACTGGTCGATCGCCGCCGGACGGTAGACGTCTCCCGCCACAAGCAGCACGCTGCGATGACGCTTCTCCTTGAGCATCAAAGCCAACTTGCCCGAGAAGGTGGTCTTACCGGAACCCTGAAGGCCGGCAATCAGTATCACGGCCGGCGAGCCTTCAAGACGTATGTCGGTTGCCGTACCGCCCATCAGCGCTGCCAGTTCGTCGCGCACGATCTTGGTCATCATCTGGCCCGGCTTGACCGACTTCAGCACATCCTGTCCCAAAGCCTTCTGTTTCACCTCGTCGGTAAAGGTCTTGGCCACCTTGTAGTTGACGTCGGCATCGATCAGCGCACGGCGGATCTCCTTGAGCGTCTCGGCGACGTTGATCTCCGTTATACGGCCCTCGCCCTTGAGTATCTTGAACGAGCGTTCGAGTTTATCGGTTAAATTTTCAAACATCCTATTTTCGGTTTAATCGGGGTGCAAATATAACGTTTTATCATTTATAGAGCAAATCGTAAGCCTCGCGCAACTGGTTCATGGCCCGCTCGACAACCGACTGCGACGTACCTACATTCATGCGCATGAAGCCGACACCCTCCTGTCCGAATGCCGCACCGTCGTTCAGGCCGATATGTGCGCGGTTGGTCCAGAAGTCGAGCAGCTCGGGCTGCGACAGCCCCATCCCGCGGCAGTCGAGCCACATGAGGAAGGTTCCCTCCTGGGCGTAGTGGCTGATGCGGGGCGTATGCTCGCGCAGAAAGCCCTCCACGTAACGGATATTGCCGTCAATGTACTGCATCGCCTCCTCGAGCCACTCCTCTCCGTAATTGTATGCGGCTTCGAGGGCCGTCGTGCCGAAGATGTTGCCCTGGTCGGCATGCGTCTTGGCAAACTCCGTATTGAAACGATCGCGAAGATGCTCGTCCGGTATGATGATCACCGATGTCGACAGTCCCGCGATGTTGAAGGTCTTGCTCGGGGCGGTCAGCGTCAGCGTCCGGTGGGCCAGGTCGTCGTTCAGCGACGCTATGCTGTAAAAGCGGTACGACGGCCGTATCAGGTCGGCATGTATCTCATCCGAGATGATCTTCACGTCGTGTTTGGCGCACAGTTCACCGATACGCAGCAGCTCCTCACGCGTGAAGACACGCCCCGTCGGGTTGTGCGGCGAACAGAACAGCATCACCTTCGCCTCGGCGAGCTTGCGGTCAAGATCCTCGAAATCGATCTCGAAGCGGCCGTCGACAATCTTCAGCGGGTTGTCTATCTCGCGCCGGCCGTTGAGCCGGATCATGTTGGCAAAAGGCGGGTATACGGGCGGTTGTATCAGCACACCGTCCCCCTCGTCGGTCAAGGCCCGGATGGCGAACGAAAAACCGGCCACTACGCCCGGGGTGAACCCCAGCCATTCGCGCCGCACGGGCCAGTCGTGGCGGCGGCGCATCCAGCCGATGATCGAATCGAAATAGCTGTCGGGACGCAGCCCGTAGCCGTAAACACAATGTCTGGCCCGTTTGCAGACCGCCTCGGTGATGGCCGGCAGGATTTCGAAATCCATATCGGCGATCCACATCGGAATTATATCCTCGCGTCCGAAAATCTGTCCCGTTTCGTCGAACTTCTCACACGCCGTACCCTTTCGGCAGGGTACGGTATCGAAATTATACTTCATAAAAACTGTTTAAGTGCAAAATGGCAACTGTTAAGCGTACAAATATAAAAAAATTTGCCTTACCTTTGAGCGCTGATCAACGATTTATAATACAATGAGCAACTCAGAAGACAAAAAGAACGGTGCCGATGCGGTCGTGGAGACCCCATCCTACCAGAGATTCGCAAGAGACAAGCGTGTACGTACGACCTCGGCCGTACGCGTTGAGCCGGTTTCGAAACGCCGAAACGCCGAAACGGCCGACAACGAGCATTACCAGTACGGGCGTTACGACCATCAGGCCGGACGCTCATACGACCGCAACCAGACGCAACACCCGCACAGAAGCTCCTACAATCCCAATTTCACGGAAGACAACCGGCCGCGATTCCGTACCGACAACGCGCCGTCAGACCAACGCAAACCATACCAGCGCCGTGCCGAACAGGATTTCAACCGCGAGCCCTATCACCGCGACTTCAACCGTCAGGAGCCGCGCGGTGACCGCTTCAACCGCAATGATTTCAACCGTGACGGCGACTCCCGGAACCGATATCAGCATCGCGACTTCAACCGCGAGGCGGAACACCACGGATTCAACCGCGACAACGACCGAGGCAGTTTCAACCGCGACTTCCGAAATGAAGACTTCAACCGCAACGATTTCAACCGTGACAACGCCCGTCGGGATTTCAACCGTGAAGATTCCCGCCGTACATATACCCGCGAGCGGGATTTCAATCGCGACGACTCCCGCCGCACCCCGAAACGTCCGGCCGAATACCGCGACTTCAACCGTCAGGAGGGCTTCGACCGGAACAGCGCCGGCCGTGACTTCCGTGAAGAGCGGCAACCGCGCACTACCGGTCCCCGCAGCTATGGCCGACGCCCGCAGTTCGCCGACGACCAGCCCCGCAAACAGGGCTACTCGCACAGCTATGACAAGACACCACAGCGTGATGAACGCCCCCGCACCCAGCAGCCCAAAAAGGCCGCCCAGCACAAAACCGTCTACGGTGCCGGTGAGGTCCCGCAGTCGTACCCGCGTTTCACGGCCCCGAAGCAGGAGGGTGAGATCCGCCTGAACCGCTACATCGCCCAATCGGGGATGTGTTCGCGCCGCGAGGCTGACGAATTCATTGCCGCCGGCGTGGTCACCGTAAACGGGCAGGTCGTAACTGAAATGGGCACCAAGGTCAAACCGACCGACGAGGTACGTTTCAACGGCGAACCCCTGCACAGCGAAAAGAAGGTCTACATATTGATGAACAAGCCGAAGGGTTTTGTCACCACCATCGAGGACGAACATGCCGCCAAGACGGTAATGGATATCGTCAAGGGTGCCTGCGCCGAAAGGATCTATCCGGTAGGCCGGCTCGACAAGAACAGCCTCGGCGTGCTGCTGCTCACCAATGACGGCGACCTGACCAAGACACTCACCCACCCTTCGTACAACAAGCGAAAGATCTATCAAGTGACGCTCGACAAGCCGCTGACCAAGGCCGACATGGAGCAGATCGTCGAGGGTATCGACCTCGAGGACGGCAAGATACAGGCCGACGAGGTAAGCTACGTCAACGACAGCAAGAAGGAGATCGGCATCGAGATCCACTCGGGCCGCAACCGTATCGTGCGCCGCATATTCGAGCACCTCGGCTACCGCGTCTCGAAACTCGACCGCGTCTACTTTGCCGGCCTGACCAAGAAGAATCTCAAACGCGGCCAATGGCGTTTCCTCACCCCGCAGGAGGTGGCCATACTCAAGGCCGGAATGTACGAATAACCGGCTGCAAACCGACATATAACTGTATGTGCCGCTGCAACGGCGG
>URTU01000099.1 GCA_900550925.1 uncultured Alistipes sp. | reverse complement strand
TTTCAGCAACCAATTCAAGGGAATGGCGATTATTTAATTGTTCAATCAAAAGATGAAATGGGATATATGAAAATCAAAAAAGCAATTGAATTAGTTATTAATAAAGTAAAAGAAAATGCAGATATTGATAAAATGTTGTTAGATTCAATTATCAAACAAGTGAATGAAAATAAATTTTTTAATGATGGAGATATCAAATTTGTAACAACTTATCAAAAAAAAGTGATTAAACCTAAAAATGAAAGTCAAGTAAAATATTTTCATGATTTAGAAAAAAATACAATCATTTTCGCTACTGGTGCGGCTGGAACTGGGAAGACTTTTTTAGCTGTAGCTTATGCAATTGATCAATTAAAAAAGAATAAAACACAAAAAATTATTATTACACGGCCTATTGTTGAAGCCGGAGAAAATTTAGGATTTTTACCTGGTGAATTAAAAGAAAAAGTAGATCCTTATTTACGCCCTTTATATGATGCTTTATACGATATGTTAGGTGTTGAACAAACTGAAAAGCTTATGGAAAAAGGTGTCCCTGTTGTGCTCGTTTCCCGCTGTCCGCGACTGCGGTTCGGTGATGGGCAGATGCTGGTCGACGGTCGGAATGTTGTGGTCGGGCATTGCCGTGATCTGGGCCGGCCGTGCAACTTCTATCCCGCGCTTTTCGAGCGAGGCGAATGCAACCGGCGAGGTCACTTCATGTATGTATGCGCGGTCGATGTACAGTACGCAGCGGCCGCCGTCTTCGATGCGTACGGTGTGCGCATCCCATATTTTGTCCAAAAGTGTCTTTCCCATGTTTCTGTTTCGGTTGAGGGTGACAGCATCCCGTTCTGCGGGGGTGCTATTCGGTTGTTTTTTCAGTTACGTTGAGTATGCGCAGCGCGTCGATGAAGGCTTCGACCGATGCACGTACCGTGTCGGTATGCGCGGCAAATCCGTGTACTATGCGTTTGCCGCACATCACGTGTATGTGTACCCGGCCCACATCGTTCGACCCGCGCGTCATGGCCTGGATCAGGAATTCGGTGATTACGACCTTCTCGTTGATCAGTTTCTTGATTGCCGTGACGGCTGCATCCACCGGACCGTTTCCGGTCGCCGTGGCCATTCGTTCGTGGTCCTTGAACTTGAGGACTATGGTTGCTGTGGGGACCAGCGTGCCGGTGGTTACCTGCATGAACTTCAGACTGATCTGCTGGTCGCGCAGCTTTTCGATGTCGCCGACAAGGTAGAGCAGGTCGTAATCCTGAACCTCTTTCTTGCGGTCGGCCAGTTCGAGGAAGCGCTGATACGTGTCGTCAAGCTGTTCGTGCGAAAGGTCGTAGCCGAGCAGTTCCAGCCGGTGAGCCAGTGCCGCACGGCCGCTGCGGGCCGTCAGGGCGATGACCGATTCGTCGATACCCACATCCTTCGGGTCGATTATCTCGTAGGTTTCGCGCTGTTTGAGCACGCCGTCCTGATGTATACCCGACGAGTGCGCAAAGGCATTCCGGCCTACAATTGCCTTGTTGGGCTGTACGGGCATGTTCATGAGGCTCGATACCGTATGCGAGATCTTGGTTATCAGGTGCGAGTCGATACCGGTGTCGATATCGGTTTCGTGGTGGCAGCGGAGTGCCATTACCACCTCTTCGAGGGAGGTGTTTCCGGCGCGCTCGCCGATACCGTTGATCGTCACTTCGGCCTGCCGCGCACCGTTCATGATACCGGCCAGCGTATTTGCGGTGGCCATACCCAGGTCGTTGTGGCAGTGGGTCGAGATGATTGCGCGGTCGATATTCGGGACATTCTCCTTCAGGAACCGGATCTTGCGTCCGTACTCGTCGGGGAAGCAGTAACCGGTCGTATCGGGGATGTTGACTACGGTAGCTCCGGCGGCGATGACCGCTTCGATCACGCGAGCCAGATAGACCGGATCGCTTCGGCCGGCATCTTCGGCATAGAACTCGACATCCTCGACCTTGGTTTTGGCATATTTGACGGCATCGATGGCGCGTTCGAGGATCTCATCGGGATTCGAGCGCAGTTTGTCGTAGATATGCTGTGGCGAGACGCCGATACCGGTATGGATACGTTTGCGGCGGGCATATTTCAGGGCGTCGGCGGCTACGTCGATATCTTTTCGTACGGCGCGAGTGAGTGCGCAGATGACGGGTTCGCTGACGGCCTTCGAGATTTCGATGACCGAGTTGAAGTCGCCCGGGCTTGAGATCGGGAATCCGGCTTCGATGATATCCACGCCCAGCTGTTCGAGCAGGCGGGCTATTTCGATTTTTTCAGTTGTGTTTAGTTGGCAACCCGGGACCTGTTCGCCGTCGCGCAGGGTGGTGTCGAAAATATAAAGCTTCTCCATAAAGAATAAGATAAAATCTTGTATATTTGTCAGAGATGACAAAATCGGGACAAATATAGTAATAAATTTGAAGCGCGGAAACTTCTCCGTTGCCGAAAATCGTTCCGGGTTGCGTCTGCCGCGATAATATTTTGACGGTCAACGGTCAAGAAGCGGCATAAAAATAATGCGAATGAAACTTTCGGAGGCGGTTTCAGCAACGTTCGCGTCGGTTTTTAAGGTTAAAAGGTTACAAAATGAAAGTTATTCGATTTTTTGTTATTATTGCTCTGCTGGCGGCATCCGTTCCATCGGCCCAGGCACGCGGTTGGGAGGCCGGGGAGGAGGAGCTGATCGCACGATCGGAGTACTCGCGCATGGCGGTACTTACGATTTGTGAGAGGGAGGATTCGCTGTTTCTGCGGCGTACGGCACAACCTGTTTCGCGCGAAATGGCCCGCTCGCCATACATGCACCGGTTGATTGCGCGGATGTTGCTTACGGTTACCGATCCGGCCGATACGGGTGTCGGAATCGCAGCCCCGCAGGTCGGCATATCGCGGCGGATGATAGCCGTGCAGCGGTTCGACAAGGAGGGGGAACCCTTCGAGGTCTACCTCAATCCGCGAATCGTGAGCCGTTCGCAGGAGTGCGAAGTGGGGCCCGAAGGGTGTTTATCGGTGCCGGGGATGCGCGGTAATGTGCGCCGTTCTACAGCCATAGAGATCGAATATCGCGACCCGTTCGACTTCGGACTGCACCGCGAAAGGGTTGAGGGCTTTACGGCCGTAATTTTCCAGCATGAGATCGACCATCTCGACGGCATCCTGTACGTGGATACGGCACTCGAAATCGAGAAGGATTCAACGGGTGAATAGTTGGGACAGCAGTTGCAGGGGCATTTGCCGAGTTTCAGCCGAACATCCTGCCGTATTTCGGATTCGGTTCAGTACTCGGACTGCGGGCCGTTGCGGGGGTGTGCGGATGTGGTATTCGGGAAATCGAGTCTGTTTTGTGAATCTTTTTTGGAGATAAATTTGGAAGCTAAGAAAAAAAACTCTACATTTGCATCCGCAAAAGTCAAGAACTTTTGAGGATGGTGCCATAGCTCAGATGGTAGAGCAAAGGACTGAAAATCCTTGTGTCCCCGGTTCGATTCCTGGTGGCACCACAGAAGATGCAAAGAGCGTGAAAGCCCCGATTTCAAAACGGAATCGGGGCTTTTTCATTGGTAATCATGCCTTTTGATCGGGGAGACACGACTGTATTGGACTGGAGTGGACGTCAGACTCAATCGCTTTTAAGCCATTTTCAGCTAAAAAAGTCTGTTCGGCGGAGACCCGGCATGTATGTCCGACGGCGGGCCGACAGTCGTGACAGGCGGGTGGCTGGCATGTATATCCCCGGCCAGAAGAGTATTCAAAAGAGCTTCGGCGTGGCGGGACGTTTCAACAGCCGTATCTGGCGATGAACCGTCAGACTATTCTTGAAATTAGCTCTTGCGGGAACTGCGGCATTGCGCCGTTACGTGTGCATACGAATGCTGATACGTCTACTGCAAGCCGGTGCGCTTCGCGAACCGTTTTCTTCATCAGTAAGGCCGAGATGAATGATGCCGTAAAGGAGTCTCCTGCACCCACCGTATCGGCCACTGTCACCTTCGGGGTTTCGATAAAGGATACATCGCCGGATGTAAATACATAACTGCCGTTGACACCGCATGTCAGGATCAGCATTTCGAGGTTGTAGGCCGAGAGCAGCCTCCGGCATCGTTCCTGAAAATCCATCGTGTCGGGATAGCCGAACATGCCGCTTACGGTAATCAGTTCTTCGTCATTTATCTTCAGTATGTTGCACTGTTCCAGCGAATGGCATATTATCTCCTTCGTATAGAACTCCTGGCGCAGATTGATGTCAAAGATCTTGTAGACCCCCGTTTGGTTCGGGACAAGCGTGAGGAAATTGTTTATGGTCTCTCTGGATACCTGACTCCTCTGGGCCAGCGAACCGAAACAAACGGCTGTTGTCCGTCCGGCAACGGCTTTCAGTTTGTCGGTAAACGGGATATTGTCCCAGGCTACATTCTCTTTGATGCGGTAGCGGGGGATTCCGTTATCATCAACCTCCACCTGTACGGTTCCTGTCGGATAGTCCAGCGTTTCGATCAGCATGTTGAGCCTTTTCGCGGCCAGGGTGTCAAGTATCTCCCTGCCCGGTTGGTCATTGCCGACGGCGCTGACAACCATGCCTGACAGGCCGAATTGGGATACATGATATGCGAAGTTGGCAGGTGCTCCACCCAGTTTTTTCCCTTCAGGAAGCATGTCCCACAGTGCCTCTCCGATGCCGACTACTAAATCTCTTGTTGTTTTCATGATTACGAGATGGTGTATGGTTGGTCAATATTTTGTTTGTGTGTTTCTACCGTGACAGATATTTCCCGGTTTGGGTCATTATATCATGTTATGAAAACGTATGCTGTCTGATTGTATTGTGGCGGTGTTACGGGGCCTGCGTGACCGGTGCCGGACCATGAGGTTGCGGCGGTCGGGAGGTCAACCTGCAGGTTGTCGGTTGAACATCATGAAAAAGCTGTCGTCAAGCGTTCCCGTCCATATTGCAATCAGAACCAGCAGGATTATGGTCAGCAGTGGCCAGAAGATTACGAGGTATATCGAGTACAGCAGCACGGCCTTTAAGAAGGACCTGATCCATTCGTTCTGGTATACGCGGTGGAACGAGACAGTCATATATGCGACGAACAGCAGAATCAGCAGCCATGTGACCCGACCCGAATATCCGAACAGCTGTATACAAGCGATGAACAGGAACAGCATTATGAGCAGAGCCGAATGCAGGTGGAGCCCCTGTACGAAATGAGTCATGTAGGGGAGGTGCCTTTTTCGGAAGAAGAGGCTGAGCAGCAGGGCGAAGAAGGGAATGAGGAGCAGTTGTATGATTGGCATCCATTTTCCGAGCATGCTGATAATCTTGTTGTACTCCATTCGCAGCCGGAGGTTGTATATCTCGTCGGATCGGTCGCGGCTGGCGAGGACTTCGGACGGAATCCTCGGGTCGAGACAGCTCCAGTATACGGAGTCGTTCTCGGCCGCAAGCAGCAATCCATCGGCTATGAGGTATGACGGGACATGTACGAGGAGCGTATCGTCACCCTGTTTGCGGTCGATGCGGAGCAACTGTTCCATTTCGCCCAGCCCCTCTGGCGGCATGATCATCCAGATATCCTCGTGTGGTATGTCGTCTCCGTGCAGAGCCATCTGCGGTTGGATCTGGGCGTATTCGTGCAGCGAAGCCTGTTGTTGTTCGAGAGTGACGGACTTGTTCAGTTCGTCGGCGTCGGGGATGATGAAAAAGGTGTAGAGGAAGAAGAGCGCCGAGAGAAACATGAAGAGCCGGAGCGGATGGACATACGAATTGATTTTTCCGGCGGCGAACTCCTGCGTGAGGAGCCCGGGCCTGCGGAACAGCAGAAAAAGCGTCTGCCAGACCTTTCCGTCGAACTGGTAGACATTCTCGAAGTATTGTCGGATATATTTCCAGAATGGCTGCTGC
>URTU01000098.1 GCA_900550925.1 uncultured Alistipes sp. | reverse complement strand
GAGCCGCCAGGCATAACAGTGATGCGTGGCGTCGTAATATTTTTTGCGGAGGGCATCGAGACGTTCACGGATCTGCTCCTCGTCTTCGACGTGGTATGCGAAAGCGAGGAACTTGCTGCTTCGTTCGCGCAGCACCGCCTCCGAATCGCCGGCCAAAGTCCTGTAAACGTCGCTCTCCTCCACCATCTCTTAAATTGCTTTTTTGAACATTCTGTTCCAGCGTATGTTACCCGGGAACTTCCTGCTCTTGTCCTTGGAGAACCATATGAACGAAGCCTTTCCGACCACATGGTCTTCGGGAACGAATCCCCAGAACCGCGAGTCGGCCGAATTGTGCCGGTTGTCACCCATCATGAAGTAGTAATTCATCTTGAAGGTGTATGAATCTGTCGGCTTGCCGTTTATGATTATCCGGTCGCCGTCGGTTTCGAGCGAGTTGTGCTCGTAAACCTCGATTATACGGCGGTAAAGGGGCAGATTTTCGGCAGTCAGTTTTACGGTCGCCCCCTTGCTCGGAATCCAGAGCGGCCCGAAGTTGTCGGTATTCCACTTGTAGGTAGAGTCGTTCGGGAAGAAATCTTCGCTTGAACCATCTGCGCGGTAGCGAGTTACCGATTCTACCTTATTCATCGCGGCAACAGCCTCGGCCTCTTCGGCCGTCATGTTCATCTGGTAGTGCAGACCGCTGCCGTATGCCTCCTCGATACCCATCGAGTTGAATGTACGGATGCTGATCGGAGAGTTCGTGTCGACGAAGTACAGATACTGCAGTTCAGGGATTTCGATCTGCTTGAGGCCGTTTATCATCACCTGTCCGTCGATGATCTGAATCGTGTCGTTCGGGATTGCCACGCAGCGCTTGATGTAGTTCTCGCGCTTGTCGACCGGGCGCGTTATGACCGTATAGTCGCTGAACAGCCGGCGGCGCCCCTCCTCCTTGCCGAACTGCCGCTGGTACTCGCGCAACACGTCGTAATAGGTGCGCTCCTGCATCTCAAGCAATACGGTATCTCCGGCGGGGAAGTTGAAGACTACTATGTCGTTACGTTCAACGTTGCGCAGTCCCTTGAGTCGGTGATACGGCCACTGTATTATTTCGGAGAAAGATTTTTTTGTTTTCGAGAAAGGCATCGTATGGTGGACGAGCGGGAAAGAAACGGGGGTGTTCGGCATCTGCGGGCCGTATGTCAACTTGCTGACATATAGGTAGTCACCGACCAGCATCGTACCCTCCATCGAAGATGAGGGGATGAAGTAGAGCTGGAACAGGAACGTATGTGCCAACGATGCGACGATGACGGCGAAGAGTATGCTTCCGATCCAGTCGGCAGCGGTTTTATAGGCTTTGCTGCGCTGTTTCAGGTTTGTGTGGTGTATGCCGATGTACTTGTACATCAGTTTGGAGATGTAGATGTCGTAGATAATCGGCACGCCGATCAGCCACCACAGGTTGCCTGTCCACACGACGAACCACAGCACGTATATAATCGCAACAAGCGAGAATTTGGTCCATTTATTTGAAAAAAACTGCTTTAGCTTGCTCATATCAAGTATTGCATTACAGATTTGTGATATCTTTCATCGTGAAAATGCCGGTTCGGCCGCAAATGAATTCACCCGCTATTACGGCACCTTCGGCAAGTGCCGAGCGCGATTTGAGCGAATGGGTTATCGACAGCCGGTCGAGCGGCGATTCGTATGTCACCGTATGGTCGCCCACCACTTCGCTGCGGCGTATCGAACAGATTTCCAATCGATTTGGTTCTGTTGTCGTACCGGCATGCCACTCCGTTTTGGTGTCGAGGTGCGATATTGCGCCTTCGGCCAGTGTGATAGCCGTTCCGCTCGGGGCGTCGATCTTGTGCCGGTGGTGAGTCTCCTCTATCGTGATGTCATACAGCCCGAAACGATTCATTAATCGGGCCAGATAGTCGTTCAGACTGAACATTATGTTGACACCGATGCTGAAATTGGTGGCGTGGATGAATGCTGTTTTGTTTTTCCGGCAGAGATTTGCGATTGTCTCCAGGTCGAACTTCGTTCCGGTTGTCCCGCAAACTACCGGAATGCCGCATTCGAGACATTGCATGATGTTGCCGGTGGCTTGGTCGGGGGCGGTGAATTCGAAAGCTATGTCGATCTGTTCCAACCGTTTTGGCGATAGTTCCGAGCGGTTGTGCGAATCGATTGTCAGAGCGACCTGATGATTGCGCTGCAGGAGCACCTGTTCGATCTCGTGCCCCATCTTGCCGTATCCGATGATAGCTGCTTTCATGTTTTTCTGTCGATCATACAAAGATACTGTTTTCGGCAGTGAAAACGAAATATTTTTGACCGTTTTGGAATTTTATCTTACATTTGTTTTCGGGAAACGTTTAATGCCACATTCAAGATGCGTTATTTCATGGAGTTACGGTACGACGGCACGGCCTATTGCGGCTGGCAGCGGCAGGTTTCGTCGCCGTCGGTCCAGCAGACGCTCGAATCGGCCTTGTCGACCTTGCTGCGCCGTGAGATCGAAACGACCGGTGCCGGCAGGACGGATACCGGCGTGCATGCGGCATATTATGTTACTCATTTCGATGTAGATAATGAAATTATATCGACCGATGATTTATGTTATCATCTGAATTCGGTATTGCCGCGTGACATAGCCGTAATGAGTTTGACGCGGGTTGATGATTCGGCGCATGCACGCTTCGATGCCGTGCGACGTGAATACCGCTACCGCATTGAGAATGAAAAGAATCCGTTTGCGGTACGCTCGGCATGGCAATACTCCGGACATTTGGATTGGGATGCTATGAATGCGGCGGCGGCTCGACTGCTCAGGTACGATGATTTCACCTCGTTCGCGAAGCTTAACTCCAACAACAAGACCAACTTGTGCCATATATTTGAAGCCCGGTGGCATACGGATGAGAGCGGTGCCGTATTCGTATTTTCGGCCGACCGCTTTCTGCGGAATATGGTGCGGGCGGTGGTCGGAACGCTGGTTGATGTCGGGCGTGGACGCCTCAGTGTCGAACAGTTTGACGAGATCGTTGCAGCCCGCGACTTGTCGAGGTCGTCGGGGTCGGCTCCGGCTCAAGGGCTGTTCCTTTACGACATACTCTACCCGGCCGATGTTTTCATGCGGAAATGGCGCAGAAACGACAGCGGTCCGCTGGCTCCGTTGACATTATGTGATATGTAATATAAATGCGGTAATATCCTGTAAATATATAAAATAGAGCGATACAGAACAGGCTATATCGCTCTATTTTGTTATATTCTTGCAGATTCCTTCTCAGGTCGGACCTTCAGGAGAAGAACGCGCTGCACGACTATTTCTGCATTGCCTTGCGGGCCTCCTCGGCGGCCTCCATTACGGCTTCGCTCATCGTGGGATGCGAATGTACGGTCGTGGCGATCTGCTCGGCCGTGGCCCCTAACTGCAGTCCCAGGGTCGGTTCGGCAATCATCTCCGTAACGTTCATGCCGACCATGTGTGCCCCGACAAGTTTCCCGCTGTCGGCGTCGAATATCAGTTTCACGAATCCGTCACGGCTGCCCGAAGCGGCGGCTTTGCCCGAAGCGGCGAACTGGAAGCGCCCGACACATAGGTTTATACCCTTGTCGGCGGCCTGTTTCTCGGTCAGACCCACCGAAGCGACCTCGGGCGAAGTGTATACACACGACGGTATGGCATTGTAGTTCAGTGGCTTCGGACTGCGGCTGCAGATGGCGTCTACGCAGCAGATCGCTTCGGCCGAGGCCACGTGAGCCAAAGCCGGTGAGGAGACCAGGTCTCCAATGGCATAGACGCCGGCAACTGAAGTGCGATAGAATTCGTCGACCGGGATCTTGTCGCGTTCGGGCGCGATCCCGACGGTTTCGAGGCCGAGATTCTCGATATTCGACTTGATGCCGACGGCGCACAGAACCATCTCTGCCGTAAGGGTTTCGCGCCCCTTCTTGCCCTCGACATCGACTTCGCACAGGCCCGATTCGTTGACGCGGGCTTCGAGCACATTCGTGCCGGTATATGTCGCAATGCGCAGTTTGCGGAAGGCGCGTTCCATTGTTTTCGAGACCTCCTCGTCCTCGAGCGGCATCAATGTCGGCTGGTACTCCACCACTGTCACTTTGACGCCGAGCGAGGCGTACAGGTAGGCGAATTCGCTGCCGATGGCACCCGACCCGATCACGACCATCGATGCGGGCAGTTGCTTCAGGACGAGCGCCTCGCGTGAAGTGATTATCTTGCTGCCGTCGACATGGATGAATGGTAAAATACGTGGACGTGAACCGGTTGCAAGGATTATATGGTCTGCTTCGTAACGTTCGGTCTTGTCGCCGTCGGTCACTGCAACCACTCCTTTTGCTTCGATCGTTCCGTGTCCGCGGAGGATGTCGATGCCGTTCTTTTTCATCAGGAAGTCGACACCCTTGCTCATCGTCTCGGCGACCTGGCGGCTGCGTGCAACAGCCTTCTCCATGTCGAAACGCGGCGTGCCGTCGATCTCGACCCCGAATTGTGCAGCTTCAAGCGTATGGCGGTATATGTCGGCGCTCTTGAGAAGAGCTTTCGTGGGGATGCAGCCCCAGTTCAGGCATACTCCGCCCAACGATTCGCGTTCGACGATTGCGGTGCGTCTTCCGGCCTGCGCGGCCCGCACGGCGGCAACATAACCTCCAGGGCCGCTGCCTATTACGATGATGTCGTATTTCATACTATGCGATGGTTTATTTGATGACCTTCAGGATTTCGCCGTTGTCCCGCACCACGGCGCGCTTCCACTTCTCGTTGTAGCCCGGGAACTGGATCTTGTCCGGAATCTGGCGTCCGTTGCCGTTCTCCACGAAGTGTGCCGCCCCGGCATTGCCGTCGAGGTAGTCGAGCACATCGCCGTGCTCGCTCTTCACGTTGCCGTCCATGTACTTGATGAGCAGGTACTTGTCAAGCTTCGACCAGCGGTCGAACAGCTTCTGTGCCGTCTCCACGCTGAAGGAGGTGAGGATGCGGTTGCGGCCCTGCTTCGAGGCGGGCACCTGGGCCTTGGCATCGACCTCGGCCACCTGCTCGAGCAAACCGTTCTCCCAGGCGTCCACGACCTTGCGGATGTCGGCCGAGATCATGTCGTAGCGCATGTAGGCGAAGTTCGTCACGCGGTTGAAGAGCCAGAATGCCGACGTCGGCGAGTATTCGAGCATCGAGCCGTTGCCCTCGCGGAAACACTCGGGTACCTCGCTTGCGGAGCAGTAGATCGGTGTCAGGCACGACGTGGCGGCGTCGTCCACGCCGAACCAGAGTATGCCCATGTCGGGCGCCACCTCGGGACGGGCCTGTGCCACGAACCAGAAACCGGTCTGCTGCGTGGCCGTGGCGCGTTCGTTGAGGTATTCGACGCCGTCCACCTCGAAGGTCATCGGGCGCCAGCGGTAGGGGCAGTTGTGGCCTCCGGCCCCCAGGTCGCGGGTCATGTCCATCGGCGTGCCCTCGTAGTGGTCGCGCATGCAGTCGAAGACGGTCTTGGGCGACACCTTCGTGCGGGGCTTCACCCACAGCGGCATGCGGTTTTCGAGGTTGTATCCCATGGCGTAGTCCTCATAGGCGTCCATTCCGTCGGCCACGGTGCGGAAGAAGGCCCAGACGCGGGCGTCGCAGCCGCGCACGGTCCCGAAGTCGGCCGGGCAGTAGGCGTCGGCGAAGCTGAACTCCTCGTCCTTGCCGTCGAAGTAGCCCATCTCGCGGGCGAAGGTCACCACGTCGGGGGCATAGAGGCAGTTCTCGGGGTCGTTGAACGGGAAGGTCGTGATGCGGGCCTGGTTGGCGTGTGCCGAGACGCAGCCGTCGGGAATGCGGCGGGCCACCCAGACGATGCCCTTGCGGGCGTTGCCGCCCTTGCCGTCGTCCTTGTAGCCCTTGCCGAT
>URTU01000097.1 GCA_900550925.1 uncultured Alistipes sp. | reverse complement strand
TTGCAGCGAAGTTTTAAGGTTCATTTAGGTTAGTAGTTTTAGGTTGGTAGAGGAAGTCGGCAGGGTACAGCCGTAATGCTGTGAAGCATAGGAGGCTGTTAAGATCTGAGCACAAGGCTCGATCGAAATTTCCCTCCGAATCCTCGATTTTTTTTGCCCGTACCTCAACATCGAAACTCCAGCAACTCGACAGCTAATCCACTAACATATCCGTTGCACCGTATCGGCGATACGGGCCGTTTCACACAAGTGCTCCGCAAGCTCCCGCCAGCACAAAAAAACACACGATACCTTATATAAATAGCCGTCCGGCACCGTCCCGACCGCATGCCACCTGCTGCAGCGGCAAATTAGGCCTCCGCAGCAAGTTTTTCGGAAAAAAGTTTGGTTTTATCCTGCGAAACACATATTTTTGTCGACGTACAAACGATAAACAACAGAAACTCCAAAACACAGTATGCTTTTCGTACATCATATCCATCATCATCTCCACCACCGTCCTCACGACAGGGGTTAGAGCACCATGGATATGTCCGCATACGATGGACCGTATATATCGAGGCTCGCCCTGTAAGGTGAGCCTCTTATTTTTTTGCAGAAACACACAAACTCGAAACCATTATGATACGAATTGCCATTCAAGCCAAAGGCCGGTTAAACGAACAGAGCGTCGAACTGCTCCGCGAAGCCGGCATCGAGGTCGGCGACAGCAAACGAAAATTCCTCACCCGTGCCGACGAATTTCCGCTGGAGGTGCTCTACCTCCGCGACGACGACATTCCGCAGGCCGTGGCCATGGGAGTCGCCGATCTGGGAATAGTAGGGTACAACGAAGTCCTCGAACGCGGATACGACGTCGACATAGCCCAGCGGCTCGGATTCGGCGGATGCCGAATCTCGCTGGCCATTCCGAAAGCCGAAAAGTACGACGGACTGTCGTATTTCTCCGGAAAACGGATCGCGACATCCTATCCCAACATTCTCAGGCGATATTTCACCGAGAAGGGTATCGACGCCGAAATCCACACCATTGCCGGTTCGGTCGAGATAGCTCCGGCCGTAGGCATGGCCGACGCAATATTCGATATCGTCTCGTCGGGCGGAACGCTCGTCCAGAACGGCCTGGTGGAGGTTGAGAGGGTCGTCGAGTCGGAGGCCGTGCTGATCGCCGGCAAGGAGCTCGCCCCCGAGAAGAAAAGCCTGCTCAACCAGCTCTGTTTCAGGTTCGAGTCGATCGAGCAGAGCCGCGGCATGAAGTACGTCCTCATGAACCTCCCCGAGGCGAAGATCGAGCAGGCGGCCGCAATACTGCCCGGAATGCGCAGCCCGACCATACTTCCGCTCGCCCAGAAGGGGTGGTGTTCGATGCACGCCGTCATCCGCGAACGCGAGCTGTGGAACAAGATCGAACAGCTGAAGGCCGTCGGCGCCGAAGGAATACTGGTACTGTCACTCGAAAAAATGATACGCTGATGATACGCATTTACGAAAATCCACCGCGCCACCAGTGGTCCGAACTGCAGCAGCGCAACAGTTCGGATGACGACCGCATATCGGAACGGGTCGGGGAGATCATCGGCCGCGTCCGGGAGGAGGGCGACCGCGCACTGTTCGAACTGGCACGGCAAATCGACGGAGTGGAACTCGCGACGTTGCGCGTCTCGGAGCAGGAGATCTCCGAAGCGGCCTCGGCCGTACCGGAAGAGGTCCGGCAGGCAATCGGCAAGGCTATCGGCAACATTCGCCGCTTCCACGAAGCCCAGCGCCCCGCTCCGGTCGACATCGAAACCACGGAAGGTGTACGGTGCTGCCAGCGGGCCGTCCCGATCCGCCGCGTCGGGCTCTACATCCCGGGAGGCAACGCCCCGTTGTTCTCAACCGTATTGATGCTGGCCGTGCCGGCCTCGGTTGCCGGTTGCAGCGAAGTGGTACTCTGTTCGCCGCCGAACAAACAGGGCGGCATAGCCCCCGTAATACTCTATGCGGCCTCGCAATGCGGTGTCCGTGAGATATACAAGTGCGGCGGCGCACAGGCCATAGCAGCCCTGGCGTACGGTACCGAAACCATCGCCCGCTGCGACAAGATCTTCGGCCCCGGAAACCGGTATGTGACCCAGGCAAAGCAGGCGGTCGGAGGCCATGTATGCGCCATCGATATGCCTGCCGGCCCGTCAGAGGTAATGGTTATTGCCGACGATGAGAGCAATCCGCAGTTCGTAGCCGCCGACCTGCTCTCGCAGGCCGAACACGGAAACGACAGCCAGTCGATCCTGCTGTGTCTGTCGGCGGATTTCGCACGTCGGGTCGACACCGCAACGGAGGAGCAGTATGCACGGCTCTCTCGACGCCAAACCATCAGCAACTCCCTCAACGGAAGCCGTATAATCGTCCTGGAAGATCTCGCACAGGCCGTCGACTTCGCAAACGGATACGCCCCCGAGCACCTCATCATCCAGACTCGCCGGCCATGGGAGATCGCCGAACGAATTACGGCAGGCCGGCAGCGTCTTCGTGGGCGACTACTCGACCGAGAGTGCCGGCGACTATGCCTCGGGAACAAACCATACGCTCCCGACATCGGGATGGGCACGTTCGATGAGCGGTGTCAACCTCGACAGCTTCATGCACAAGATTACATTTCAGGAACTTTCGCGCGAGGGTCTCGAAGCGCTCGCCCCGACCATCACCGCCATGGCCGAGGCCGAAGGGCTGGATGCCCACGCCGAAGCGGTACGCATAAGATTGAAACAACAGAAGTCATGATAGACCCATTAGATATAGTACGGCCCAATATCCGAGCGCTGAGCCCCTATTCGACGGCCCGCGACGAATACGAAGGTGGTATCGGGATCTTCCTCGATGCCAACGAGAGTCCCTACGACAACGGCATGAACCGTTATCCCGACCCGCGGCAACGCAAACTCAAGGCCCGCATTTCGGAGCTCTACGGCGCCGCCCCCGACACGATCTTCATCGGCAACGGCAGCGATGAGGCGATAGATCTGGCGTTCAGGATATTCTGCACGCCGGCACAGGACAATGCCGTGGCAATCACGCCGTCGTACGGGATGTACCGCGTGGCGGCCGACATCAACGACGTCGAGATGCGCGAGGTGCCGCTCGGAGCGGACTTCACGCTCGACAACGACCGCCTGCTGGCAGCCTGTGACGACCGTACACGCCTGATCTTCGTCTGCTCGCCCAACAACCCCTCGGGCAACGCCTTCGAACTCGGGCAACTCGTAGACCTGGTACTCCGGGCACGCGCAATGGTCATCATCGACGAGGCATACATAGACTTCAGCACCAAGGGTTCGCTGCTGCCGCGTCTTTCCGAGTTCCCCAATCTGATCATTCTCCGCACCCTCTCCAAGGCCCGCGCCATGGCCGGCCTGCGCGTCGGGCTGGCATTCGCCGCACCGCAGGTCGCCGAACTTTTCGCCCGCGTCAAGTATCCCTACAACATCAACTGCCTGGCACAGCAGACCGCCCTCGAACAACTCGAAAAACCGATAGATGCACAGGTGGCCGAAATAATCTCCGAACGTGCACGGTGCGCCGCCGCCCTCGCAGAGTGCCCCGAAGTGGTACGGGTCTATCCGTCGGATGCCAACTTCCTGCTGGTCAAGGTCCGCGGAGCGCGGCGGCTCTACAACCATCTGGTCGAACGCGGGATCATCGTCCGCGACCGCTCGAAGATGGTCGGCTGCGACGAATCGCTCAGAATAACAATCGGCACACCGGCCGAAAACGACAAAATGCTCGAAACCGTTAAAAACTACCGATATGAGTAAACGGGTCATATTCGTCGACCGCGACGGAACCATCATCGTCGAACCTGCCGGAGACTACCAGGTCGACTCGCTCGAAAAGCTCTCATTCCGCGCCGGTGCCATATCCGCACTCCGCGAACTGACGCGTTGCGGCGCAGAACTCGTTCTGGCAACCAATCAGGATGGTCTGGGAACAGCCTCGTTCCCGTACGAGACCTTCCGGCCGGCACACGACAAGATGCTCGAAACGCTCCGCGGCGAAGGGGTCGAATTCGCCGACCAGCTGATCGACCGGACCTTCGAGCATGAGAACGCCCCGACACGCAAACCGCGGACAGGGATGTTCACCCGCTACATGAACGGTGACTACGACCTTGCGTCGAGCTACGTCATCGGCGACCGCACCACAGACATAGCCCTTGCCCGCAATCTCGGGGCACAGGGCATCCTGCTCCGTCCGGCCGACGAGGGGCGCACGATGCTCGAAGCCGAAGGCCTGACCGACAGTTGCGTACTCTGCACCGACGACTGGGCCGAGGTTGCCGACTTCATCCGGCGGGGCATGCGCCGCGCCGTGGTCGAACGCCGCACCCGCGAGACGGACATCCGCATCGTACTCGATCTGGACGGGCGTCTCGACCCTTCACAACGAACCATCTCGACCGGCCTGCACTTCTTCGACCACATGCTCTCTCAGATCGACCACCACAGCGGCATGGCCCTCGGAATCACGGTCAAAGGCGACCTCGAAGTCGATGAGCACCACACGATAGAGGATACCGCCATCGCGTTGGGCGAGGCCCTGTTGCAGGCGCTCGGCAACAAGGCCGGCATCGAGCGCTACGGCTTCGTACTGCCGATGGACGACTGCCGCGCAATGGCGCTGATCGATTTCGGCGGGCGGATCGATTTCGGATGGGATGTCACCTTCACGCGCGAATACGTCGGCGACGTACCGACCGAGATGTTCCGGCACTTCTTCGCATCGCTCTGCGCGGCGGCGCGGTGCAACCTCTACCTTGCAGCCACCGGCGAAAACAACCACCACAAGGCCGAAGCACTTTTCAAGGCCTTCGCCCGCGCCTTGCGGATGGCCGTGGCGCACTCACCTTTCGGATACGACATACCAAGCAGCAAAGGAGTATTATGACAGTCATCATAGATTACGATACGGGCAACCTGCGGTCGGTGGAGAATGCCCTTCGGCGCGCCGGCGGCGAATTCGTCACCTCGGCCGACATACCTACAATCCTCGCCGCCGACAGGATCCTGCTCCCGGGAGTCGGCGAAGCATCGTCGGCAATGGCAAAACTGCGCGAACGCGGCCTCGACCGCATAATCCCGAAACTGACGGTTCCAGTGCTGGGCATCTGCATCGGTGCACAGCTGCTCTGCCGCCGCAGCGAGGAGGGGTCGACCGACTGCCTCGGCATATTCGACTGCGACGTACGGCGTCTCTCCGACCCCGATTCGCTGGGTCTCAAGATCCCCGAAATGGGTTGGAATACGGTTGAAGGGCTCCGCTCACCGCTCTTCGACGGCATCGAACCGGAGAGTTACGTCTATTACGTACATTCGTTTGCGCCCGACGTGTGCCGCCACACCATCGCCACGACCCGTTACGGCACGGCATTCAGCGCGGCACTGCAAAACAGCAACTTTTTCGGCACGCAGTTCCACCCCGAAAAGAGCGGGGCGGTCGGCGCCCGTATAATCGAAAACTTCCTGCGGTTATGATACGTATAATCCCTGCAATAGACATCATCGGCGGCCGCTGCGTCCGGCTGACACAGGGCGACTACGACCGTCAGCGCACCTACGGCACCGATCCGGCGGCCATGGCTGCCGAATATGAGAAGGCCGGCTGCAAGGCGCTGCACCTGGTCGACCTCGACGGTGCCAAAACCTCCCGTCCGGTTAACCTCGACGTACTGAAGCGCATCTCCGCCTCCACCGGTCTCGAAATAGAGTTCGGCGGCGGAATAAAGAGTGCCGAAGCCGTCACCGAAGCACTCGACAACGGCGCCTCGCAAGTCATCTGCGGCAGTATCGCCGTCACCGACCCCGAAGAGGTCTGCCGATGGATCGCACGCTTCGGCCGCGACCGCATCGTGCTCGGCGTCGATACCCGAAACGGCAAAGTCGCCACGCACGGCTGGCTGCGCGATTCGGACCTCACTGCCGAAGAGGTTATCGAACGCTTCGCCGGTGCCGGTATCCGGCGCGTCGTCTGCACCGACATCGCCTGCGACGGCATGCTCACCGGTCCCTCGTTCAGCCTCTACGAGTCGCTCCAGAGCCGATTCCCCGAAATAGAAATCACCGTCAGCGGCGGCATCTCGTCGATGGAGGACATCCGCCGGCTCGACCGCAT
>URTU01000096.1 GCA_900550925.1 uncultured Alistipes sp. | reverse complement strand
GCGCTGGAGTTCGTCGTCGACCTCGATCGTGTCGACCGTCCCCGCACCTTCGAGTCCCGAGGCGAGGCAGAGAGCCGAATATCCGGTGAAGGTCCCGATTTCGAGAACGGCCTGCGGGCGCAGCATCCGGACGATCATCCGCAGCAGCAGCCCCTGTATGTGGCCCGAGATCATGCGCGGCTGTATGGCGTGCAGATTTGTCTGACGGTCGAGTTCGTGCAGCAGGGCATCTTCCGGTTCGGAGAGTTCGTGTATGTATCGTTCGAGGGCGTCCATTTTCTGCTATTTGTATATCAGTGTCGAGGTGTGGCTGAAGATATCTTCGGCGATTTCGGCGATCTGGCTGCGCGAAATCGACTCGATGTGTTCGTAGATCCGGTCGAGACTCTCGACGTCATCGTATATGAGGTAGCTTTTCCCGGCGCTGAGCATGTAGCTTTCGCGGTTCTCCATCGATATGGCCAGCTGGCCCATGTACTGTTTCTTGGCGATGGAGAGCTGCCGCGCCGAGAGCGAGTTTTTTCGGATGTCGTCTATCTGACGGTCGATCAGCTCGATGCATCGGTCGATGCGGTCGCGGTCGGAACTGAAATATATGTATGCGGCGCCCGAATCGGTAAACGGAACGTATGAAGCTTCGATGTTGTATGTCAAGCCGTTGCGTTCGCGCACGGCAAGGTTCAGCAGGGAGTTTGCCGACGGGCCGCCGAGGGTGTTGATAAGCAGCGACAGGGCTATTCGCCGTTTGTCGTCGAGCGAGTATGCGCGGCCTCCGATTATGCAGTGGGCCTGATGCAGGTGCTTGTTCAGGCTCTTCTCGAAGCGTTCGGTCTGTGGCGGGGCGATGCGTTCGAACGTACGGTGCGATTCGGGCTGTTCGGCGAAATAGCGGTGTGCGATCTGTTCGGCGCGGGCATCGGAAATGCCGCCCATCGTTGCGAAGACCATCTGGTCGGTGGTATGCGTGCGGGCGATGAAACGGCGGATGCGGTCACCGTCGTAGCGTTGCAGGTTGACCTTGCGGCCGAGAATGTTGTGTCCGAGCTGCGACGATTCGAAGAGCATGTCCTCGAACGAGTCGTAGATCATGTCGGCCGGCGAATCCTTGTACGAGTTGATCTCGTCGACCACGACCTCGCGCTCTTTGGCCAGCTCCCGCTCCGGAAATGTCGACCGGAAGGCGATGTCGGCAATCAGTTCGGCCGCCTTTGCCAGGTCGCGCCTGAGCACCGTCGCATGGATCGCCGTCTCCTCTTTGGTTGTGTAGGCATTGAGTTCGCCGCCGAGGTTTTCCAGCCGGCAGTTGATCTGGTATGCGCGGCGGCGCTCCGTGCCCTTGAATATGGCATGTTCGGTAAAGTGTGCCAGACCATATTCATCGGCCAGCTCGTCGCGCGCGCCGGCATTGACGATCAGTGCGCAGTAGGCCACCTCCGAGCGTATCTGCTTGTGGATACACCGGATTCCGTTCGGGAGGCGGTATGTATGGAACTCTTTCATCACTCTTGTTTCTGTTTGCTTTTCCGAGCGGACGGCTCTTGCGGTGCCTGAACGTCCGCCGGAGCATCGCTACTGCCGGCCGTCCTGTGCGTACGTGCCAGGAATTGGCCCGTATAGCTCTCCGGGCACCTCTCCAGATCGCGCGGCGTGCCCTCGAAGACGATCTGTCCGCCTTTGTCACCGGCTTCGGGACCGAGGTCGATCACCCAGTCGGCGCACTTTATGACATCCATGTTGTGTTCGACCACCACGATCGTGTGGCCGCGCTTGATCAGGGCATCGAAGGCGGCGAGCAGTTTCGAGATATCGTGCATGTGCAGGCCGGTCGTCGGTTCGTCGAATATGAACATCACCTTTCCCGAGGTGCTCTCCTTGAGCAGGTACGAAGCCAGTTTTATGCGCTGGCTTTCGCCGCCCGAGAGTGTCGATGAGGGTTGGCCCAGCTTGACATACCCCAGCCCGACATCCTGCAGCGGCTGCAGCCGTTCGACGATGCGTTTTGTAGTCGGGTTGCTGTCCTGCGAGAAGAACTCGATCGCCTGATCGACGGTCATCTCCAGAACGTCGTAAATCGAGCAGCCGCGGTATTTGACCTCCAGGATCTCCTCCTTGAATCGCTTGCCGCCGCAGGCCTCGCACTTGATTTCGATATCGGCCATGAACTGCATCGAGATCTTGATCACACCGTCGCCCTGACACTCCTCGCACCGCCCGCCGGCGATATTGAACGAGAAGTGCGACGGCTGCAGTCCGTTGTGTTTTGCGTATGGCTGGTCGGCGAAGAGCTTTCGTATCTCGTCGTATGCCTTTATGTATGTTACGGGATTCGAGCGTGACGACTTGCCGATGGGGTTCTGGTCGACCATCTCGACCGATTGCAGGAGTTTGATGTCGCCCTCGAGCGATTCGAAATCCCCAGGTTTCAGTCCCGTTTCGAAGAGCATTCGCCGCAGGGCCGGATAGAGAATTCCCTTTACGAGCGACGACTTTCCGCTGCCGCTGACACCCGTTATGCATGTCATTACGCCGAGCGGTATCCTGACGTCTATTCCCTTAAGGTTGTTTTCGCGGGCCCCCTTTATCTCGATGAACCCGCTGCGGCTGCGGTATGACGATGGCGGTTCGATCCTGCGGCGGCCGGTCGGATAGTCGGCCGTGAGGCTTCCGTTTCCTCCGCCGGCGAGCAGTTCGCCGATCGGGCCGCTGAAGACTACCCTTCCACCCTGTTCGCCCGCCTCGGGACCTATGTCGACGATGTAGTCGGCCGCGCGGATAATCTCCTCCTCGTGCTCGACGACGATCACCGTATTGCCCATGTCGCGGAGCCGCTTCAGGACTCCTATCAGACGGTGCGTATCTCGCGGATGCAGGCCGATGCTCGGTTCGTCGAGGATGTACAGCGACCCGACAAGGCTGCTGCCGAGCGATGTCGCGAGGTTGATACGCTGGCTTTCACCTCCGGAGAGGGTCGACGACAGCCGGTCGAGGGTCAGGTATCCCAATCCGACATCGGCCATGTATTGCAGGCGGTTGCGGATCTCGACCAGAATCCGTGCAGCGGTTTTTGAGTCATAGTCGTCGAGCTGGAGTGAACCGAAAAATCCTGTCAGTTCGTCGACGGTCATCGAGACCAGTTCGGCGATGTTGCGGCCGCCGACACGGACATACAGCGCCTCTTTTCGCAGACGGCTTCCGCCGCACTCGGGACAGAGCGTCTTGCCCGTATAACGCGCCTTCATGACGCGGAACTGTATCTTGTAGCGTTCGCCGTCGATGTATTCGAAGAACTCGTTCAGACCGTGGAAATATTGGTTTCCGCGCCACAGCAGCTGTTTCTGCTCGCGCGTAAGGTCGTGATACGGCGTGTGGATCGGGAAACCGAATTTGTGGGCATTCTCGATGAGCTGCTCCTTCCACCACTTCATTGTTTCGCCGCGCCAGCAGGCAATGGCATCCTCGTATATGCTGCGGCTTTTGTCGGGCACCACCAGATCTTCGTCTATTCCGATCACCTTGCCGTAGCCTTCGCAGCGCGGGCAGGCCCCGATCGGGTTGTTGAAGCTGAACAAGTGCTCGGTCGGCTCCTCGAACTCCATTCCGTCGGCCTCGAAACGCGATGAGAAGGGCAATATCCGATCCTCCTCGCCGCTCTCGGCCGCCAGAACTATTATCCGGCAGCGGCCGTCACCGAGTTCGTAGGCCCGCGCTATGGCATCGCGCAGGTTGCCGGCCGTCTCCTCGTCATCCCGGAGGCGGGTACGGGTGATCACGGCCGAGATATCGTCGGGGTTCTCGTCGTTCGAAATCACGCCGATCACATCCTCGATCATCTGGGTCTCACCGTTGCGGTAGATGCGCAGGATGCCTTCGCCCAGCAGTATTGTCAGCCGTTCGATGATCGTTTCGTTGTCGGCGACCCGCAACGGCGCCGCCACCATGATCCGCCGGCCGTTCCACTCGGGAAGTATCTCCGCGAGAACCTGTTCGGGCTGGCGGTAGCAGCGTACCTCACGTCCCGATACGGGTGAAAAGGTGTGTCCGATACGTGCGAAGAGCAGTTTGAGGTAGTCGTAAATTTCGGTTGTGGTGCCGACCGTCGAGCGAGGGTTGCGCGTCGAGACCTTCTGTTCGATGGCTATGGCCGGTGCGATACCGGTTATGAGGTCGACATCCGGTTTCTCGATTCGCCCCAGAAACTGACGTGCATAGGCCGACAGGCTCTCGACATAACGCCGCTGCCCTTCGGCAAATATCGTGTCGAAGGCGAGCGTCGACTTGCCCGAACCCGAGAGCCCCGTAATGACTACCAGCCGGTTGTGAGGGATCGAGAGGGTTATGTTCTTGAGGTTGTGCACCCTCGCCCCCTTGATATATATCTGTTTCTGTTCTTCGCTCATGATACGGTTCATGTGGTTTGATCGCGGCAGGCGGGCATATCCTCTTCATCAGGCATGCCCGCTGCGTACGGCGATCACTTTGTCAGCTCCATCTGCGACTGGAGGGTCACCTTCTCGCAGTAACGGCACCGGAGTGCGATCTGCCCGTCGCGCTGGATGACGTCGAAGGCCGTGCGGACAGGTTCGTTGTTGGTTATGCACTTGGGGTTTACGCACTTGACGAAGCCCTCGATATGCTCCGGAACGGTCACCTGACGCTTTTCGATCACGTTGAAATCCTTGATCGTGTTGACGATCGCCATCGGGGCCACCAACGCTATGCGGTTGATCTCCTTGTCCTGGCAGTAACGGTCGTTGATCTTGATGATTGCCTTGCTGCCCATGCGTTTGCTTTCGAGGTTCATGCCGAAGGTGATGCGTTGCGGCGCCTTGTCGAGCTGCATGATGTTAATGATCTTGAAGAGCGCATCCGACGGGATGTGGTCTATCACCGTGCCGTTCTCGATGGCACGTACTTCCATGATTTTATTGTCGTGTCCCATGATTCTGCTATTTTTTTACGCCTAACAGGTAACTGATTATGGCCATACGGGTATAGACGCCGTTTTCGGTCTGGTTGAAGTAGTAAGCCTTGGGGTTTGCGTCGACATCTGGGTCGATCTCCCCTACGCGCGGCAGCGGGTGCAGGATCTTCATCGTCTCCTTTGTGCCTTCGAGCATCGAGTTTTTCAGCACGTAGACGTTCTTCACGCGCTCGTACTCCATCGGATCGGTAAAGCGTTCGCGCTGCACGCGGGTCATGTAGACGATATCGGCATCGCGGATTGCGTCACCGATCTCGGTAGTTTCGGTATAGCGAAGGTTGTGGTCGCGCAGGAACTGCTTGTACTCCTCGGGCATCCGCAGCTCGGGCGGTGCCACGAAGGTGAAACGGGCATTGAAATTCGAAAGCGCCTGCAGCAGCGAATGTACCGTACGTCCGTACTTCAGGTCGCCGATCATCACGATGTTGATGTCGTCGAGACGGCCCTGTGTCTTCTTGATCGAATAGAGGTCGAGCAGGGTCTGCGACGGGTGCTGGTTTGCGCCGTCGCCGGCATTGACGATGGGCACTTTCGAGAATTCGCTGGCATATCGCGGGGCCCCTTCGAGCGAGTGGCGCATGACGATCATGTCGCAGTAGTTGGCGATGACCTGAATGGTGTCGTGGAAGGTTTCACCCTTCGAGACGCTGGTGTTTGCCGTATCGGAAAACCCGATCACACGGGCGCCGAGACGGTTGATTGCGCTTTCGAAACTGAGTCGCGTGCGGGTCGACGGCTCGAAGAACAACGATGCTATCACGCGGCCGCTGAGCAACGGTTCGTAGGGATGCTCCTCGAAGTATGCTGCCAGTTCGGTGATCCGGACGATCTCCTCCTTTGTGAGATCGGTGATTGATATAAGACTTCTCTTCGCCATATCGTTTATATTGTGTTAGTTGTTTACGTTGTCGTATTCGGCCTGGGCCCCGTCGATCTTGCGGAGCCGGTCGAAGAGTTCCGGGGCGCGGCTTCGGCGTATCCGCAGTTTCATCGAGCAGACCGTATCGAAATCCTGTTCGACGATGGCCGGGGCGAGCTCCTTGACCGTCCGCATGATGTCGTTCATGGTCATGTATGGGAATATGACCGAAACGGTGTCGTCGACGGTCCGTTCAACGATGCGGTTTGTCCCGATTGCCTCGGCGGCCGCAGCCTTGTATGTCTCGATCAGCCCCGATACGCCGAGTTTCGTGCCGCCGAAGTAGCGAACCACCACTATCAGCGCATCGGTCACCTCGTTCGAGAGCAGTTGCCCGAGTATGGGCCGGCCGGCCGTGGACGAAGGTTCCCCGTCGTCGTTGGCTCGGAATG
>URTU01000095.1 GCA_900550925.1 uncultured Alistipes sp. | reverse complement strand
CAGTGCGGCCGAGTGGGTCCACATCGACGTGATGGACGGGGTGTTCGTACCGAACATCTCGTTCGGCTTTCCCGTGTTGAAGTCCATTCGCAAGGCGACCGCAAAGTGCCTGGACGTGCATCTGATGATCGTCGAGCCGGAACGCTACGTCGAGCGTTTCGCCCAGGCGGGTGCCGACATCGTGACCTTCCACTACGAAGCCACGTACGATCCCAGGGGGTGCATAGAAATGATCCGCAAGGCCGGTGCGAAGGCCGGGGTGTCGATCAAGCCGGCGACTTCGGTCGAGGTGCTGCGCGATATCCTCCCGCTGGTCGACCTGGTGCTGGTGATGAGCGTCGAACCCGGGTTCGGTGGCCAGAGCTTCATCGAAGGGAGTGTCGACAAGGTGCGCGAACTGCGCCGCATGATCGACCGCGCAGGCCTCGAAACGATGATCGAGATCGACGGCGGAGTCTCGGCCTCCAATGCCGGAATGCTCTACGAAGCCGGTTGCGACGCCCTGGTGGCCGGCAGCGCCGTCTTCCGCTCGGCCGACCCCGAAGCCGAAATCCTCAAAATACTAAATGCCTGACAATACACGATGATAGCTATCGACAACCTCACCGTCAGTTTTGGCGGCTGGACGCTTTTCGACCACATATCCTTCATGATCAACCCCAAGGACCGCATCGGTCTGGTGGGGAAAAACGGTGCCGGCAAGACCACGCTCCTGCGCATCATAACAGGCGAGCAGCAACCGACGTCGGGAGCCGTAACGGTGACCGGCGACTGTACGATCGGATACCTGCCGCAGCAGATGAAGGTGGCCGACACAACCACCCTGCTCGACGAGACAGCAAAGGCCTTCGACCAGGTACTGAGTCTCGAGGCCGAGATCGAACACATAACCGCACAGCTGGCCGAACGCACCGACTACCACAGCGATGAATACGAACGTCTGATGCACCGGCTCAACGACTGCAACGACCGTTACCACATCCTGGGAGGCGAGACCCGCGATGCCGACATCGAAAAGACCCTGTTGGGACTCGGGTTCAAGCGCGAGGATTTCGACCGGCCGACGAGCCAGTTCTCGGGCGGCTGGCGAATGCGAATAGAGCTGGCCAAGATACTGCTGCGCCGGCCGTCGATCTTCCTGCTCGACGAGCCTACAAACCACCTCGACATCGAGTCGATACAGTGGCTCGAGGAGTATCTGCGCAACTACCAGGGTGCTGTCGTACTGATTTCGCACGACCGCGCCTTCCTGGACAACGTCACCACCCGCACCATCGAGATCTCGCTGGGACGGGCCTACGACTACAAGGTTCCGTACAGCAAGTATGTCGAACTGCGCCGCGAACGCCGCCAGCAGCAGATGGCCGCCTACGAAAACCAGCAGCGGATGATCGAAAAGACCGAGGAGTTCATCGAACGCTTCCGCTACAAGCCCACCAAAAGCAATCAGGTACAGTCGCGCATCAAGCAGCTCGAACGGCTCGAACGCATCGAGATCGACGAGGAGGATCTTTCGCGCCTCAACATCAAGTTCCCGCCGGCACCGCGTTCCGGGCAGATCGTGGCCGAGGTGAAGGATGTCGGCAAGGCCTTCGGCGAGAAGCGGATCTTCAGCGGTGCCAACTTCACCATCGAACGCGGCCAGAAAATAGCCCTCGTGGGCCGCAACGGCGAAGGCAAAACGACTTTCGCCCGTATGCTGGTCGGCGAACTCCAGCCCACGGAAGGAACCATCCGTCTGGGCGCCAATATCAATATCGGATACTATGCCCAGAACCAGGAGGATCTGATGGATGGCGAGATCACGGTCTACGATACGCTCGACCGGGTTGCCGTGGGCGATATCCGCACCCGTCTGCGGGACATTCTGGGAGCGTTCCTGTTCCACGGCGAGGATGTCGACAAGAAGGTCAAGGTCTTGTCGGGCGGCGAACGAGCCCGTCTGGCGATGGCCCGCATGATGCTCGAACCGCACAACCTGCTGGTTATGGACGAGCCCACGAACCACATGGACATGCGCTCGAAGGATATCCTGAAGGATGCCCTCTGCAAATATGACGGTACGGCTGTGATCGTATCTCACGACCGCGAATTTCTCGACGGCATGGTCGACAAGGTGTTCGAATTCCGCGACGGGAAGGTCCGCGAATATCTGGGCGGGATATATTACTTCCTCGAGAAGCGCAAGCTCGATTCGCTTCAGGAGGTCGAACGCCGCGACAACCGCACCAAATCCGACACTAAGGCAACGGAGAAGGTATCGGCCGGCAAGCAGTCGTACGAACAGCGCAAGGAGCAGGAGAAGCTGTTGCGCAAGTTGCGTCGCACGGTCGAGGGAATCGAGGATGAGCTGTCACGCATCGAAGGCGAGATAGCGGCCTATGATGCCCGTTTTGCCGCGGCGACGGAGTACAACGAGGAAGACTACAAACAGTACGACGAACTGAAAAAACGCTACGACCACCTGATGCACGAGTGGGAGAAGGCCTCCTACGAACTGGAGCTGACCGAAAATCAATGATCATAAACAAGATATAGTCGATCACCCTATACCATTCATTAATATCCCCAAAATAACACCGTCCCTAACTATATCCAGCAGGGACGGTGTTTATGAGATTTATGGTCTGAGATTACCACTCAGCCATGCATAGGAACGGATTAGTTATACCCAAAGCATTCGCCGGTAGAGGGATAATACTCATAATATCTATACCCTGCTTTTGTAGCCATACTTCGAGCTTCAGTTTGTGAAGATGCATTGCCAATATATTTGCCTCCTCTTTGGTGTTGTGCCACATGCTGGGCAGCTTGCTGGCCTATCGAGCCGTTCCAATTGGTACATGACAAAAAAAGGCTCGATAATATAGAGACAATGATATAAATTATATATTTCCTATTCATTTCTTATTGGATTACCATTTCCCTATTGGATTACCATCTTCATCAACATGTCCGTCGTAATAGACATCGTGATAACCGGATGATGTTTTGCACTCATATCCGGAACGAATACGTTCAGTTTCACTTCTTGTACCATTCGAGGTGCTGGCATTCCCTCCTCCTGACACTTCAAAAATTCCAGCATTAACTCCAGCCTTACCCCCGCCGTCAAAATCAGTATCTTTCTTTGACTCGTCTTGTGCTCGATCCGAGAAATGCTGCACTTTACCATTCTCATATCCAGCATCATTTTTAATATGGCAATTCTCGCCCTCTCTGTTGTTGTAGGTCGGTCCGTCATATACCGGCAGTGCCGATACGGATATTACCATAAGGCTCATCAAGCCTGTCAAAATAAATTTCTTCATTTTAATGTTTGATTTAATATTAAACAATTAAACAATAGTTGATGTTTGTCCTTATTGTCAGGAATGGAATACGCACAAAAAAAGAGCGCGGACAAACTCTATTACTTGTTTCTGAGGTCTTCGACTACCTTGCCATCAAATAAACGAGTTATGCCCACGCCTAAACGTGAGCGCCTTCGCTTTACTCTCAATGGCTTGTGAAATTGTCGAAGTTTCAGAAACAAGAGTTAAGCATAACGCTTTTTTCGATATGTCTAAATTGTGCGTATCAATATACGCTGCTACTCCATAGGCTGATAAGGTTTTGTATCGGATTTGTGACAAATATAACAAATCCTTACATAAATTTCCATATCTTTGCCAAAAAAGATCAAAATCCAATGTCTGACAATATTATTTTCGGGATACGGCCGGTGGCCGAGGCAATCGAGGCCGGAAAGCAGATCGAACGGATATACATGCGGAAAGGTGCCGACGGCCAGCTCATAAATGACCTTAAGGACCTCTGTTACCGGCACCGCCTCCACATACAGGAGGTCCCCGTCGAGAAACTTAACCGCCTGACCCGCGGAAACCATCAGGGGGTGGTGGCCCAGATCGCAGCAATAGAGTATGTCCCGGTCGAGGATATCTTCGAGCGCGTGCCCGACGACGAAACCCCGCTGATCGTAATCTTCGACGGGATAACCGACGTGCGGAATTTCGGTGCCATAGCCCGTTCGGCCGAGTGTGCCGGTGCCCACGGGCTCATCGTGCCGCTCAAGAACTCGGCGCCGGTAAATGCCGATGCCATACGTTCCTCGGCCGGTGCACTCACCTCGATCCCCGTCTGCCGCGTCGGAAGCATCCGAAATACCATCAAGATGTTGCAGAACGAAGGTTATACCGTCGTGGCGGCCACCGAAAAGAGCCGCAAACTGCTATACGATGCCGATTTCACCCGACCGACGGCCATAGTCCTCGGAAACGAGGAGCGCGGCGTATCGAAAGAGGTGCTCAAACTCTGCAACGAACAGTTGGCCATCCCGATGATCGGACATATCGAATCGCTGAATGTCTCGGCCGCAGCCGCCGTAATGCTTTTCGAGGTTGTCCGGCAGCGAATCGGCGAATAGCATCCCGGGCAAGGCTCGCGGCATGTGCTCCGCCACACTATCAATAATCCGTCCCCCAATTAAAAATGAAACTGGTGAGGCAGAGCGACAGGTGAGGCAGAGTGAATACCGGACGCGATTGCTGACAGCCGGCAGAGAGCGGCTCGAATCATCACCTTTTCAATTCAGTCGATACCCGACACATCATAAACATCAACCAGACATAACCTACACCGCCCATAGCCATGACACCAAGAATTGAGAAATGGATCTCCGAGATCCGCAAAAGTACAGCGACCGTCATACGTCGGCATCCCATCGAGTTGCTGTTGTCGCTCTGCTCGACCATCGCGATGATCATATACTTCGAATCCGACACCGAACCACACCCGTGGCTCGCAATCGCCGTTTGGGGGATCATGCTGCTGCTCGTCGTCAACCTGCTGGCCGGCAATACCATCTGGCGGCGCATCTACTGGGTGGCATGGACGCCGCTCGTACCGCTGGCACTATGGCCGGGCCTCGAAGAGTGGCTCAATTCCGACTCCTTCTTTATCAGCATATTTATCCTCACGCCGCTGGCACTGCTCGCCTGCAGCAAGGCCATCGACAACCGCCGCTTCCTCTCGGACACCATCATATACCTGCGCGCAGCGATACTGGCACTGTTGTTCGCAAACGTTGCCTTATGGCTCTGCGAGGTCATTATATGGTCGGCAATATACCTGTTCGGACACTCCACAATACTTCAGCATCTGCAATTCGACCTGTTTCTGACGACCGAATTGTTCGTCGTGCCGACCATCTTCATGATGATGCTCGACCGCTGGCAAGGTCGTGAAGCAAAGAATTCGCACATCATCGAAAAACTCCTCAACTGGATCGTCAGCCCCGCCATCATCGCCTATGCCGCACTGCTCACAATCTACCTGCTGAAGATCATCATAACATGGACCCTGCCCGACGGCGGCGTCTCATACATGGTCTTCGCCTTCACCATAACGGCGCTCGTGGTCAAAGCCTTCCAGATACTCATCGAGAAACGTCGTTACGACTGGTTCTACGACCGCTTCAGCCTCATATCACTGCCTTTCGTGGCACTCTTCTGGATCGGCGTGGCCCGGCGAATCGGCGAATACGGACTCACCGCAACGCGCGTATATCTGATCGTCTGCGGCGCCGTCATGACCGTATGCATACTGCTGTTCCTCTCGCGCCGGACCGGCCGGTATCTCTGGGCCGTACTCTTTGCGATTCTGGCATTCGCCTCCGTGGCGTACATTCCAGCGCTGAACCCACAGGCGATCGGTCTCCGCTCGCAGAAGGCGCGTTTCGAGCGCATGGCACTCGATCTGGCTCTGATCGACTCGACCGGACGCCTCCGAACCACACTGATCCCTCTCTCCGACAGCGTCCGTTTGGACCAATACGACCAGGCTTTCGATGCCATGGATTACATCCTCGAACGCGACACCATGTTCCATCAGCAACTGGGTATCAAAAGATACGACCACAGCTACAGTGTCAAAAGTCGGTTGATGCCGAAACTGCTGATTACCGACGTAGTCTGCGTCGACAGCGAAGATGAACTGGGGGCAACTGTCAACAATGCATCAGTCTACCTTCCGGAAGATGCCCGCATCGAGTCCGATCCCGCATACCCCAATATCTACACCAACATCGTGCAATGCGGATACAATTACTCCAATGACCTCGATAAACTGGATATTACAGTTAAAGACACCGTACTCATTTCGCTGTCGGGCGACGAGCTCGTAAAGAAACAGCTGCGCGACACGGGTCTCTCATTCGAGGATCTGCAGTACCTCGACAATGAGCAGAGTATCCGCTTCCTCGACTACCGCGATCAGAACATACGGATCATATTCTACTATCTGCTTATCGTACGGACCGAAACTGGCAAATACCAGATCAATAGTGCCAGTATTGAACTCGTAATGATGCCATGACACACCCGCAGTTAGGAGAGATCGAATGCGTACAGTCGCCGCGGGCGCGGAACATCTCAATCCGCGTAAAACCCTCCGGGGCGGTGCGGCTGACCTACCCTCGCGGGGTGACGGTGCGGCGGGCGCTCGGTTTTCTGGAGCAGAAGGCCGGCTGGATCGAGGCCGCACGCGAACGGATGGCCCGC
>URTU01000094.1 GCA_900550925.1 uncultured Alistipes sp. | reverse complement strand
GCCCCCGGCCACAAGACGGGAAACCATTATATCGGCGTAACGATCGAGGGTGATACGTTGACTTCGCTCCTGACACGCGCCGTGCGCGAAGGGTGCCATACGGGTATTGTCGTGACGTGTTACCTGACACATGCCACTCCGGCAGCCTTCTATGCTCATGTCCCGAACCGTAACCAGTATCAGGACATAGCGCTTCAGTTCATGGATTCGGGAATCGAAGTGGCTTTCGGCGGCGGACGCCGTGATTTTGTCTCGCGTGAGGATGGCCGCGATCTGGAGGATGAACTCGAGCGGCGTGGATATGCGGTAATCAATGAGTTCGATGATACGGAAGATATCGTTTCGGGACGCGTTGTCGGAATCTTTGCCGACGAACATCTGCCTTCGCTCGACGAGGGGCGCGGGGATTACCTTCCGCAGGCTGCGGCCAAGGCACTGGATATTCTGACGGCCAATGCCGGTAAGGATGGCAAGGGAATCTTCATGATGATTGAGGGGTCGCAGATCGATATGGAGGCGCACAGCAACGATCCGGAGGGTATTCTGGAGGAGATGCGTGATTTCGACCGTGCGGTAGGTGTAGCCTTCGACTATGCCGATGCTCATCCCGGGACACTGGTTGTGATCTGTGCCGACCACGAAACCGGCGGTATGTCGATGCCGTCGTGCAAGAGCGATTTTACGCTGGCCGAGAGCGGGGTTGAGTACAAGTTCGGTTCGACGAGCCATACGGCGACAATGACTCCGGCGCTGTTCTACGGAACGGGAGCCAAGGAGTTTGCGGGCATCATGGACAATACCGAATTGAGCCGCCGCATCGCGCAGTTGATGGGGCTGGGCGAGTAATCGCGCAGTCTGCTGTGAGAAATTACCGCCCCTCAGGCGTGGGCTACGGTAATTAATATGATTGGATAATTGAATCAAGAGCGAGTGCCGACCCTGCGAAAAGGGCCGGCACTCTTGTGTCATAGTACACCCAACCGGTAGAGGGCATTGCTTATTCCGTCATCGTCGACCGGGTCGGTTACGTAATCCGCCGCCTGCTTGGCCGAATCGACCGCATTCCCCATGGCAACACCTAAATGTACATGTTCGAGCATCTGGATGTCGTTTCCGCCGTCACCGAAGGCCATTGTCTGGTCGAGCGGAATGCCGTAGTATTCGAGCAGGTGGTCGATGCCGCTGCGTTTGCTCACACCGCGCCGGTTTATGTCGGCGAACATGGGGTGCCAGCGGCTCGATTCGCAATGTTTGAACAGTGTATCGATGATATGTTGATCCTGATCGGGGTCGACATATATGTTTGCC
Source organism: uncultured Alistipes sp. (assembly GCA_900550925.1). GTDB lineage: Bacteria > Bacteroidota > Bacteroidia > Bacteroidales > Rikenellaceae > Alistipes. Next base: position 5,526 of record URTU01000094.1, on the reverse strand, counting down.
TGATAGATATCGCGTTTGATTGTCGTGCGCGGATCCTCGACCTGCGGAACGGGAATGTCGATTGCGCCCCATACCTCTCTGACACGGTCGTCAACGAAGTTGATCGTGGTGTGATGGTCATCCATGAATGAACACGGGAACGGGTTGCCTTCACGTTCGAGATAGTCTACTATGGTTTCGAGGTCGCACTGCGGAATCAGATCGTGATGGATGATTGTGCGGCGGTCGCCGGCCAGACAGCAACATCCGTTCAGGGTGATGTATCCGTCGAACTCTATTCGGTCGACGACCTGTGTCTGGGTGATCAGGCGGCCGGTAGCCAGAAATATCTTGATGTTTCGTTTTCGGAGTTCAGCTATTGCGTCGAGTGTCGATTGCGGTACGGCGTGGGTCTTGAAACTGACCAGGGTGCCGTCGATATCGAAGAATACGGCTTTTATCATTGTTCGATTATTTTTTCGTATGCGAGGCGTTCGGCGCCGTCGGCCAGATGGATTATTCCGCACCGGACGAATCCGCATTTGGCCGTGAGGCGCTGCATGGGGATATTCATGCGATGGGTGTCGATGCGGATGCTGGGGCACTTGCGTTGCCGGCACATCTGTTCGACCTGCCGGATGATGAAGGTTGCGATGCCAGAGCATTTGAGCGATTCGGAGACGGCGATACGGTGTATGGCGGCGTATGACCGGCCATCGGTGATCCACTCTCCGCCGTAGATGACGCGGTAGTTCGGGTCGCCGTCGAACGTAACCATTGCTGTGGCTATTATCCGGTCCTCGTCATTGCAGACCACATAGCCTCTGCGGGCGTCGATATCGGCGAGGATAACCGTTTCATTCGGGTATCCGTTTTGCCACTGGTCGATGCCGTTTCGGCGGAAGTTCTCCTGGGCCTGGCGGATTATGGCCATGATTGGTTCCAGATCGGATGTTGTCGAGGGGCGAAAATACATCGTTGTGCAGATTTCCGGCACAAAATTAACAAAAGATTCTGAATACGCCACATGCCTGCATTTTTGGATACAGGCATGTGGCGTATGATTGTTGTGCAGCCCGCGTGTGACGGCTCCCGTTTGTTGTCGGGTGGGACCTTGCGGCACCTTTTTGGGAATTTCGGAGGCGGGTCGAGGCTATTTTCCGATCGCCTTGCAGATAAACTCTCCGACTTCGGTGGTCGAATAGCTTCGGGCACCGTTTTCGGCCAGGTCTTCGGTTACGACACCCTGTTTCAGGGCGGTATCGACGGCTGCACGTACCGCAGCACCCTCTTCATTGAGGCCGAGATGTTCGAGCAGCATTGCCGCGGAGAGGATCGTAGCCATCGGGTTTGCGATGTTCTTCCCGGCCGCCTGCGGATAGGAGCCGTGAATGGGTTCGAAAAGCGCAGTTTCGGATCCGAGCGACGCCGACGGCATCATGCCGAGCGACCCGCAGATGACACTGGCTTCATCGGTGAGGATGTCGCCGAACATGTTTTCGGTGACGATCACGTCGAAATGGCTCGGCTGCCGGATGATCTGCATGGCGGCGTTGTCGACGAACATGAATTCGAGTTTCACATCGGGGTATTCGGGGGCGATTCGCTGTGCGGTTTCGCGCCACAGCCGTGAGGTTTCGAGGACATTGGCCTTGTCGACCACGGTCAACTGTTTGCGCCGGCCCATGGCCATGTTGAATCCGAGCCGGATGATCCGTTCGATCTCCTCGCGGGTATAGGTACATGTATCGAATGCACGGTCACCATCTTCGCTGCGGCCCTGCGGACGTCCGAAGTAGATGCCGCTGGTTAACTCGCGCAGGCAGATGAAGTCGGTACCCTCGACTACCTCGCGTTTGAGAGGAGAGCGGTCGACGAGCGATGCGAACAGCGATATGGGACGGACGTTGGCAAACAGCCCGAGCGATTTGCGCATCCGCAGCAGGCCCTGTTCGGGACGTACCTTGGCCGTGGGGTCGTTGTCGTATTTTGGGTCGCCGATGGCGCCGAACAGTACGGCGTCGGCCGACAGGCATACGTTGTGGGTTGATTCGGGATATGGATCGCCGGTGAGGTCGATTGCTGCGGCGCCGACCGGTGCCGATTCGTATGTAAAGGTGTGCGAGAAGCGTGCGGCTACCGCATCGAGTACCTTGACCGCTTCGCCGACGATTTCGGGGCCTATGCCGTCGCCGGCCAGAAGAGCTATTTTAGCATTCATTGTCTTTATGTGTTGTTTCGATTATATTCAGCATTTTTATTGTTGCCTTGATTGCCGCCTCGGTCTGGTCGGCATCGAGACCGCGGGTCTTGAACTCCTTGCCGTCGAGCTCCCACGTGATGATCGTCTGCACGAAGGCATCCGTACGGCCGCCCGGCGGGATCGAGACGGTATAGTTGCGCAGCATCGGGAAGCGGCAGCCAAGCTGGTGCTTGTAGATCTGGCGCAGTGCCCGCATGAAGGCATCGTACTGGCCGTCGCCGGTTGAGGTCTGCTCGTACTCATGGCCGTTGATCTCGATCTTGAGCGTTGCGACCGGCCGCAGCCCCTGCGAGAGCGAGAGGTTGTAGTTGAGGATCCGGACCGGATTTTCGATCTGGTCGTGGCGCAGCACGTCGGCAATGATATATGGCAGGTCTTCGGCCGTCACCTGCTCCTTCTTGTCGCCCAGTTCGACGACGCGTTCGGTCACCTTGCGCATCGACTCCTCGTCGAGTTCTATTCCCAGAGCTTCGAGATTCTTACGTATGTTTGCCTTTCCGGAGGTCTTGCCCAGGGCATACTCGCGGACGCGCCCGAACCGTTCGGGAAGCAGTTCGTTGTAATAGAGGTTGCTTTTGTTGTCACCGTCGGCGTGGATGCCCGCACACTGCGTGAAGACGTTGTCGCCGACGATGGGGCGGTTTGCCGGAATGCGTATGCCGGTGTATGTCTCGACGATACGGCTGACGCGGTTTATGTTTTGTTCGTCGATGGTGGTGCGGCAGTGCAGGCGGTCGTGCAGTACGGCTACCGTACTCGAAAGCGGGGCATTGCCGGCACGTTCTCCGAGTCCGTTGACGGTGACGTGAACGCCCGAGAATCCGGCCCGCACGGCGGCTGCAGTATTGGCTACGGCGAGGTCGTAGTCGTTGTGGGCGTGGAAATCGAACCGTTTGCCCGGATATCGCTGTATCAGCTCTCGGCAGAAGCGTTCGGTGTCGTACGGGTCGAGTATTCCGAGCGTATCGGGACACATGAAACGCTCGATCGGGGCATCCGACAGGGCGTCGAGCATCGTATAGACATATTCGGGCGAGTGGAGCATTCCGTTTGACCAGTCCTCGAGATAGAGGTTGACCTTCATCCCGCGCGAGACGGTCCGGTCGATCGAATCGCGTATGTCGGCAATGTGTTGCTCGGGGGTGCGGTGCAGCTGCTCCTGGCAATGTTTCAGCGACCCTTTTGAGAGCAGGTTGATGACGCGGCAGCCGGCCTCGTAGAGCCAGTTGACCGAAACTCCGCCGTCGATGAAGCCGAGCGCCTCGATACGGTCTGTGTAACCCTTTGCGGCGGCCCAGTCGGCAATACGTCGGACGGCCTGCTGTTCGCCGTTGGAGACGCGGGCCGAGGCGATCTCGATGCGGTTGACATGCAACTCCTCGAGAAGCAGCCGTGCTATCGACAGCTTCTCGTGGGCATTGAACGCCACGCCCGAGGTCTGTTCACCGTCGCGCAGCGTGGTGTCCATTATTTCGACAGATGCATTCATATGTCGGGACCGGTTAGTTCTTCCGCGACGCCTCGAAAGCGGCTATCTGATCCGATATGCTGCAGAGGAAGTCTACATCGTCGAATCCTCTCATCAGGCATTTCTGCTTGTAAGCATCGATTTCGAAGGTTTCGCTGCGGCCGGTTGCGGGGGTCGAGATACGTTTTTCGGCGAGGTCGATCTCGAACTGTGCATCGGGGTCAGCCTTTATCGTTGCGAATATCTCGGCGAGCATTTCGCGGCTCACCTTTACCGGCAGCAGCCCGATGTTTAGGGCGTTGTTGCGGAATATGTCGGCGAACGAACTCGATACCACAGCCCGGAAGCCGTAGTCGAAAATCGCCCATGCGGCATGTTCGCGCGAGGAGCCGCAACCGAAGTTGTCTCCTGCGACGAGGATCTTCGCACGGCCGTCAGCACGGTTGAGCGGGAAATCGGGACGCGGCTGGCCCTGTTTGTCGTAGCGCCAGTCGTAGAAGAGGTTGTCGCCGAATCCCTTTCGTTCGACGGCCTTGAGGAATCGGGCCGGTATTATCTGGTCGGTATCAATGTTCTCGGTTTCGATGGCCACGGCCGGCGAAACGAGTTTTGTGAATTTCGGTATGGACATGATCGTAGCGTGTTTACAGTTTGAAAATCTCTCGCGGATCGGTTATGCGACCCGTCACGGCAGCCGCGGCAGCCACGGCAATTCCCGACAGCATGGTCCGTGCGCCGGGGCCCTGCCGACCCTCGAAGTTGCGGTTTGAGGTCGATACGGCATACTTGCCGGCCGGAATCTTGTCGGCATTCATGGCCAGGCAGGCCGAACAGCCCGGCTGACGCAGTTCGAAACCAGCCTCCGCAAGTCGTTTGTCGAGACCTTCGGCATGGGCCATCGCCTCGACCTCCTTCGATCCGGGAACAATCCAGGCGATGACATTGTCGGCCTTGCGGTGACCGGAAACCAGTTCGGTGAAACGGCGCAGATCTTCGATACGGCCGTTTGTGCAACTCCCCACGAAGACATAGTCGACCGGTTTGCCCAGCATCTTCTCGCCCGAAGCGAATCCCATGTATTCGAGAGCCTTCTGGTCGCAGTCGGCCGGAATCGTTCCTGTGATCTCCATTCCCATTCCGGGATTGGTGCCGTAGGTTATCATTGGCTGTATGTCGGCGGCATCGAAATGCAGTTCGGCATCGAAGTGTGCATCGGGATCGCTGTAAAGCGTTTTCCACTGTTCGACGGCACGGTCCCAGGCCTCGCCCTTCGGGGCTCTCGGACGGCCTTTCAGATAGTCGAACGTGGTCTGGTCGGGGGCGATCAGCCCACCGCGGGCACCGCACTCGATGCTCATGTTGCAGACGGTCATGCGCCCCTCCATCGAGAGCGAGCGGATCGCTTCGCCGGCATACTCGATGAAATATCCCGTTCCGCCAGCTGCCGTAAGTTTCGATATTACATAGAGTATCAGGTCTTTGGCTTCGACACCGCGGCCCAGCTTGCCGTCGATCGTTATGCGCATGCTCTTGGGTTTGGTCTGGATGATGCACTGGCTTGCCAGTACCATCTCCACCTCCGTGGTGCCGATGCCGAATGCAACGGCTCCCAATGCGCCGTGGGTCGAGGTGTGGCTGTCGCCGCAGACGATCGTCATCCCGGGCTGCGTGAGTCCCAGCTGGGGCCCGACGATGTGTACGATTCCGTGATTGGGGTTGCCCAGCGAGAAACATTCGATCCCGTGGCGGCGGCAATTCGCCTCGAGCGTGGCCACCTGCGTCCGCGACTGCGGTTCGGTGATGGGCAGATGCTGGT
>URTU01000093.1 GCA_900550925.1 uncultured Alistipes sp. | reverse complement strand
TAAGCCTGCCGCTAGCGTTCATCCTGAGCCAGGATCAAACTCTCCATTGTATGAAATATAAAATAAATTGTTAGAGTCCTGACTGCCTGTCCTCGATTCGAATTCGAATTAAAGGAATTGATGGATAAATACTACATTTCTCTCTAAAATCAACAGTAATTCAAAGAACCTTGTTTGAAAAAACTCTCAAAACTCGTCTCTCCTTCCGTTGCACCCTGCGGCCATAAACCGCAACTTTGGGAGCGAAAGGGATTGCAAAGATAATGCAAATTTTTCGAGTTGCAAAATTTTTATCAAGAACTTTTGCAAAATTTTTTGAACCGCCTCTTTTTATCAACTCGTCCCGCCGATTCAGCCAAGCCGTCGTTTCAGGCCGCATCCCCGTTCGGGTCTATGTTGCAAAGCCGTGTTCTTCTGTTTTGCGGGTGCAAAGATAACCCAATTCGATTTACATTTCCAAATCTTTTTTAAACTTTTTTTAAAATATTTTTTCGCCTCCAGCCTATCTGCCTGATGATCGCCAAATTAGCCAGCAACTCATTTCATGCCGCATTCAGCGCAAATACGCCTCCCGGCCGCACACCTAACCTGCTTGCTGCGCCTGACCTCGCAATACGAATCCATCTTCCACGCAGAAGGCCCGTCCCACAATCGTGAGACGGGCCTCCATAATTACGCTCCTCTGTTTAGAACCGCACGCTCAATCCAACGCGATAGGTCCCCTTCAGCGGGCAGTTGTCGCCGCCCAGAAGATATGCGAAATCGGCCTGCAGCATATCGATCACACGCACTCCGGCTCCAACCGTTGCGTAATTGAACGCCTTGTTGTCGCTGAAGTGGTAGCCCGCACGTACGGCAATCGTATTGAACGCCATGTACTCCAGTCCGGCACCTCCGGTGAAGAACTTGTCGCCCATAACCTTGTAGCCCAGGTCGATACCGGCCTTGAACGAGTGTACGTCGCCGAACATCGTCGAGTATACACCGCCGACACTCACCTTGCCCGGCAGGTTGCTGCCGACACCGTCAAACTCGAGTTTCGTGCCGAAGTTGGCTGCACGGAACGCAAGATCCAGATTCGACTTCTTGCCCAGCCCCAGACGATAGAACAATCCCAGATCGAAGGCTACGGCACCCGCTTTGGTGTCGTTGTCGATCTTCGACGAGATGTAGTGGGCCGTCAGCGATACGCCCAGGTTCTTCGTTGCGCGGATTGCATAGCCCAGATCGATCGACATGTCACTCGGTTTGAGGCTTGCGCCGGTCGGGTTGCCCTGGTCGTCATAACCAGCGCTCTCGGGCATCGACATGTAGCGTACGCCCGCAAGTATCGAGTGCTTCTCTCCTATAGTATAATAGAGACCTACGCCCAGCAACGAATTGTTCTTGTCGAGTCCCTTGGTGAGCTCCTTGGCCCACGGCGAGTAGTATGCACCTACCTGGAACTTCTTCGACGAGAGCGGGGCCGCCGCTGCATTGTCGAATATCGAGAAGGCGCTCGCCTCCATCGCCGTCGAGATCTCGCCCATAGCCGCGCTACGGGTATCGCCTGTGACATCGAGGAACGATGCCGCTTCCTGTGCGTTCGCGGCTGCCGTAAGGCACAATACCGATGCCGCCAATAAAACTATCTTTTTCATATTGCGAATCCTGTTTTACTTTTTAACAATGTTGCTCTTGTAGACCGTTCCGTTGTACTCAACCTCGACAACATAGCTGCCTGCGCCCAGCGACGAAACATCTATCTTCGCCGGAGAGAACGGCTCGATCGTAGCGGTAGTCTCAAGGGCCAGCGAACCCGACGAACCATACATCTTAACACTGATCGTACCCTTGACACTCTGGCCCATGCGGATATTCATGTCGTTGTAGACCGGGTTGGGATAGATCTCGACCTCCTTGCTGTTGTCGCGCACCATAACCTGGAACGAGGTCCGGGCCGTATCGCCCGCAGCGTCGGTGGCCACCACCGTAACGGTCGACAGTCCGAATTTCGAACCCGTCACCACCAGCGTATTGCCGTCTACCGAGGTCTTTACCGACGATCCGTTTACCGTAACCTCATACGACAGCGTCTCGCCGTTCTCGTCGCTGAAATAGATACTCAGGTCGATGTTCTGCGATACGCCCGTAGCGCCCATATATATATCTTCAATCTCTCTTGCTACCGGAGCCACATTGCCTATAATGCGGTAGGTCAGGTCAACCGGTTCGGCCGACATGCCGACAGCATCCGTTACCACCAGCTGGGCCGCATAGTCGCGATTGACATTCTGCCGGTTGCCCACAAGCGTTACGGTCAGCTTGTTGCCGTCACGGGTCAGGGTCAGCAATCCCGCCTCATCGTTTGCTATCTCAGCACTCCACTCATCGCCGTTGGGCTCCTCAACCGTAAATTCGAGCGATCCGCGGCTCCAGTACTGTGTAACAAGCGACGTTCCGTTCACGGCCGTAATCACCGGCGGCAGATTCTCCTTGGTCTTAACCTCGATGCGGGCCGGTTCAGACTCCTGCGACCACTGGTCTATGGCTATCACATCCACATAATATTTCGTATTGTGAGTCAGACCCTTGATCGTGGTGCTCATAGCCGATCCTACCGAACGGCCCGTTACCAGCGCACTCTTGGCCCCCGACATGTCGGACGAGGTGCTGTACATAACCTTGTAGCGCGGGATCATCGATCCGATGCAGTCGGCCGTAGCGGTCCATTTAACCACAAACGACGTGTATTCGATGTTCGAAACGGTCACATCGGTAATCTTGGCCGGGAGTTCGCGGTCGGAGGTTACCACCGTACCCGTATAGGGTTCCGACTCCCCGTTCCACTGGTCGACGGCGACAACACCAACATAATATGTCGTCTGGGGCTGCAGCAAACTCATCGTACATGAGAGCGTTTCACCTACACCCTTGTCCTCAACCTTAACGCTCTGGACTTTGACCGCAGCATTCTGCACGGCGCCGTTGCTTGCATATTGCAGCGGCTCCTCGCTCCAGTATACGTTATACAGTTTGACGGGATCGCCAACATAGTCGGCCGTCACCTGCCATTCGATCGTAGCCGTCGAAACGCTCGCGCCGGTCTGTTCGAAGCCGCTGATCGCTGCCGGATCGACATGGTCTTCCGGAACAGTCACAATCCCCTCGATCTGGTCGAGCAGCATCGCCGCATCAACATACCCCGAGCCCATCTTGCCGCGATAATCCGCCATATTCAGATTGAACGTGAATGTGTTGCCATACTCATCATATACGGTTGCAGCCTTGTTGCCGACCATATACGCATCGAAGTTGTGAGTCGATTCGATGACCATTCGCTTCAGGTCCGCCGCTTTCAACTCCACACCGCGATGTTCGGCATACGATATTGCCAGGGCAGCTATACCCGACACATGCGGACAAGCCATCGACGTTCCCTCCATGTAACCGTACTTGTTGTTGGGAAGCGTACTGAGCACCGAACCCTGGCCGGTAGATCCCGTAAAGTAATCATCACCGCCCGGGGCCGTCACATCCACCCAGGTACCATAACAGGTATAGTATGCAGGTTTATAGTCGATACCCATCGAAGCAACCGCCACAACGCCCTCGTCAGCTCCGGGGAAGAACGTTGCATCACCCTCACGGTGTCCCTCATTGCCGGCCGAGAAGACCACAAGGCCACCGGCCATCGGTCCTTCCTGAACCGTAGCATCCTCATTCATGCCGGCATAGTCAATGAAATAATACATTGCCTCTTTCAGCGACGAGAAAACACTGTTCCAATAACTCTCCGAGAACGGAGATGTATAACCCCAACTGTTCTGGCAGATTACGGCACCGTTGTCGGCCCCATACTTGAATGCACGGGCAACATTGTAGGTCGACGCACTGTTGTCACCATCAAACATACGCAGGCTCATGATGCGCACACCGTCGTTCGAACCCGAACCGCCCGCTACACCACTGACGCCGATACCGTTGTTGTTTACGGCCGCAATCGTTCCGGCAACGTGCGTTCCGTGGTCATCGGCGCTGAAATAACCGCCCGTGCTGTTGCAGAAGTCGTAGCCGAAATAGTCGTCCACATAACCGTTGCCGTCATCATCGACACCGGGCGTACCGTTCACTTCGGCCTCGTTGAACCACATGTTGTCATTGAGGTCTTCGTGGTCATAATCCACCGCACCGTCGATAACCGCAACGATCACATCGCGCGAACCCTTCTCACGCTGCCATGCCGTTACCGCATTAACATCGGCGCCGGCAACAGCCTTCGAGATCAGGCTTCCGTCGTTCTGATAGTGCCACTGCAGATCGAGCATCGGGTCATTGAACGGATATTCGATCGATGAGGTCGATGCCGAAACTTGCGGCTCTGCCTCAACAGGAATCTGATCGCCGTCGATACTTTTAACCTCCTGCACATACTCGACTACGGCCAGCTCGGGCATCGTCGCGAGTTTGTTTCCGATCTGCGCCATCGGCAGCGACTTGTCGAAAACTATCCTGTACCACAAATGCAGACCGGCCTTGCGGGTACGCGCCTCGAAGCGTCCGGCATTCGGGAAAAGACGTTCCATGCTGCTGGCTCCGATTTCGGCCAGGAAGTTGTCCATGTTCTCAACACCCAGGCTCAACCCGTCACTATTCATGGTTGCAGCCTCGGGCAGCGCATCGCCGGTCGTCGAACGGAACTTCACGAGTATCTCGCCCGGTACGGCATAGTTGGCGCTGAACAGCACTACTGGTTTCTGTGTCAGCATCTGCGAAGGCGTCGAGCCGTCGATGTTCATCTGCTCATCGACCGGTGCCTCGGAACAAGCCGCCATCACCGCCATGACACATGTCAAAAGTAAAAATCTCCACTTCATAAATTTAAAATATATTTTAATGGTTTTCGGTTCGTAGTTCGCAAATATATGTTTTTATGTTTTGATTGCCAAATGCTGCAGATATTGCAGGCAGACAGCTGAAAGATCAGCGGTTGAAATACTTGTACTGGAAAATAATAAGATAGAGTACCGCCACCGTGATATATGAATCGGCCAGATTGAATATCGGCCCGAAGAAATAGTTTTCGCCATCGAAAAGGAAGGAGAGCCATCCGGGGACGTTGTCCCAGCGGAAGAGCGGGAAGTAGAACATGTCGACGACGCGTCCGTGGAGGAATCCGGCGTAATGCCCGCCGAATGCGGCCACCGTGTCGGGTGTCGACGCCGAGAAGAGCAGCCCGTAGAAAGCTCCGTCGAGAAGGTTGCCCACGGCACCAGCCATGACCATTGCAAATGCCACAACAACACCCTTCGGGGCCTTGCTTTTGAGCAGGTGGACGATATACCACCCCACGGCCACCGCCAGCACGATCCGGAACAGGCTCAGAAAGAGTTTGCCCCAGGACCACCCCAGCTCCATGCCGAACGCAAAGCCGGGATTCTCGACGAACCGCAGTTGGAACCAGTCGGGAAATACCACGATCGATTCACCTATGGTCATGTGTGTCTTGACCCATATCTTGAGCAGCTGGTCGACAACTACCAGCGCGATTATCAATATCGAAACCCTCTTGCCGTTCATCGATAAACACTTTGTAATCGTACAAAGATATGCAAAAAAACGAGAAACATGCAAACTGTCGTCACAATTCATCCCTCAGCGTCCACACATCACCCCGACAACGCCTCCTCGGACAACCTCCGCACGACGATGCGAATATGGGGCAGCACGCTTGCAAAACTGCGGCACAATTAGTACATTTGTCTTTCACAAACGCAATACGACATGAAAAAACTTGCAATCGTTACAGGTGCCACGTCGGGAATCGGACAGGCTACGGCACGCAAATTGGCATCGATCGGTTATGACCTGGTAGTGACGGGACGTCGCGGCGACCGCCTGCAGCAAACCGCCGATTCGATTGCCGCAGAGTTCGGCGCCGAGGTGCGGACATTATGTTTCGACATCCGCGACAACAGCCGGTGCGAAGAGATGTTCGGCTCGCTGCCCGAAGAGCGGCCGATAGACCTGCTGGTCAACAATGCCGGACTGGCCGCCGGGCTCGAGCACATCGACCGGGGCGACACGCGCGACTGGGACGCCATGATCGACACGAACGTCAAGGGACTGCTCTACGTCACCCGCATCATCACACCCAAAATGATCGCCGCAGGCGGGGGACACGTAATCAACATCGGATCGATCGCCGGAACCGAGCCTTACGAAAACGGCGCCGTATATTGCGCGTCGAAACACGCCGTACACGCCATTTCGCAAGCCATGCGTGCCGACCTGCTGAGCCACCGCATCAAGGTCACGGAGATCCGTCCGGGCATGGTCGAAACCGAATTTTCGCTGGTGCGTTTCCACGGCGATCAAGAGCGAGCCGACAAGACCTATACCGGCGTCGAACCTTTGACCGGCGCGGATATTGCGGAAACGATCGCCTGGATCGTACAATTACCGGCCCACATGAACGTTAATGATATAGTACTGATGCCGGCTCAACAGGCCGGTGCATACTACACCTGCCGGAATACGAAATAACAACCCTGTCCGTCTTCGAAATCCGGGGCCGAATATGTCCGGAAGAATCGAAGCGCAGACACTGAAATTGAAAAATTATGCTGCTGATTTTCAACCTGCTCCAAAGCGGTTATTACACCACGGAGCCCGTAGCGTCGCGGTACGACGCCGCCACGATGGGCATGTTCGTGCTCATCATCGTCATCGGCATCGCCGGATACCTCGTGCAGGCCCGTCTGCAGTCGGTCTTCCGCAAATACTCGCGCGTGCAGTTCCCCGGCGGACTCACGGGCGCCGAGGTCGCCGAGAAGATGCTGCGCGACAACAACATCCACAACGTGAAGGTCACGCATGTCGGCGGGCACCTCACCGACCACTTCAACCCGCAGACGATGACCGTCAATCTGAGCGATGCGGTCTAC
>URTU01000092.1 GCA_900550925.1 uncultured Alistipes sp. | reverse complement strand
CTCGCGGATGCGGCTCTCGAAGACGCCGTGCGTAGAGGGATAGGTCACCATCAGGCCGCACAGCTCGCTCGAATATTGTTCTGCCTTGGCCTTGAGGTCCTCAACGTCGATATTTCCGTGGGCATCACATGCCACCGTCACGATCCGCATGCCGGCCATCGCAGCCGAAGCCGGGTTTGTCCCGTGCGCCGAGGCCGGTATCAGCACGACGTTTCGGTATCCCTGTCCGCGGCTCTGGTGGTAGGCGCGGATCACCATCAGGCCGGCATACTCGCCCGCAGCACCCGAGTTGGGCTGCAGCGAACATGCTTCGAAACCGGTTATTACGGCCAGATCGTGTTCCAGCTCCTCGATCAGGATGCGGTAACCCTCGACCTGGTCGATCGGAGTGAAGGGGTGCACATCGGCAAATCCCGACAGGCTCAACGGAAGCATCAATGCCGCCGAATTCAGCTTCATGGTGCACGACCCGAGCGGAATCATACTGTCAGCCAACGATATGTCGCGGTGTTCCAGACGCTTGATATAACGCATCAGGTCGCTTTCGTTACGGTATCGGTTGAAGACCGGCTCCTGAAGGATGGCACTCTTGCGGGCCAGCGAGACAGGATAGTGCTTTTCGGCCGGACGCAGTTTCGTCTTGTGTCCCTTTCGGCCCTTTGCCTCGGCGAAGATGTCGACAACCAGAGCCATCTCTTCTTCGGTCGTCACCTCGTCGAAACTCATCCGCACACCGCCCGTCACCGGGTAGAAGAAGTTGACACCCCTCTCCAGAGCTATCGACTGTACCACCGCGGCATCGGCATCGACAACCTCGACGGTATCGAAAAATTCATTGTTTTTCAGCGTGAATCCCAAAGCTGCAATCGCCTCGGCGACGGTCGCCGCCGCCGAATGGACATGCTCGGCAATGCGGTGCAGACCCTCGCTGCCGTGGTAGACGGCATAGAAACCGACCATCGAGGCCATCAGCGCCGAAGCGGTACAGATATTCGAGGTCGCACGCTCACGCTTGATGTGCTGTTCGCGCATCTGCAGCGCCATACGCAGGGCCTTGTTTCCCAGGCGGTCGACGCTCACGCCGATGATGCGTCCGGGCATATGCCGCTTGAACGCCTCGCGCGTAGCCATATAACCGGCATTCGGACCACCGAAGCCCATCGGGGTTCCCATACGCTGCGTACCTCCGACAGCGATATCGGCGCCCCACTCTCCCGGGGCCTTCAGCAGCACCAGCGACAACAGGTCGCAGACAGCCGTCACCAGGGCCCCGCCGGCATGCGCCGCCGCCACGAAATCCTCATAATCGCGTACGGCACCGTCGGCAGCCGGATACTGTATGATGGCACCGAACTCACGGCCCGAGAATTCGTAAGTATCGTAACTGTCACGCACGATCTCGATTCCGAACGGTTCGCTTCGCGTCAGCAGCACGTCGAAGGTCTGCGGGAAGATGTTCTCGTCGACGAACAGTACGTTCCGGCCGGCCTTTACGGCCTCGCGCGAACGCAGGGCGAACATCATCAGCATGGCTTCGGCTGCGGCCGTCGCCTCGTCCAGCAGCGAACAGTTTCCGATCTCCATCGCCGTCAGCGAAATGACCGCCGTCTGGAAATTGAGCAGCGCCTCGAGGCGGCCCTGCGATATTTCAGCCTGATAGGGGGTGTAGGAGGTGTACCACGACGGATTCTCGAATACGTTCCGGGTGATTACCGCCGGCACCGCCGCAGGATAATATCCCATGCCGATGAACGACCGCAGGGGGTGGTTCTTTTCGGCCAGCGAACGGATCAACTCTTCGAAGTGATACTCATCCATACCCTCCTTCGGCAAAGCCAGGGGCCGGCGCAGCCGGATCGACTGCGGGATGACCTGTGAGATGAGCTCTTCCTTGCTCTTGACGCCTATCACGTCTAGCATTTCACGCAACTGTGCGGCATCGGGTCCGATATGCCGCGAAGCAAACTTATCGAATGACATTATAATGTATTTTGTATTTGTGTTATATGTTGTTTCAACATTTTCAACTCGTCAGGTGCCGAAACACATCACCGCTCCCTCAACCCGCTTACCTTCTCCAGTGTCATGCATGTCGTTTCGCCGGAGATGCTTCGCTGCCAGAAGCGCTTGAGCCGTTCGATCTGGACATCGAACAGTTTTTCATCATGCATGATGGTGTAGGCATGCACGATCGACTCCATCGATATCACGGCCAGATACGACGAGTCGGGATCGACACCGCTCTTTTCGGCAAACCGGTCGCTCACCCTCAGCAGGAACTCCTCGAAATGGGTGATCACGTCCAGACAGTCATCGTGGTAGACCGGATGCAGCAGCACCTGGAGCAGAAACCTGTGGTAGCGGACATTCTGCTTGACGATAGCCACTATGCCGTCGATTATTTCGGGGATCGACAGATTCGGGTCGTCGATCAGGGCGTCGTACGGGTCGATCATTTTCTTGTAATAGTAGAACCGTACGCATTCGATGATCATCTGCTCGCGCCCCTCGAACATCTCGTAAATAAACGACGAACTTATTCCGGACTCCTGAATCAGATCGCGCATGGTCGTACGGTCGAGGCCGTGCACCGAAAAGGTATCCAGAAAACTCGTCAGCAACTGAATCCGCCGCAAATCCCTGTTGACTGTCATGTGTGGTAAACGTTTTTAATGGAGTGTCGTATAGTGTGTGAATAATCAGTAGTCATCGAGCATCCCGGACCGGTTACGGCGCCATCGGGTTAAATGGTTTCAGGCGGCCGGCCGCAGATCTCTGTTTTCACGTTTCAGTACTTGAAACTGCTGCCGCCGATGAACTCCCGCAATATCGATGTGGGAGGGATCTCGTCGGAGGGTATCTGCGTGAAGTTGTCGAGGAACTTCAACAACCGCCGCGCCTCGGCATATTCGGGCACCACGTCGGGCACCTCGCGCAGCATCGGTTCGACATACTGCCGCAAAACCGATATCTCATAGAACAGCGAACTGTTGAACATCACATCGGCATTCTCCTGATAGGGGAATATATATTTGTCCTCGCCGCGGCGGACGCTGCCCCAACGCTTGAGCGAGGCCTCGGCATTCGAACCGCGCGTATAGTAGTCGCGCGTGATGCGGCGCAGCAGACGGTTGTCGGTAGTCGGTATCCGCGACAGGTCGTCCATCGAGATCGACGTCAGCGCCGATATGTAGATCCGGAACTTCAACCGGTCATCGATCGAGGAGGTGAGCTGCGGGTTGAGGCCGTGGATGCCCTCGATAACGAGTATCGAACGCTCGTCGAGCTGCAACGGTTCGGAGTGCCACTGCCGCGTACCCGAAATAAAGTCGTAACGCGGTATGGTTACGCTCTCGCCGTTCATCAGCTGCTGCAGCTGGGTATTGAAGAGCTGGAGGTCGATGGCTTCGAGAGCTTCGTAGTCGTAATCACCCTTCTCGTCGCGGGGGGTATTCTCGCGGTCGACGAAGTAGTCGTCCAGCGACACCATGACCGGCCGCAGCCCGAGAATCCGCAATTCGATTCCCAGACGTTTTGCGAATGTGGTCTTGCCGCTCGACGAGGGACCCGAGATCAGCACTATTCGTGCACCGCGCTCGACATTGGCCTCGTAGATCGAGTCGGCTATACCGGCGAGTTTCTTTTCGTGGAACGCCTCGGCAACCTTTATCAGGTCGCTGCTTTCGCCGGCCAGGATCTTTCCGTTGAGCGAGCCGATGTTCGAGACACCCATGACGCTCACCCACTCCTTATACTCCTTGAAGATGTCGAACATCTTGTCCTGCGGGACGATGTTTTCGAGCTTGTCGGGATCGGTGCGGCGCGGCACGGCAAGGTGCAGGCCGTTATAGTATGGACGGATGTCGAACAGGTGGATGTAGGAGGTCGAAGGAGCCAGCGCCCCGTAGAAATAACCTGCCATGTCGGCCATCCGGTAGATATCGACATACATGCGCGGGCGGGTATGGAGCAGTGCTATCTTGTCCTCAAACCCCAACTGGGCATAGATCTCTTCGGCCTCGCTCGACAGCACCCGTTCGCGGACGATCGGAATATCCTGATCTATGATATCGTCCATCCGAGCCTTGATGCACTCCACTTCGTCGGCCGAGAGCTGGTCATGGCCGGCGATCTCGCAGTAGAAACCCTTCGAGACGGAATGCTTGATACTGAATGCGGCATCGGGATAGAGGTCGTGGACGGCCTTCTGCATGATAAAGAACAGGGTCCGCTGATAGACGCGCGTCCCCTCGAAGTGGGTTATATCGATGAATCGTATCGAGATCGGAGTATAGATCTTGTAACTGAGCTCCTTGACACGGTTGTTGACATATGCGGCCAGAAACGGATGGTCGTTCTTAAGAGCCAACATGTCAATAACTTCCGACAGCGAGGTCCCCATGTTGACCAACAGTTCGCTGCCACAGTTTTCGCATATTATCTTGATGACTGAAACCATAGATGCTGATTGAATTGCACTCGCTACAAAATTGCAGAAAAAAAATCAATTTAACTACCGTTTTAAAAAAAATCGGTATTTTTGATAGATAAAAACACCTTTTTAGTTATGAAACGTTTACTCTTTGCCGTCTTATTGTTACCGCTGGTTGTTTTGAGCGCCTGCAGCCGCAGCGACACCCCACGCAAGATAGTCATCCTGTCGACCAACGACATACATGCCGCCATACAGAACTTCCCGCGGCTGGCCACGGCCGTCGAGATGTGCCGCGATACGGCCGAGGTGATTCTGGTCGATGCCGGCGACCGCTGGACCGGAAATGCATACGTCGACCACGCCCCCGAGAAGTGCCGCCCCGTCATCGACCTCATGAACCTGCTCGACTACGACGTGGCCACGCTCGGAAACCATGAGTTCGACCACGGCCAGCAGCTGCTCGACCAGCGAATCGAACAGGCCGATTTCGACGTCATATGCGCCAACATGTCGAGTTCGACGCCATACCTGCACCTCGATCCCACGGAGATTGTCGAATGCGGCGGCATCCGCGTCGGCTTCGTCGGACTGGTGACCAACTTCGCAAACGGACACCCCGACGGCAAGGAGGTCAACTTCGAAGGGCTGACATTCCCGTCACCGTTCGAGACGGCGGCCGAATACCAGTCTCTGGCCGACCAGTGCGACCTGCTGGTAGCCATTACCCACATCGGCTCGGACATGGATACGCTGCTGGTCGACCGTGCGCCGGGCTATGACCTCATCATCGGCGGGCACACCCACACCGTAGTCCCCAAAGGCAAAACCTACGGCCATACAATGATCACCCAGACCGGCAAATCGCTCAAATATATCGGGGCGACCGAAGTGGAGATGCGCGGTGACACGATCTACCGCATCTACAACCGTCTGATCCCGCTCGACGGCTATGCCGAGGGGCTTTTTTGCGCCCTCGAGGAAAGCGGCGTTGAACTTGTGCAGGGGGATATAGTTCTTGTCCAGTTCGGGGATGTTTTTAATGTCTACCTTAATTCCAAGATGCTCCATGTCTGATCTGCCTCCTGAATTTGATCTTTGGCCTCATTTTAACACGAACTTTTGCACCTGTCGATGATTGCCCGTCCGAAGAATTGGTGCTATAATCCGCTTAGAAAAAATTTTTTCCGGGCGTGCAATAAAACGATTTCGCCATGCATTGTTATGGCAGAACGGGAGGAAGCCATGCTGCTCATACTGACAGCCCTTGGCTCGCCGCTGACGGCGGCGGAGACGGAACGCATAGACAGGAGCATTGCCGTGATGGCAAACGGAGACACCGGGGCGCTTGCCGAGGTGTACGAACTCACTCACGCGGCGCTCTACGGTTTTTCGCTCTTCCTTCTCAAGAACGCACAGGACGCGGAGGACGCGGTACAGGAGACCTTTGTAAAGGCGTACCAGTCGGCCCCGCAGTACAGGTCGCAGGGCAAACCGATGGCCTGGCTCATGACCATAGCGCGGAACGAGGCGCTGCAGCTCCTGCGTGAGCGCCGCCGCACCGTGGCCATGACGCCGGAGGACTGGCAGGAGCAGTTCTCCGACAGGCCGGACTTCTCGCAGGAGGATCTCCTGACCTTGCGGGCGCTGCTGGAGACGCTATCGGATGAGGAACGTCAGATAGTCTCGCTCCACGCGCTGGGCGGCCTCAAGCACCGCGAAATAGCGGATATGCTCGAGCTGGCCCTGCCCACGGTCTTGTCGAAGTACCACCGCGCCATGAAAAAACTCGGAAAAGCAGCAGAGGAGGCGGAATGATGGATAACGAGAAGATTGAAAAGCGCATTCGCCGCCTTGCCGAGCACACGGCACCGGACCAGCTCTCCGGCATCCTCGAAGCCTGCGAAGCCCGGAAAGGAAATGTAATAACGATGAACGAAGTAAAAAAGAAGAAAAACCGCTTTTTGCCCCTGGCCGTCGCAGCCGCCATCGTGCTCGTCTGCATAGGGGGATATATCGGTCTCAATTACGGCGCCGCCGAGCCCGGCGCGGCCATAGCCAGCGTTATCACCCTGGACGTGAACCCCAGCCTCAACATAGTCATGGACAAAAATGACAAGGTCCTGGAGGTTCAGCCCCTCAATGAGGACGCCAAGACCGTCATAGGCGACATGGACTTCGCGGGAGCGAATCTTGACGTCACGGTGAACGCACTCATAGGCTCCATGCTGGTGAACGGCTATCTGGACGACATCCGCAACTCCATCCTCGTTTCCGTTGAAAACGGCGACGCTGCCAAAGCGGAGAGCTTGCAGGCCCAGGTCAGCGCACTCATCAGCAGCGCCGTGGGCGACGGCGGCTTTGAGGCCTCAGTGCTGACGCAGACCGTTTCCTCCACCAGCGAGAGCGCGGCCCTCGCGGAGCAGTACGGCATCTCAGAGGGCAAGGCGGAGCTTATCCTCAAGGTCTGCGCAGCGGACGCTACCCTCACCGCCGAGTCCCTCGCGCCGCTCTCCGTGAATGATATCAGCCTCATAGCGAGCTCCCGCGGCCTCAGCGACAGCACTGTGAACCAGACCGGCACCGCCAGCGCCAAGGGCTATATAGGCGTTGACGACGCCAAGACCGCCGCCTATG
>URTU01000091.1 GCA_900550925.1 uncultured Alistipes sp. | reverse complement strand
CCGGTCGACCCGATCGGCGAGTGGAACAGCGATCCGTTCGAGCCGGTAATCAAGGACGGGCGCATCTGGGCACGCGGAGCAAATGATGACAAGGGTCAGACCTTCATGCACGTCAAGGCTTTCGAAGCGATGGTGCGGAGCGGCGAGCTGCCCTGCAACGTCAAGTTCATGCTCGAAGGCGAGGAGGAGATCGGATCGCAAAGCCTCACCAAATGGTGTCGGGCCAACCGTCGAATGCTCAAGGCCGATGTGATACTGGTTTCCGACACGAGCATGCTCTATTGGGATAAACCGTCGATAACGTGCGGATTGCGCGGAATATCGGCCGTTGAGGTTGAGGTGACCGGGCCGAACAAGGACCTGCATTCGGGTATCTACGGAGGTGCGGTAGCCAATCCGGCGAATGTCCTCGCAAAGATGATTGCATCGCTGATCGACGACAACGGCCGGATAACGATTCCGGGATTCTACGACGACGTGCGCGAGTTGACGCCTGCCGAACGCAAAGCCTTCAACAAGATTCCCTTCTCGTTACAGGACTACAAACGTTCGCTCGGAGTGGGGGATGTTGCCGGTGAAGCGGGATACACGACTCTCGAACGTACGGGAGTACGCCCCACACTCGATGTGAACGGCATTTGGGGCGGCTATACCGGTGAAGGCGGGAAGACCATCATTCCGTCGAAGGCTTCGGCAAAGATCACCATGCGTCTGGTTCCGAATCAGGATTACGCAAAGATCGGCAAGCTGTTCGAGAAGCACTTCAAGGCGATCGCTCCCAAGAGTGTCAAGGTAAAGGTCACCCTGCAGCATGGCGGCACGCCGTATGTATCGCCGACCGACCTGCCGGCATACCAGGCTGCCGCAAAGGCCATCGAAGATACCTTCGGCAAGAAGCCTCTGCCCTACTATTCGGGCGGGTCGATTCCGATCATCAGCGAATTCGAAACTACGCTCGGCGTAAAGTCGATTCTGATGGGTTTCGGTCTCGACCGCGATGCAATCCACTCGCCCAACGAAAGTTACGGCGTAGAGAATTTCAATCGTGGAATAGAGACCATCGTCCTGTTCTACAAACATTTTGCCGCAGCGAAATAGAACGCTTAGCCGCAGCATTCACAAAAACAAATAGGCAGGTTGTTACGGCAACCTGCCTATTTGTTTACAGCGCCGTTTGCGGCCGGGTTCGGGACAATTATACAATAATCCGCAGAGCTACCTCTCGGTCTGCATGCCATACCGGCAGTATCATCCTCTCAGCCGGGCTGCAGGTACGGATGCTGAAAGCGGCAATCCGTCTTGGACTACCTCTTTTTCGGCCGCCGCGACAGAAAAAGGACCGCAGCCAATAGCGCACATCCGATTGCGATATACCCGGCTAACCGCGAACGTCGCCCCCCAACCGGTGCATCGTTGGCCGCAAACGGATCGTCGCCGGTAAAGTAGCGCCCCTCGTCAATCAATTGCAGGGCATAGTTCAGTATCGAATCGGGACGGCTGTAAGCCTCCTCATATGTAAGGTCGACCGGATAATCCGGCAGCACTCCCCGGCCGTACGGTATACGGTCGTTGCTGGTGGTATCGTAAATACACCTCACCAGCGGCACCTTGAACTGGAAACCCGAATTCGGCAAGACGATATCGGCAAATTTCAATGCGGTCATGTAGTGATATGTGGTTCCTGTTTCACGGCCGACAACCACACCGCGGTGGTTTCGCACGATCGCGGCCGGGAAGATCGTCGCGGCCGAGCAGGATGAAGCGTTCGTCAGCACATATATCCGCCCGCGGTACTGCACCGTCGAATCGGGCATGAAGCTATCGTTGTATTCAGTCGTGAAGAAGCCTTCGCGCCCTTCGACCGGCCGGTACTCCGGAAATATCTCCATATCCTCCGTATAGTTCAGGCAGCAGCCGGCAAACGATTCGAAGTTTCCCTGTTTTGTCACCATGCATTCGGCGCCCTTGTTGCGGCCCGGCTCGTTGAGCAGGCAGGAGAGTATCCGCCCGAGAACCTCGACATCTCCGCCTCGGTTGTTACGCAGGTCGACAATCAGATTGGGCACCATGGAGACTGAATCGATAAAGCCGACAATCTCGTCGGTCTGCGTCTCATTGAGCGAGAATGACGAGATTCCGACATAGGCTGTCGAATCATCGATCATGCGCAGCCGATACATGTCGGGATAGTAGATATTGGCTCTCAAATATCCGATATAGGCATTGGTAAAATCGGCCGGATTGCCGTTCGATCGGAAACCGGTGAACGAGCGCACCTCTCCATCCGCAAACTCGATCTTCTGACGGGCCAGGTCATTGTCGGCGCTGAGCCTTGTCCCGAATATGGCCAGTTCCTGATCGATCACGCTCTCTATTCGGCCGTCGTATCCGCCGATAGTTCCTGTTTTCAGCTGCTTGACCGAATCTACCGGCAGGTCGTCGACACTGACGATACGCCGGCCTACCAGATCGGCATTGTCGCGCTTGGTCATCGTGACTATGCAGCTGTCGCCGAACCATCCGAAGAATACCCGCGGCATATACTGGTTGTCACTACCTTGTTCATTCGGGTACAGCAAGAAATGCGAGTCATGCACCTTGGCCTGCAGTCTGTAAAGCTGGTAGTAGAAATTATTCCGTGATATCCCACCGCGCAGCGAATCGATGAAACCGGCTTCGAATGCGGCCAACTCCTCCGGCGACACGGCATCGTCGAGCGACGGATAGGCCTCCTTCAATACGTTCATTATGGTATTGAAGTCCTGGATCGCCTCCTCTTCGGTCAGCTGTTGCTTTACGACACGTTTGGCGGGCGGGACAAATGTTGTCCGCAAACCGAACGGCGTCATGGGATCATCGCTTTGCCCTTTCGGGGAAGAGACGGCGATCTTCAACGACGGGGAGTTGATTGCATGATAACTGTAGTGCAGCGTCCCGAGCCTCTGGCCGCGCACGATCCTCTGTCCGGTCTTGAAACCTTCGTTCAGCATGATACCCGACAGATACACCACCCGACCGTCGTCGGTCCGAATCCCGACAGTACCTGTAATCGACCGTTTGTCGACTGTTTGGGGCGCTTTGGCCGCAATCTCCCCGACCTGTTCCGACATCGGCCGAGCGGCATCGTAACCGTATGTCGCCGAATATGTCAGCGTGAACATATAGCCCACAAAGATACCCGACAGCGTACCGTCCACCGGACAAACGACACTGTCTCCGATCTCGCCGCCGATGAACAGGTCGCCGAAGTTGCGCTCCTCGCCGATATACTGCTGCGGAGAATAAAGGATATCTTCACCGGCATTACGGCCTTCAATGGGCCATACCCACTCCGGTCCGGCACAATAGGCATTCACACCAAGCATTGTCATGGCCACTGCGACGAGCCATTTCCCGCACCTTGCGGCAACCCGATGCCTCAACAACATGGCAATCGAATCAATTAAGGTTTGTTTCATTTTAGGTTGGTTTTTGAAGTTATACGATCCAATATAATCATCTGGACAACTGTCGATTTGTATAGGCTGACGCGTAGTTCATATCAATACAAAATGCAAAAACTCGGTTGACTCCGTCGTCAGCGGTGACAATCCATATTGCTAAAGGTCTCTGGCCTTCCGCAGCCATCCACTGCCACTACATCATCTCCTCGAAGGCGTATTGTACGGCACGGTTCAGCTGTGCGATGAACCCGTATGTCGACCTGAACCGTTCGATCGCCCACTCCGACAACCGGATCTCGTCATCCAGCAGCTCCGTCGGAATCGGCATGTCGAGGCAAAGGTTCTTCAGCCGCAACAGATCGTCGTGCGGCGAGCCTGTCGGGAAACCCTTCGGGGTACGGCTCAGCGATTCGCTTCGGTCGAGGGTGAAGCCCTTTGCCCGGCAGATCGCAGCCACCATCTCGTCGCCGTTGTCGAAGATCTCGTCGCGCAGGCTCCGCAACACCACCGGCGGTATGCAGACTATTCCCGAAGCCAATATGCTGCCCCCGATCATCTCGCCGCCGACCGGCTCCAGATGGAAATAGTATCCGGCATAACCGCCCTTCTTTCCGTGCGGGGCGATAAAAGCACCCATGTTGGTCTTGTAGGGGGCCTTGTTCGGGGAGAAACGGATATCGCGGTTAATCCTGAAGACGCACTCCCGCGCCGACAGCCCCCGCACCGAAGCATCGAATGTCCCGACACCCGAAATCAATCCGTCTACAAACCGACAGAAACGGTCTCGCAAAGCGTTGTACCGCGCACGGTTGGCATCGAACCAAACCTTGTCGTTGTGCATCCTCAACTCTTCGAGGAAAGCTATTATCTCGTTCATGGCCATTATATCTGTTAAATGTTACACCCTTATATTCCCTATCGTTCCTGACAGTCCGAACATCACCCGGCGTCCGCCACAGCCAATCCCTGCGGGCTGTGCAGGCAATCAGCCCACGATCTCACCGCATCCGCACCACCGGAACAAGAATCCATCGTTTTCCATCATCGGTGCCGAAAGTGCAGAACACCCGTGCCGTGCCGCTTGATATGACGGCACCCGCACGGGCGTAAACTCTGTCTTACGATTACCAGGCAAAGAGCGGGTACTGCGCCATCATCGCATTGACCTCAGCCTTGACTGCGGCAATCGTATCGGGATTTTCGTAATCCGAAAGCACACGGTCGATCAGCGCCACGATAGCGTCCATCTTGTCCTCCTTCAGGCCGCGGGTGGTGATTGCCGGCGTACCGAAACGCAGTCCCGAAGTCTGGAACGGCGAACGGCTGTCGAACGGAACCATATTCTTGTTGGTAGTGATGTCGGCCGCAACCAGCGCCTTCTCGGCCGCCTTACCGGTCAGCTCTGGAAACTTGGTGCGCAGGTCGACCAGGATCAGGTGGTTGTCCGTGCCGCCCGAAACGATCTTGTAGCCGCGCTTCATGAATGCCTCGGCCATTGCGCGGGCATTGACCTGCACCTGCTTCTGGTACTCCTTGTAGCTCGGGTCGAGGGCCTCGCCGAAAGCCACCGCCTTGGCGGCAATTACATGCTCGAGCGGACCGCCCTGCACCCCGGGGAATACGGCCGAATTCAACAACTGCGACATCTTCTTCACGACGCCCTTGGGTGTGGTCAGCCCCCACGGGTTGTCGAAATCCTTGCCCATGAGAATGATACCGCCGCGCGGACCGCGCAGGGTCTTGTGGGTTGTCGAGGTGACGATATGTGCATATTTCACCGGATTTTCGAGCAGGCCCGCCGCAATCAGTCCGGCCGTATGTGCCATGTCGATCATCAGGAGCGCTCCCACCTTGTCGGCAATCTCGCGCATGCGTTTGTAGTCCCACTCACGGCTGTATGCCGACGCTCCGCCGACAATCAGTTTCGGACGGTGTTCGAGTGCCAGCCGCTCCATCGAATCGTAGTCGACACGTCCGGTAGCCTCGTCGAGCTTGTAGCTGACAGCATTGAAATAGAGTCCCGAGAAGTTTACCGGCGAACCGTGCGAAAGGTGGCCGCCATGCGAAAGGTCGAGGCCCATGAATGTGTCACCCGGCTTCAGGACGGCCGTGAAGACAGCCATGTTAGCCTGGGCACCCGAATGTGGCTGGACATTGGCATACTCGGCACCGTAGATTTTGCACAGGCGGTCGATGGCCAGCTGCTCGACCTTGTCGACAACTTCGCATCCGCCGTAATAGCGGGCTGCCGGATAACCTTCGGCATATTTGTTGGTGAGGACCGAACCCATGGCCTCCATCACCTGTTCGCTAACGAAGTTCTCCGAAGCGATCAGTTCGATACCGCGACTCTGCCGTGCACGCTCCTCGGCAATCAAATCGAAAATCAGGGAATCTCTTTTCATAAGTAATAGTATATGGATTATTCAATTCAAACCCTCTGTTCCATCCTGGCCGACATCATTGCTTGCCCACCTGCACAAAACATTTACCGCCTTCGCCACCGTCACACCACATTCGCCGCCGGCCAATAGATTCGGCCAAAGTTTCCGGCCGCCCGTTCAACCATCCCCAGTACGTATGCCGATAACTCCAGCGCATGCTGCCTCTCCTTCCGCAGCCACGTCCGGCATCTCGGCGAACAGGTAAGCCAACGATTCGACAAAGATACGAATATTCGCCAATTTTACATCCGGAAAAACCGCATTAAAATAATTTTGTTATCTTTGTGCTGCCAAGCAGGTGATAATAACCATCAAAACATAAAAACACTATGAAATTACTCGAAGGAAAAGTTGCCATAGTAACCGGCGCCGCCCGCGGTATCGGCAAGGCTATCGCACTTCAGTTCGCCAAGGAGGGTGCCGACGTGGCATTCACCGACCTGGCCATCGACGACAATGCAAAGGCTACCGAAGCCGAAATCGCTGCCCAAGGCGTAAAATGCAAGGGATATGCTTCGAATGCCGCCAATTTCGAAGACACGCACAAGGTTGTCGATCAGATTCTCAAGGATTTCGGCCACATCGACATTCTGGTCAACAACGCCGGAATCACACGCGACGGCCTGATGATGCGCATGAGCGAGCAGCAATGGGATATCGTCCTGAACGTCAATCTGAAATCGGCCTTTAACTTCATCCATGCCGTAACGCCGATCATGGCCCGTCAAAGAAGCGGTTCGATCATCAACATGTCGTCCGTAGTAGGCGTATCGGGCAATGCCGGCCAGTGCAACTATTCGGCTTCGAAAGCCGGTCTGATCGGTCTGGCCAAGTCGATCGCCAAGGAGATGGGTCCCCGCGGAATCCGTGCAAACGCCATCGCCCCGGGATTCATCATTACCGAAATGACAAACGCACTGCCCGACGAAGTCAAGGAAGGCTGGTACAAACAGATTCCGTTGCGTCGCGGCGGAACGCCCGAGGACGTTGCCAAAGTTGCACTGTTCCTCGCATCCGACCTCTCGTCGTATGTCAGCGGACAGGTGATCCACTGCTGCGGTGCCATGAACTGCTAAACCACCAGGAGGGGGGGGGAAAACAAGTAGACTGGAGGAAAACGAGATTCAGTGCCAGCAGAACCGGCTGACCCGGATTGGGAGGACGTAAAACAATACTGTCTCATCCAAAGGGCCGGCACGAAAGCAGCACCCTAAACAATATCTTTGAAACCAGTCTGCTCCCGAAACCATCGGGGCGGCAATCCGAA
>URTU01000090.1 GCA_900550925.1 uncultured Alistipes sp. | reverse complement strand
TGCTCGCGGGCCAGACGCACGCTTTCGGTGTAGTAGACCACATCGAAATAGGCCTGCATGGTCTCCAGAGCGATCTGGTCGCGGGCCAGTTGCAGCTCTTCGACCCCCTGCATCCGCATGACGCGGGCGGCGCGGATCGTATTGATACCGGTCAGCCCGGCAAATACGGGCATCTGTCCCGAGACGGAATATGAGTTGTCGAAGTTTGAGACATCGGTATAGGTGTTGGTTTCGGGGTCGACCGAACGTCCGAAGCTGGTCGAAGCGCCTACCGAACCGCTGACCGAGGGGACGAGTGCCGCGATGGATTCGATGTAGTCCTGCCGGTAGTTTTGGTTTGTGTAGTCCTGCCGGCGTACGGCGGGGCTGTGTTCGACGGCATAGCGCATGCACTCGTCGAGCGACATCGGCTTTGCCTCGGCCGGGGCCGTAGCGGACGTTTCGAGTGTTGCAGTGTCGGCCGTGACAACCGCTGTCGAGTCAGGGGCTGTAGCCGTAAGGGTTACACTGTCGGCTGTTGCAACGGCTGTGGGCGTCGTTGCCAGGACGGGTGTTTGGGTGAGTGTCCATAAAATTGACACCAAAGGTATAAAAACCGTTCGTTTCATACGGGTTTAGGACTTTTTTGCTTGTTGCATCCAATCTGTGCCAACCCTGTGCCAAAACTTTCAACTGCCTTATATACAATGAAAAACGCATTACGGTCGACGACCTAAATGTAAAATATTTTTACACTCGCGTAAAAAATCTGTACATGAAGATACTTTTCCTTGCCGAAATGACTAATTTTATCGCGTCGAACCCACCGGAGTCGATCCGTCGTCGGGGTGTCTGCCATGTTAGCGGGAGCCCCTGCGCACGCATCTTCCGTATATCCTATAAATGACCATGGCAAAAGAGAGAGAGGGAACTCTGCTCGTCGTTGATGACAACCGCAGTATTCTGGCAGCCATTCAGCTGCTTATGGGCAACTATTTCGCCCGCGTCCTGACACTTTCGTCACCCAACCAGCTCATGACGACGATCCGTCGCGAACCTGTCGATGTCATCCTGCTCGACATGAACTTCTCGGCCGGCATCAATACCGGAAACGAAGGCTTCTACTGGCTGCAGGAGATTCACCGCAACCGACCCGACATCAAAGTCGTGCTCTTTACGGCTTATGCCGACATCGACCTGGCGGTGCGGGCCATGCGCGACGGTGCCGTCGACTTCGTGGTCAAGCCCTGGGACAACGATCGGTTGGTGGCGGCCCTGCGCAACGCATACAACCTTGCCAGGTCGCAGCGCGAGGTGAAGCAGCTGAAGGAGATCAAGCGCGAGTTGACGCACGAGGAGCCGATGTTCTGGGGGACAAGTCCGGCGATGGCCCGTATCCGCGATATCGTCGAGAAGGTGGCGGCAACAGATGCCAATATTCTTATTACCGGTGAGAACGGTACGGGTAAGGAGATGCTGGCCCGCGAGATCCACAACCGTTCGGCACGCCGCAGTGAACTGATGGTTTCGGTAGACATGGGGGCCGTTCCCGAGACGCTTTTCGAAAGCGAGCTTTTCGGCCACGTCAAGGGTGCCTTCACCGACGCCCGGACCGACCGTGCCGGCAAGTTCGAGGTGGCTGACCACGGAACACTTTTTCTCGACGAGATAGGCAACCTGCCGCCTCACCTGCAGTCGAAACTCCTGACGGCGCTCCAGAGCGGACGGATCGTACGCGTGGGAAGCAATACTCCGATAACGGTCGATATACGTCTCATTTCGGCAACGAACCGCGACCTGTACGGAATGGTGGCCGAGGGAAATTTCCGCGAAGACCTTCTGTACCGTATCAATACGATACATATCGACCTGCCGCCGCTGCGCCAGCGACGTGAGGATATCCTCCCGCTGGCCGAAAGTTTCCTGCACCGCTATGCCGCAAAGTATGCGAAACCGATCGAAGGATTCTCGTCCGAGGCTGTCCGCGAAATGGAGGAGTATCCCTGGGCCGGCAACATACGTGAGTTGCAGCACTCGATCGAAAAGGCCGTGATTCTGAGCGACGGCCCGGTGATAACGCCGTCGACGCTGCTGCTGCGCCCGGCCTCCGTGCCGCCATCGGCCGAAGCCGGATTCACGACTCTCGACGAGATGGAACGCTCGATGATCGCCCAGGCAATGTCCCGCTGCGGCGGAAACATGACCGAAGTGGCCCGCCAGTTGGGCATTACGCGCCAGACTCTCTACAACAAGATTAAACGATACGGATTATGAGACTCTCGAAAGGAATTGCATACGGTCCCGTAATCACATGGAGCCTGGTGTTGTGCGTGGCATCCTTGATCTGCGGTTGGATTCTGGTACGGGGCCTATATCCGCTGACACTGATCTGTGTTCCGGTCATGGTGTTGGCCTTTATCCGGATTCTGCACTGTTACGGCGATTCGGTACGGCGCGTTACATTCATGTTCAACGCCATCGACAGCGATGACCTGACATTCCGGTTCAATGAGGACTCCTCGAAGGTCGACAATACGATGCTCAACGCCGCCCTCAACCGCATTAAGGATATTCTCGCACGGACAAAACTGCGGGCCGAAGAGCGCGAACGATACTATCAGCTTATCATGGAGAGCGCCAAGACGGGACTGATCACCGTCAACGATACGGGCAGTGTCTATCAGGCCAACGGCGAGGCGTTGCGTATTTTCGGCCTTCCGCGTCTGAACCACCTCCGGCAGCTTGAGGATTCGGCACCCGAAGTATCGCGGGCGCTTGCATCGATACGTCCGGGTGAAAAACTGCGAGTCTCGTGCATGACCGAAACCGGAGAGATGATCCTTACGTTGGGGTGTGCCGAGATTACGCTCGAAGATCGTCACCGGCGCGTCATCTCCGTCAGCGACATCAACAGCGAGGCGAATGAGATTCAGGTCGAATCGTGGAGCAAACTGTCCCGCATCCTGACCCACGAGATCATGAACTCGCTGGCACCGATCACCTCGCTCAGCGATACGCTACTGCATCTCGACCGGCCGATGGATCCCGATATTGTTCGAGGTTTGGAGACCATCTCTGCGACGAGCCGCCGGTTGGTGACCTTCGTTGAGGGTTACCGCCGTTTCACGAGGATTCCGGCGCCGCAACGCGAACCGTTCGAGGTACGCGAACTTATCAGGCAGGCCGTTGTTCTGACTGCGGCCGAGGATGACGCTCTGCGGATTCACGTCGACATCGAACCGGACGACACGATGATTTATGCCGACAAGTCGCAATTGGGCCAGGTAGCCGTCAACCTGCTCAAGAATGCCCGTGAGGCTATTGCCGGACGCAGTGACGGAGAGATCTGGATCCGTTCGCGGATCGATTCGGCCGAGCATGTCATTATCGAGTTCAGCGACAATGGCGGGGCGATACCGGCGGAGGTAACCGAAAATATCTTTACGCCGTTCTATACGACCAAGCCTGATGGTTCAGGGATCGGATTGAGCCTTTCGCGACGGATCATGCAGCTCCACGGCGGGTCGCTGCGCCTGAGCTGCAATACGGACCGGCGGGTGACCTTCACTCTGCAGATCGGGTAGAGGCGGCTGGCGGCATTCCGAGTCGCCACATATGTATATTTACGACGGCAATTCGCAGAAGGTCAGCGCTGTGTATCACTTCTCTTCTACATACACAAAAAAACTACTCGATCCCTATTAAAATTAGGGATCGAGTAGGGCAGTCTGCTGAAAACAGCTGTTAGTTCCCGCCTGAGGTCTATTCCATCAAAGCCTCGATGCGTTTCGGGATGTCGGTGTTTTTCATGATCGTGCCGAAATGATCGGCGCCGGCACCGTATGCAAATATGGGTACTATGGTACCGGTGTGGCCTTTAGTACTGAACGAGAGCAATACATCGGCCTTCTCACCCACGTCGAAGTGGCGGTAGGAGACCCCGGTTCCTCCGGTCTCATGGTCGGCCGTGACAACCAGAAGCGTTTCGGGGTGCAGCCGGACGTAATCGGCCAGAAGTTGCAATGTAGTATTGAATTCGCGCATCTCCTCAACCATCCCTTCCGAGTCGTTGTTGTGGCCGTAACCATCAATGATAGCGCTCTCGATCATCAGGAAAAATCCGTTGTCATTGTTGCGGGAAAGGGTTTCGAGAGCCTTGCCGACAGCTCGTGAAAGGTATTGCGTGGGGTCGGACTGGGGGGTCGAATCGCTCTCTTCGACCGGTTGCGAGGCCGCCAGTTTGGCCGCCAGGCACACTTCGGCACCGTCGGCGGCACCCGCTTCACCGGCCGATTGCTTGTTGCGGCGGTGTACATCCGACATGGGCAGGATGCCGACAAAGCGGTCGGACGATGTCGAGGCAACTGATTTCCAGTCGAGGTAGACATCATAGCCGCGGTTGATGAGTTCGGCGGTCAGGTCGACCGAGTCGGGGCGGTTGATGAAGACGCTCAACCCGGACCCTATGGCTACATCCACGCCGCTTTCGACGAATTGTGCGGCGATATCATAACTCTTTGAGCGGCTGGTGACGCCCGCATAGAATGCTGCGGGGGTAGCTTCCGTCAGTACGGTATTTACGACTATGCCGCTGCGTTTGCCCATCTGCTGAGCTTTTTTCAGAATGCTGGTGAGGGGTTTGCCGTCGGGGTCGACACCCAGATAGCCGTTGCGTGTACGCACGCCTGTTGCCAGGGCCGTGCCGCCGGCGGGGGAGTCGGTGACGAAGTTGTCGGCCGAGCAGGTCTCGGACAACCCGATGACGGGGGCCTGTTCGAAGGCCGTAGAGTCATCTTCCGAAAGCAGCAGTGACGATACGGCGCCGAAACCCATGCCGTCGCCGATCAGAAAGATTACGTTTTTGGCCTGCTGCGGTTTCTCGCACGTGCAGGATACGACCGCCGTGCCGAGCAGAAGGATAGTCAGATAACGAAGTGTTTTCATTTGAGTATGTGGAAGTTTTAAGGGTTCGTGGCGAATGACGTGCTCATCCGCTCAACAAATATACTGCTTTTTTCGATTGCAGGCAATCGCCGGTTGTGATTCTGTAGGTACAGTGGTGTTACCGGGTCGGGGGAATGCTCTTTTGCGGGCTTGCGGATGATCCGGGAAGTGCGTATATTTGTGTCTGTGAAAAACAATGAAGGCAAGTGTTATGGCAGTCGAAATTGAACGTAAGTTTCTTGTTTCGGACGACGGATACAGAACGGCATCCGTTGGCAGTATCGAGATGGTGCAGGGGTATCTGGCCGTGGAGCGCGGCCGTACGGTACGGGTGCGGATCGGTGGTGAAAAGGGCTTTTTGACGGTCAAGGGGCCGAGTGCCGACGGGGTGAGCCGCAGCGAATGGGAGTACGGGATACCGGTCGGGGAGGCCCGCGAGATGTTGCGGCTGTGCGACGGCGTGATCGAGAAGGTGCGCTATCTGGTGCCTGTGGGCGGACATACGTTCGAGGTCGACGAGTTCCATGGCGACAATGATGGGCTTGTGGTGGCGGAGATTGAACTTCGCTCTGCCGACGAATCCTTCAAACGGCCGGCGTGGCTGGGACGCGAGGTGACGGGTGACCGGCGATATTACAATGCCCATCTGGTCGGCGAACCGTATCGGCTGTGGCGGGACAGAGAGTGATATGTTAAGGCGGGCGGCCGGGCGATATCCGTTCCCGTTCCCGTCAAACCGTGTCATTGTCATAAAAATAGTTGCTGGCGGAGTACTTTTGCCGTCCGATTTTACGTTACTGTCTGACGGGCGGGCATAATTCGGAGAAGAAGAGTTTCGCAACTCGCCCAAAATTATTACCTTTGTCAAGATAAACTCGAACTGACGCAATGAAATTGAAACTTGCAGACAAGATACGCAGCCTGTGGCGCAAACACCGCCTGAGCCTCCGTGACGAACGCGACAACAAGGAGTTGTGGTACATGTACATCTCGCCGTTGAGCATTGCGGCCGGCTTCATCGCGCTGATTCTGGTGCTGTTCATCGTCATACTCTCGACGGTGGCCTATACGCCGCTGCTGGAGTTCCTGCCCGGGTATCAGGGCAACAAGTCGCGGACGATGCTCATGGAGAATATCGTCCGGCTCGACTCGATGGAGCGCCAGCTCAACCAGATGAAGGTCTACAGCGACAACATAGCCCTGATCATGGAGGGCAAGACACCCGTCATGCGCACGTTGACCGACCAGAACCAGGTGAACGCTGACAAGACGATCGTCATGCCGTCGGCCGAGGATTCGATCCTGCGGGCCCAGCTCGAAGGCGACGGAGACTATTCGATAGCCCGTCAGCCGGGCCGCCGCAGCGTCCGCGAATCGATGGAGCTGATCTCTCCGCTTGCGGGCGGAATCATCGTCAACAAGTTCAACCCCAGGCAGGGCCAGATGGGTGTGAGCATAGCTTCGACGACAGGCACCCAGGTAGTGGCCATCGAGCCGGGGACGGTTATCCTGAGCGTATGGTCGCCCGATACGGGGTATCTGGTCGAGGTGCAGCATGCCGACAACATAATCTCGATCTACCGTAACCTGTCGCAGTCGCTGGTTGAGGTGGGGCAGAAGCTGAGGGCCGGCGAGATCATCGGCAACAACAGCGATGCGGTCGAGGAGGGAAATACCCCGCGGATGTTGCAGTTCGAGATCTGGAGTGACGGCAAACCGGTCGATCCGGAGAGTTACATAGTTTTCTGACGCAAGAGAGAAGGGGATAGATATCATGAAACAACGACTTGCAGTTCTTGGATCCACGGGGTCGATAGGCGTACAAACACTCGATGTGGTTGGCGCCCACCGCGACATGTTCGAAATAACCGTGCTGACGGCTCGTCGCAACTGGCAGATGCTGGCGCGTCAGGCCGTGGAATTCGATGCCGATTGTGTGGTTATAGCCGACGAATCGCTTTACGATGCCTTGAGCGAGGCGCTCTCGGCTACCGATGTGAAGGTCTATGCCGGCGCGCGGGCAATGGAAGAGGTTGTGCGCGGCTCGAATGTCGATGTGGTGGTCAATGCGCTGGTCGGATATGCGGGTCTGCTGCCGACGGTGGCGGCCGTCGAGACGGGCAAGAAGGTCGCGCTGGCAAACAAGGAGACACTGGTTGTGGGCGGCGAGCTGGTCATGCGGCTTGCGGCCGAGAACCGTGCGCCGATCGTGCCGGTAGACTCCGAACATTCGGCGATATTCCAGTGCCTGGCGGGCGAACACTCTCCCGTGCGGCGGCTGATTCTGACGGCCAGCGGCGGGG
>URTU01000089.1 GCA_900550925.1 uncultured Alistipes sp. | reverse complement strand
TCGAGATGTCGAGCCGTACGGCCTTCACCCCCTCGCGGGGCTTGAGGGTGAAGGTTCCGTCGGCGGCCGATGTTGCGAAACCGGCCTGTGTGCCCTCTGCCGTTGCGGCGATCACGATGGCGCCGGCAATCGGTGCGCTGCTCTCCGCGTCGAGGATACGGCCCGAGTATTGCTGTGCAGCGGCAGCCGTCGCCGCAACGACCCCACAAATGACAAACAGTATGCGTTTCATCTTCGGATGTTCGGGTTTGCGGTTGTTTTACTCAAGCTCGATCGGGTTGTAGCCGCGGATCAGCTCCCCGGGGGCGATCGGTGTGCCGTCCTCGGACTTGATGGTCATCTTTACGCTGGAGTTGCCCGTGAGAAAACCGACCGGATCGGTCATTTCCTTATGCTTGATCTCGCGATATTTCTTGCGGGTTGTCTTCATGTAGTTGCGTTCGGTCATCCGGATGGGGAGGATTCGCTGTTCGAGCCCCGTGGCCTCCAGGTCGAGTACTCCGGCATCGTCCTTGATGGCGAGGATCAGCCCGGGCAGCCCGCCGAATTTCCACGGGCCGACGCTTCCCGGTATTTCGGTGGTGTACCAGGCCTCGTAGTTGCGGCCGCGGAATGAGCAGGTGGCACGGTGGCAGGTGTAGCCCAGAATAGTGCGTTCACCCTCCTCCAGTTTCCATCCCAAGTCGGCGATCGGTTCGGTGTAGAGCATGTAGTCCATGCCGATCTGGTCGGTGTGGGTCAGCCGGCCGGCCGCCTGGTCGCGGAAAATGACGTCACGTACGCCGCCGTGGAAGTTTTCGAGGTTCGCCAGTATCTGTTCCGGAGGTGTGACGCGTATCATGGAGTCGGTCTGCCAGGTCTTGTAGGAGTAGAATTTCGAGACGTTGCGCCCAGCTTCGAGCAGCATGAGGTCCTCCATCGGCTGGTTGTTCTCGGGACGATGATGGTAGAGCATGCGGTAGCTGACAACGAAGCGTGAGGTGTCGAGCACTTCGCTCGGCTGCTCGGCACGGTCGTAGGCAGTCAAGCCGTCGGACGTATTATAGGTTACGATAGTCTGCTGGGCGAGTGCCGTGCAGATCGATCCGGCCAGGAGCCAGAAAAGCGAGATGATGAATAGAGAGATACGTTTCATTTTGCGAATTGATTTTGGTTTCCGGAGCAAAGGTGCGGCGAAAATCTGCACGCGAATGTTAACGCTGCGTTAAGAAGTGTTAAATAGTCTTAACGCCGTCGGGCGTGCGGAATTTATTGGTACATTTGTCGACAGAAAATCCCGGATCGGATGGACAAACGTCGCTTCAGAAACATATCGCTGCTGGTTGTCGCGGTGCTGGCGATACTGTGTGGGGTGCAGGCGCTGAGCCTGCGGAGCATGTATCTCGACCGTCGCGAGGAGTTTGCGCGTCAGGTGACGCAGGCCATGACCCGCGCCGCGTACGACGACCTGCTGCTGGGAAACAAACCGACTTCGCACAGCAGTCAGATCACCTTCTCCTCCTCGGGGGACATAGATTCGATCAAGGTGGACATGATTAAGGAGGTCTCGATTCGCAACATGTCGGGAGCGGGCAAGATGATCTCGTTCACCCCCAAAGCGGATACTCTCCACCATGATATCAGTATTTCGGACGGCGAAACAACCCGTTACATCCGGCAGGAGATCCGTATCCCGTCGGTTTACGTTCTGCGGCTCAATATGGCACGTTTCGACTCGCTGCTCACGCAGAACCTTCTGGCTGCGGGGATCGACCTGCCGCATCTGGTCGATGTCGTGCGTGGCCAGGGTGACAGCACCGCGTCGGGCAAAATCCTTGCGACGGAGCCGCAGGCGGATCCGGAGGTGGTTCTCACCACTCTCAACGATTCGGTGCGACTGGCCGATCCGTTGACCTTCATGACTTCGCTTACGACCGACGAGGAACTCTTATTCCGCCTGAGGATCGAGAATCCCGACCGCCGGCTGTTGCGTGACATGTCGGGCGTGATCGTTTCGTCGCTGCTGATGCTGGTGGCTGTGGCCTGGGTGTTGATCTACCTTTTGCGGACGCTTTTCCGGCAGAAGAGCCTCGAGGAGATGCGCCTCGACCTGACCCACAACATAACCCACGAGTTGAAAACTCCGATCGCCGTGGCCAATGCCGCAAACGATGCTCTGCTCGATTTCAGTGCGGCGGAGGATGCCGGACGCCGGAATCGTTATCTGACCGTGATACGCGAGCAGCTGGCGGCCCTGAGCGGGATGGTGGAGCGGATCCTGACGATGAGCATCGAGGAGCGCGAGGATTTCACCATCCGTCGGGAGACGGTCGATATCGGGGCGCTGTTCGACGCAACGGCCGCCAAATTTCGGCTGAAGTCAAAGGGACGGGCCGAAATTACGGTCAATGTCGCACCGGCGGGACTGACCGTTAAGGCTGACCGTTTCCATCTTTCGCATGTGCTGGACAACCTGATGGACAATGCGCTGAAATACTCCGGCGAGCAGGTGCATGTCGAGCTTTCGGCGCGGCGGACCGGGCATGGCGTTTCGCTGAGCGTTTCGGACGACGGTATCGGTATCGAACGTTCGGCACAGGCACACATCTTCGAGAAGTTTTACCGCGTACCGACCGGCGACCGTCATGATGTCAAGGGATTCGGACTGGGGCTCTACTACGTGCAGCTGATTGCGGCAAGACATGGCGGTACGGTATCGGTTGAGAGCGAGCCGGGCCGCGGAACGACATTTACGATAACGATACCCGAAAGATGAACGACAAAATAAGATTGTTGCTGGTCGAGGATGAGCATACGCTCGCCGAAATTATCGCCGATACGCTGGGCGAGAAGGAGTTCGATGTCACGGTGGCATACGACGGCGTGGAGGGGCTGCGGCAGTTCGATGCATGCCGTCCCGACGTGGTTGTGACCGATATCATGATGCCCGGGATGGACGGCTTTTCGTTTGTCGACGAGTTGCGGCGCCGCTCGTCAGATGTCCCGGTACTGTTTCTGTCGGCCCGCTCGGCGGTTGATGATGTGGTCCGCGGATTCGAAACCGGCGGTAACGACTATCTCCGCAAACCGTTCGCCATGAGTGAACTTGTTGTTCGTGTGCGGGCGCTTGTCGGCCGTAGCAGGTCGGCGCACCATGATGCCGACAGGATATATGAGATCGGCCGCTTCAGGTTCGATACCGGTCGGCAGACCCTCTCGGACGGTGACCGTGTGCAGGAACTATCGGCCCGCGAGGCGGGTGTTCTGGAGATCCTGTGCAGCCGGATGGGCGAGACGGTGCCCACGCAGTTGATCCTGAAGCGTGTGTGGGGTGACGATTCGTTCTTCAACGGCCGCAGTCTGCACGTCTTCATCACGCGGTTGCGACATATGCTGTCGTCAGACCCTTCGGTACAGATAGTCAATGCCCGCGGGGTCGGGTACAAACTGCTCGCATGAACTGTCCCTGCGCTTACTATGCCGGGTGTTTCGTCTTGATCTTCGCCTCCATATCGCGACAGATCGTCTCGACAAGCTGGCTTGCCATCTCCAACTCTATGTCACCCGTATTGAACAGCAGGTCGTAGTTGTGCGCATCGCCCCATTTCCGGCCGGTGTAGTATTCGTAATGTCGGATCCGGTTTCTGTTGACGCGCTTGATCTCCGATTCGGCCTTCTCCTTCGACAACCCGTACTCGCCGATACAACGTTTCACGGCGCTCTCGTAATCCGAATAGCAGAATATCTTCAGAACATTCGGGTTGTTCTTCAGTACAAAGTCGGCGCATCGTCCCACGATGATACACGACTCCTTTTCGGCCAGCTCCTGAACGATCTTGCATTCCGAGACGAACAGTACGTCATCAGCCGAGAGACTCGATTCAAGCTGTTGTTCGCTGTTCTTCGATACGATGCACTTGAGCCAGAACGACGGCAGCGACTGTTCGTTCTTCATGATATACTCCTCGTCCATACCGCTGCGTTGCACGGCCATATGTATAAACTCCTTGTCATAGAGTTTTATTCCAAGTCTTTTCGAGAGCATCTCACCGAATATGTGACCACCGCTGCCGAATTCGCGTGCTATGGTGATTATAATGTGACGGTTGTCGGCCACGGCCGTTGTTTGGGGGTTCGCCGCATCGCCGATCCAGTTGTCGAGGAAACGGTAGTACGGGGTCATGAAGTGTACGATGGGGCCGACCATCAGTGCTGCTATTACGGTACCTTCGCGCACGCCCTCGATATCCGACAAGAATATCAGCGACAGGAGTCCGGCCAGCACCAGCAGCGTGATGTCGAGACCGAGCTTGACGTAGCCGAAATTGAGGCGGAAACGCTGGGTAATGGCCTTGACGAGATACTCGCCGGCCATCATTGCGACATTAGCCTTGACCTCGAGTGTTATACCCATTGCGAGGATGATGCAACCGATCAACAGATAGATTATTTTCGAGAGGTATAATGTTGGTTCGATCCACCAGAGCAGATACATCGACACGTCGATGAAGAATCCGAAGCAGAACGATATGGGGATCTGGAACAGGAAATTTCGCAGGTCATCTTTCAACTGCTGTCGCGTCATGAGGAACAGGTCGAGGATCACGAAAAACAGATTGAGCAGAATTGTCCACACGCCGATGGTATATGGCGTAAACATGCTCAGAACATATGTAACACTTGTGATTGGCGAGGTGCCGAGAGCGGCTTTGGTTATGAATGCAATGCCGAATGCATTGACGAACAGGGCGATTAGGAATAAAAAATAGCGTCTTGACAGATACATCTCTTTGAATTTGATAAAGGCTTCGTTTGCAAATGGGCGGCAGGCCGGGGAGGTCTGGTTCCATTGGGGATCAGGATGCGCATGCCTCTGAGGTGAGGTGCGGAAGTGTTATCCTGTTGCAAAAATACAAAATTATGGTATCGGATGTACCACCTGGATTCAAAAACAACGCATACGGGCCGCATACAGGGCCATTCCGAGTGACGGAAGGCGATATCGGCGATAGTTTGCACGGGTGAGAACAGGGAGGGAAGGAGTGCGCGGGCAACCGGCTCACGACTTGAGTCTGCAGAGCTATCCCATAGGACTATAGTTATCGACTTATGCTAATCTTAAGGTAAATCATATCTTTCAATTGTTTACCTGCTTCAAAAATCGGATGGTCATAATTGTCGGTGAAAAAGTTGGATATCCGGTGTGAATATACAAATCCGCAATTCTTGTAGAAGGATATGGTCATATGCGAGTCTCCGGTTCCGACAAGC
This sequence comes from uncultured Alistipes sp., assembly GCA_900550925.1. GTDB lineage: Bacteria > Bacteroidota > Bacteroidia > Bacteroidales > Rikenellaceae > Alistipes. The sequence goes on along the minus strand of URTU01000089.1, from coordinate 2,156 downwards.
ATTGTGTGACATCGTGATTTATAATGTTCCATAAGAAAAAATATCAACTTTTTCCCATACCCCTGACGCTGGAACTGTGGATAGACAGCAATACTTTTGATTTCGTAGACACCTTTGCCTTCTTCAGTTATCACGCATGCAGCTTTCACCTCATTGTTGTCAGCCAGGACAAACATATCCCCGCGTTCCAAATAGCGATCAATCATTGATTCTTGCTCATCGGCAAGGAGCAGCAAATCCAGATATTGCTTTTTATTGTAAAAGACCGGGTATATATTTATCATATTCAGTTTTTGTTTGAGCCATAAAATTAGACGACTTGAATGTAATCAACAAGATATCGGCTGAATTTTATGGTGCCGTATGGGGAAAATTTTATTTGAACTGTTTCATGAATAAAGAGTTGCACGGCACCTCAATTATTCACATGATACCATAAAAACAGACAAGGTCGGTACTTGATTTGATTCATCAAGGTTGTTAATGCGTTTTTCATATTATATTTTCTCTATTTTTATCAAACCGAATCCGACTCGGGCATTGACCGTCGGGCGGCAATCAATTTTTTTCAAAAAAATCGCACTTGTCGTATAGTTTTTCGGGCAGTTGTTGGTCTAATAGGTAAACGAAGTGAAGATGAACACAAAAGAACAACGATTCTCCAAACTTGTCAAGGAGTATGAACAGACGATATATGCTGTCTGCTATATGTTCTCCCGTGATGCCGGGGATCTGGACGATTTGCATCAGGAGATTCTTTTACGGCTATGGCAGGGATACGATGGGTTTGAGGGTCGCAGCGATATAAAAACATGGATCTACCGCGTGGCGCTGAACTACTGTATCAACTTCAGTAACAAGCGTAAACGCGAACAGACAAAGCATGCTGAGGCGAGGGTGCCGGACCCATCCGACAGTACGCTCGAAAAACGAATGCAGATCAAACAGCTCTATGAGCGAATCAATAAGTTGGGACTTGTCGACCGGAGCGTCATTTTGTTGTGGCTCGAAGGCCTGAGCTATGAGGAGATAGGCGCAATCCTAGGCATCTCGGTCAAGAATGTATCCTTCAAGTTGGTTCGCATCAAGGAGCGGCTCAAAAATGACTAACGCATAAAAAGTATGAATATGGAACGCAACATAGAACAGGAACTTGAAGCACTGAAAGCCGATTACGATGCACTCAAGGTACAGATGAAGCAACAGGAGCGTTTGAACGAACGATTTTTCAAAGCCGCGCGTCATCGTCCGGCGCAAGCCGTGAGCAAGGGGATCCGTAATCGCATGATACTCGATGTATTGACCTTGCCCGTAATCTGGAGTATATGTATAGCTACCAACTGGCCGCTGCTGTTCGGGGTGCTGGTATCGCTGTGGACGATTATCGATCTGGTTGCCACGATCTGGATCAACCGCAAATTGGGCATGGATCATCTGCTTGATGGCGATACGCGGACAGTCACACACGCTATAACCTCCTATCGTCGCTACTACCGCCGGGCCTTGGCCGTCAGTATCATCCCTTGCATTGCGATGATCGCCTATATCTTCATTGAGCTTCTCGCACGCATTGATAACTCGGCAAACCGTACCTTAATCATCGCAATCGGTATTGTCTACACACTCATTGCCATCATTCTGACATGGTCGCAGTACCGCCGCCACACCAAAGCCTGCGACGACCTGCTTGGCGAGTTCGAAGAGTAGCGCACATCGAACCGAACCTGGGCGGGACAACATGATCTCTTTCACAGAGAGAGTGTAGTTTGCCGATGCTGAGCAGTCGTAGTAAGAGGGAGCGAGAGGCGGAACGGACAAACAATCAAGCCGTTGGATGCGCAGCTAAAACACAAAAAGGATGTTACGATGAGTAACATCCTTTTTGTTGTGCGGAGAGACAGGCTCTCGAACTTATACTTTCACAGAATATCATAAAACTGCAAACGACTGATAATCAAGTGTAAATTACAATATAGAGTAAAAGTAAATGTTTCTAAATGTCTTTTGCTATCTCAATAATTGGGTGTATATTTGGGTGTAGAATTTCAAACGCACCCAATTATGAATATCAAGCGCAACATCATTTTTGCATTGGAGAGCCGGAAAAAGAACGGTGTGCCAATCGTAGAGAACGTACCCATCCGTATGCGTGTCAT
>URTU01000088.1 GCA_900550925.1 uncultured Alistipes sp. | reverse complement strand
GTCTGACCGCTCATCATACGGGCGCCCATCGGGGCAGCCATACCGAATTCGGCCGCACCTTTGGCATCGGCCTCGCGGACCTCGGGATGATTGGCCAGTCCCAGGTAGTTGTTAAGGCTCCAGTTGAGCATCTCCTTGCCGCGGAACTTCATGTGCGGGCCGATGGGACCCTCGAGCTTCGGGAACGAAAAATATCCGTGCGAATACTTCTGATACATGCCGATAGGCCCGCCGGAGTTCTTTTTCAGTCGTTCGAAAATATCTGTCATAATCTACTAAGTTGTATATAAGTTTAAAGTAATAGTTGACACATTCGTATTCGGGCGGTCATTGTCCGATTTTTATGTACAAATTTACTACATTTCCCGCTATTCGGAACACCTAAATGCCAAAAGATTCGGTAAATAAGTATTTATACCCATCCCCGGCCGATACCTCGATCAGGCACTGCATCCCCGTTCCGTACGCCAAAATACCTTTTATTTAGGCGACAAGCAATATATTTTTGTTAGAATCGTTAAATTTACATAACTTTGCAAGGTTGAATTGCGCCGTAATTCCAAATAACCGATGAGAAAAACGATCCTTCTGACACTCAGCGTCATCTGCTGCACCATCCTCGCAACCGGTTGCAGCAAGTTTAACAAGCTGCTCAAAAGCAACGACTATGAAACAATCTATGCCAGCGCATTCAAATATTACGACGAAGGCAAACTCAAACGTGCCCTGACCTGCTTCGAACAGGTCGAAGAACCTTTCCGCGGAACCATGCGCGAAGATTCGATCGAATACTACATCGCCCGCATATACTTCAAACAGAACGACTTCTCGACCAGCTCCGAACTCTTCGACGAGTTCCGCCGCAAATACAGCCGAAGCCCGTTCCTCGAGGATGTCGAAGGTATGTACGCCCTGAGCTACTACTACCTCTCGCCCGAACCTTCGCGCGACCAGGCCATGACCGAACAGGCTCTCGGCGCCATACAGGAGTTCATCGGCCGCTATCCCAATTCGACCCGCCGGGCCGCATTCGAACAAATGGTCAAGGACCTCACGCAGAAACTCTACGACAAGGTTTATCTCAACGCCAAAACATACTATACAATCCGACAGTACAAGTCGGCCGTCCCGGCGCTGAAGAACGCCCTGAAGAAATATCCCGATTCGAACCATCGCGAAGAGCTGATGTACCTTATCGTAAAGGCGTCATACGAACTGGCCGACAATTCGATCGAGTCGCTGCAGCGGGACCGTTTCCTCAACATGATGGACTCGTACTACTCCTTCATTGCTGAGTATCCCGACAGCCAGTACCGCCCCGAGCTCGACAAGCTGCAGGAGGATGCAAAAAACTATATGGCCCGTTTCGAGACCGAGAACCCCGAACAACAGGCCGATACCGCAACTCCGGCAATACCGGGCGGCAATCCGCTGCAACAGAATTAGAATACCGGAAACTTACGGAATTAAACAACAAGATAGATTAAGATGGATCTGAAAATCAACAACATTCCGAACAACACGATTACCCGCAAATTGGTCGACATCGACCGCCCGACGGGAAACGTCTACAAGTCGCTCAACATCATTTCGCGCCGCGCCAATCAGATCGCCGTGGAGATGAAGCAGGAACTCAATCGCAAGCTGGCCGATTTCTCGACCAGTACGGATGCTCTCGAAGAGACTTTCGAAAATCGCGAGCAGATCGAGATTTCGCGCTACTACGAACGTCTGCCGAAACCGACCATCATTGCAACGGAGGAGTTCCTCGCCGGAAAACTCTACTATCGTGACAACAACGAGGAGGAGATGAAGGAGGTGTAACAGCTCCAGCTCTTCATGCACGACCCTTTCGCGCGTCGGCTGTTTTCGGATGAAAAGTAATCGGAACGGATAAAGGAATTATCCGTTCCGACATTTTTTTGCTTCAGACGAAGGCCAGGCCCTATCAATTTACATATCGGAAGCGATACATTTGCAGTGCCTCTCAGCCACAAAAAAAAGATGTCGTCCGGAGTTTTGCCGGACGACATCTTTCTGCTATATCACACTTCCCGGCGCAACCGCAATCACATCGCGGTCGGCAACCGAAAAGCCTGTGCGGATCGGACTAAAACTATTTGCGGGCCTCCTTGGCCTCGATACACTGTGTAGCGTGCGGCACACGCATCAGACGCTCCTTCGGGATCAGTTTGCCGGTATCCTTGCAGATGCCGTAGGTCTTGTTCTCGATCCGGACCAGAGCCATCTCCAGATTGCGGATAAATTTCATCTGGCGCTGTGCCAACCGGCCGTTCTCCTCCTTCGAAAGGGTCGCGGCTCCCTCCTCCAACACCTTGTATGTCGGTGAAGTATCTTCGGTATCATTGTCAGCCGTGTGCGTAATCGTTGCCCGCAACTGCTCGTAATCGGCTCGTGCACTCTCAAGCTTAGCAAGAATCAACGCCTTGAATTCGGCCAGCTCTTCATCGGAGTATCTCGTCTTTTCTACTTCTGCCATAGCTTTAAGGTTTTATTTGTTATCTTTAATTTGATAAAGATAACGATATATTGTCACATTACCAAAAAATCCGCCTATTTTTCCGCCTGTTTGCGCGTAACACCTATCCGGACCGGCTGATCATCGATATCCGTTTCGACCACCGACTCGCCCTTCACGTCGTCCACGGCCGACACCGAAACTGCCAGGGTCTGCGATGCAACGTAATCGCGGTATGATTCCAGAGCTTCGCATACGGCCGGCAGCGCCTCGATCTGGACATCGATCTTATCGGTAACCTCGAAGCCGCTATCCTTGCGGATATTCTGGATACGGTTTATCAACTCGCGTGCCATGCCTTCGCGACGGAGCTCGTCCGTAACTGTAATGTCGAGCGCCACGGTCAGTTTGCCCTCGGTAGCGACTAACCATCCGGGCATATCCTCGCTCGTAATCTCGAAATCCGAAGCACTTACAGCCAGTTGCTGACCGTCGATTTCGAGGTGGTCAACCGCACCGGACTCGATCTCGGCGATACGCTCCTGATCGAACGTGGCAACCAGAGCGGCAATCTGCTTCATGTACTTGCCGTAACGCGGGCCCAGGGTCTTGAAATTGGGCTTGATCCGCTTAGTGATGATGCCGGCGGTCTGCGAAATCAGTTCTATCTCCTTGACGTTTACCTCGTTCATAATCAACTGGCGGACTGCTTCGATATGGCGTCCCATGGCGGCGTCGAGCACCGGAATAAGGATCTTGGTCAGCGGCTGGCGGACCTTGATGTTGACCTTGCGGCGCAGCGCCAGCACCATCGATGATACCTGCTGTGCCAGCGACATCATATCCTCCAGTTCGGGATCGATAACCGACTGGTCGCACTTCGGGAAATCGGCGATATGTACCGACGACTCCTCATGACGTCCGCTGACATCGTTCAGGTCACGGAAAATCCGGTCCGACATGAACGGTGCGAAGGGTGCGGCAAGCATCGAGACGGTCTCCAGACAGGTATACAGAGTCTGATAGGCAGCCAGTTTGTCCTCGGTCATGCCGCCGCCCCAGAAACGTTTGCGGTTCAGGCGCACGTACCAGTTCGAGAGGTTCTCGCCCACGAACTCCTGAATCATTCGTGCTGCGGGCGTCGGGTCGTAATTCTCGAGCGAGGCCGTTACGTCGCGTACCAGCGTATTGAGCAGCGAGATGATCCAGCGGTCGATCTCCGGACGGCGGGCCAACGGAACTTCGGGTTCGCGGCCCGTAAAGCCGTCGACATTGGCATAGAGCGCGAAGAAGCTGTACGTATTATAGAGCGTGCCGAAGAACTTGCGGCGAACCTCGTCGACACCCTCGACATCGAATTTCAGATTGTCCCAAGGCTGCGAATTGGCTATCATGTACCATCTGAGTGCATCCGGACCGTATTTGTCCATCACCTCGAACGGTTCTACGGCATTGCCGAGGCGTTTGGACATCTTGTTGCCGTTCTTGTCGAGCACCAGGCCGTTCGAGATTATGTTCTTGAAGGCCACCGAATCGAACAGCATCGTTGCCAGCGCATGCAGCGTGAAGAACCATCCGCGGGTCTGGTCGACACCCTCGGCGATGAAGTCGGCCGGATAGACCGTACGGAAATAGTCGCCGCCGTGTTCGAACGGATAGTGCTGCTGGGCATAGGGCATCGCGCCGCTGTCGAACCATACGTCGATCAGGTCGCTTTCGCGGTGCATCGGTTTGCCGCTGTCCGAAACCAGAACTATGTTGTCGACATACGGGCGGTGCAGGTCGAACCGCTCGTAATTCTCCTTCGAGTAGTCGCCCACGACGAAATCCGCCAGCGGGTTCGACTCCATCAGCCCCGCGGCCACCGACTTTTCGATCTCCTCCTTGAGTTCGGCCAGCGAACCGATACACTTCAACTCCGAGTAGTCTTCGGTAGCCCATACCGGCAGCGGCGTTCCCCAGAATCGCGAACGCGACAGGTTCCAGTCGACCAGCCCCTCGAGCCACTTGCCGAAACGTCCCGAACCGGTCGACTCGGGCCGCCAATTGATCGTACCGTTCAGTTCGATCATACGGTCGCGCATGGCCGTAGTGCGTATGAACCACGAATCGAGCGGGTAATAGAGCACCGGCTTGTCCGTACGCCAGCAGTGCGGGTAGGAGTGAGTATGTTTCTCGATACGGAATACCTTGTTTTCGGGCTTCAGCCCAACCGCAATGTCGATATCGAGCGTCGTGTCGCTGTCGGCCAGCGAATCGTCATAGGCATTCTTCACGTAACGCCCCTCATACACCGAATAGGCCTCTACATTCACATAATCCTTGACGAACTGCTCGTCGAGATCCTTCAGCAGGAAGAACTTACCCGTACGGTCAACCATCGGCTGCTGCTTGCCGGCCTTGTCGATCATGAACAGCGGGACGATTCCTGCAGCCTTTCCGGCGCGGTTGTCGTCGGCACCGAACGTCGGGGCGATATGCACGATACCGGTACCGTCGACCGTCGTGACGAAGTCGCCCGGAATAACCCGGAATGCATCTCCCATCGGGCGGACCATCGGCATCAGCTGTTCGTAACGGATGCCGACCAGCTCCTCACCCTTGTAGATTTCATCTTCAACCGTATATGTTCCCTCCATCTTCTTGGTGAAGATCGACGGCAGCAGCTCGCGGGCGATGATGACCGTCTCCCGAATATCGGTATAGGGATTCGAACACTTCACCTTCACATACTCGATCTGCGGGCCGACGGCCAGGGCCGTATTCGAAGGTAGGGTCCACGGCGTGGTCGTCCATGCCAAAAAATAGAGATCACCCTCTACATCTTTGAACAGCCGTTCGCTGCGCTCGTCGCGCACCACACGGAACTGCGCAATGCAGGTCGTATCCTTCACGTCACGATAGCAGCCGGGCTGGTTCAGCTCGTGGGTCGAAAGTCCCGTACCGGCCGCGGGCGAATAGGGCTGAATCGTATAGCCCTTATAGAGCAGGCCCTTCTTGTAGAGCTCCTTGAGCATCCACCACAGGGTCTCGATATACTTGTTGTCATAGGTGATATACGGATCATCCATGTTGATCCAATATCCCATCTGGCGGGTCAGGCGCTCCCAGACACCCGTAAACTCCATCACGGCCTTGCGGCATGTACGGTTGTACTCCTCGATCGAGATCTTGCGACCGATATCCTCCTTGGTGATGCCAAGCTTCTTTTCAACGCCCAGCTCCACCGGCAGCCCGTGGGTATCCCAACCGGCCTTGCGGTGAACCAGATAGCCCTGCTGCGTCTTGTAGCGGCAGAAGATATCCTTGATCGTACGCGCCATAACGTGGTGAATGCCCGGCAGGCCGTTCGCCGACGGAGGTCCCTCGTAGAACACGAACGTCGGATGTCCCTCACGTGTGGTTATACTCTTGTGGAAGGTGTCGTCGGCATCCCATTTGCCCAACACCTCGGCCGCCAGGCCCGGCAGATCAAGGCCCTTGTACTCGGTGAATTTCTTGCTCATATTTATATACTTCGTATCTTTTAATTCTTAATATCTGTCGGGGCAACACTCCGAACAACTCCACCAGCTCTCTTCCCTCTGCTCCCTGTTTTCATTACCCTCCATGTTCTCCTACTTCCAGTCCTTCCTACTGCCCTTCCTATACGCTTCTCCTTTCTCTCATCTCCCCCCCCCCTCACGCTTATTTATCCGGTCGCCGCACCTCTGCGACTGTGCAAACCGGTAGCTACGGATCATTTCATCTGTTCCAGCCGCTCGCGGATTGCCGAAATCTTGGCTTCGGCATCGGTCTTCTTGGCCCGCTCGTTGGCAACGACCTTCTCGGGCGCCGACTCCACGAAACGCTGATTCGAGAGTTTCTTCATCACGCTCGCCAGGAAGCCTTCGAGATAGTTCAGCTCGTCGGTCAGTTTCTTGCGCTCGACCTCGACATCCATCAAACCGCCCAGCGGTACGAAATATTGCGTGGTCTTGACGATGAATGCCTCCGACGACGCATCGCGCTCGCCGATACGTTCGATCGACGACAGATTGGCCATCTTCATGATCACCGGTTCGTACTCCGACGGGTAGTTCGCATCAGCCATAACCTTGAGCGACAGCTGCTCCTTGTTGGGGAGGTTCTTCTGCTTGCGGAGGTTGCGCAGGTGCGAGATAACCTCCTTTGCAAGTTCGAACCGTGCCAGCAGCGTTTCGTCGATCTCGCCGGCAACCGGCATACGGCTCACACAGATCGACTCGCCGGCCGCACGCGGAGCCAGGTCCTGCCAGATCTCCTCGGTCAGGAACGGCATGAACGGATGGAGCATCTGCATCAGCCGTCCGAACAGCGACCGTACCGAAGCCAGTGTCGTGCTGTCGGCCGGAGCGCCGTAGGCCGGCTTGATCATTTCGAGCAGCCAGCCGCTGAACTCGTCCCAGAAGAGGCGGTAGGCCTTCATCAGCGCATCCGAGATGCGGTACGAGGCGAAATCCTCCTCGATCTGCGACAGCGTCTGCGACAGCTTGTTCTCGAACCACTCGATCGCCAGCCGGTTGCATTCGCTCTGGGCAAGGGTCTTGTCCTCGGCCCAGCCGCAGATCAGCTTATATGCGTTCCATATCTTGTTGCCGAAATTACGGCCCTGCTCGCAGAGCGACTCGTCGAACATCAGGTCGTTGCCGGCCGACGAGCAGAGCATCATCGCAACTCGTACACCGTCGGCACCGTACTTGTCGATCAGGTCCAGCGGATCGGGCGAGTTGCCCAGCTGTTTCGACATCTTGCGGCCGATCTTGTCGCGCACGATACCGGTAAAGTATACGTTCGAAAATGGCTTTTCGCCGCGGTATTCGTATCCGGCCATGATCATTCGCGCCACCCAGAAGAAGATGATGTCGGGCGCCGTAACCAGATCCGACGTCGGATAATAATATTTTATTTCGTCATTGTCGGGGTTGCGGATACCGTCGAAGACCGAGATCGGCCACAACCACGACGAGAACCATGTATCGAGCACATCCTCGTCCTGACGCAGGTCACCGATCTGCAGCGACATGTCGCCGCTCTTTTCGCGGGCCAGCTCCAGAGCCTT
>URTU01000087.1 GCA_900550925.1 uncultured Alistipes sp. | reverse complement strand
TAGCCGTGCCGTGGCAGAGATATTTCGAGTCGATGGTCACCGGCGGGACATATTTCTATTTCGCCGAGATCCCGGTTCAGGATTTCCTGAAGGTGTGGGGCGCTACGGTCGTGGTAACGGTGATCCCGCTGTTGCTCGGGCGCTGGTATAGGCCGTGGTTCGAGGCCGTGGTTGCCGTGGCGGCCATCGTGGCGAGCGGCAGCCTGTTGTCGAAACATTACAATGCGCTCGACGAGGATGTGATGCGTTACTACTACCTGACACATTATGGACGGTGGGATGATGTAATTGCGCGGGCCGAGCGTAAGACTCCCGATACTCAGGCCGGACTGATATGCGTCAATCTGGCGCTGGCCGTGACGGATCAGACCGGAGCGCGGACATTCGACTTCGAGCAGCACGGGCCGGCGGGTCTGTTCATGCCCTACGATCAGGATGTATTGTTCTCGGGCGAGGTGCTTTACCGGCTGGGGTTCATCAACGAGGCGCAGCATTATGCCTACGAGTCGATGGCTTCGATTCCCGACCACCAGCGCGGAATATATTTCGTCGGACGGCTGGCCGAAACCAACATGATAGCGGGTCGTACGGAGGTTGCCTGCAAATATCTGAATATCATGAAACAGACACTGTTCTACCGCGGTTGGGCAAAACAGCTGCTCGAATTGATGGAGCAGGATGGTGCGGTTGACGCCCATCCGGTTTACGGCAGCCTGCGGCGGATGCAGCCGACCGAGAACTTCGCCTTCGTGTCGACGCAGTTGGGCGGAATGCTTGAGATAATGCTGCACCAGCATCCCGATAACCGGCCGGTCTACAACTACCTGATGTCCTACTACATGTTGCTGAAGGATATCGACGGTTTTGCCGACCATCTGATCATTCCGGCGCAGGGGCTGCCGCGATGCTACGAGGAGGCCTTCGTGATGATCTGCCGAATCAAACGGCTCGACTATTCGACGCTGCCGAGCAACATCAACCGCAGTACGATCAACCGCCTCGAACAATATATCCGCGCCTTCAACATGTCGGACAACAACCCCGAAGCCTTGAAGGAGGATTGGGGCAACACTTACTGGTACTACACCAATTTCGTAAAATTCTGAAGCAGATGAAACGTGTGAATATATACAGGAGCCTTGTGCTGGCCGGAGCGATGGCGCTGGCATTCGGTTGCGGGCCGTCGGAACAACGGACCAGCAGCGAACTGCCGCCGGTTTTTCCGGACTATTCGTCGGTGACCATACCGGTCAATATAGCCCCGCTCAATTTCGATGCGGCGGTGCCCTGTTCGAAGATCGAGGTGACGGTCGACAACGGCCGCTCACAGGTGAAGTTTTCGGGCCGAAAGGGAATCCGCATCCCGATCCGCAAGTGGCGCAGGATGGTCGGCGGGGCTGACTCGCTGCGCTTCAGCGTGGGGATAACGGCCGACGGTGTGCGCACCGATTATGCGCCGTTTACCGTCCATGTCAGCCGCGATTCGATCGATTACGGTATCTGCTACCGTCGGATCGATCCCGGATACGAGCTCTATGCCGGAATGGGTATCTACTACCGTCCGCTGTCCGAATGGCGTGAGCATACCCTCATGGAGAATTCGCTCATCGCCGGGTCGTGCCTGAACTGCCATTCGTTCGCCAAAACCGACGTCGGCAACATGCAGTTCCATATCCGTGGAAACGGCGGCGGTACGATACTCTCGCAGAACGGTGACGTGCGGCTGCTCGATACGAAAACCGACCAGACCGGCGTATCGTGCGTATATCCCTACTGGCATCCGTCGGGCCGCTACATTGCCTACTCGGTCAACGACATCCGTCAGACATTCCACAGCGACCCGAAGCAGATTCTCGAGGTTTACGACCTGCGTTCGGACGTTGTGATATACGATACCCGCACCGGCGAACTGAACATCTATCCCATACTGGCCGATACGGCACGCTTCGAGACCTTCCCGGCCTTCTCGGCCGACGGGCGGAAGTTGTATTTCTGTTCGGCCGACGCCTCGACCCTCCCCGTGCTGACCGACATAAAATATTCGCTGTGCAGCATCGATTTCGATCCCGAGACGGGTGAGGTCGGGCAGAAGATCGATACCCTCTGGGACGGTAATGGCGGCAGTGTCTCATTCCCGCGTCCGTCCTATGACGGCAGGTGGCTCCTGGTGACCCGTTCGGATTTCGGCAACTTTACGATCTGGCACAAGGATGCCGACCTGTGGCTGATTGATCTGCAGAGCGGTGAGTTGCGGCCGGTGGACGAGATCAACAGCGACGATACCGAAAGTTACCACTCGTGGAGCAGCACCTCGCGGTGGGTGGTCTTCTCGTCGCGCCGCATCGACGGCCTGCATACCCGTCCGTACATAGCGCATGTCGATACGGCCGGCCGGTTCGGAAAACCGTTCCTGCTGCCGCAGCGCGATCCGGCATATTACGACGAGTTGATGCAGTCGTACAACATTCCGGAATTCATTTCCGGCCCGATCGACCTCTCGCCCGACGAGATCACCGGTGCGCGGCACGAAAAGGTAACCGCGCGTGAACGTTGACCAACCAATTTTTTTCTACACAACATAAATTTTTAACTAACCTAACTGATTAACTATGAAAAGAATTTTACTTGTTTCAATGATCATTGCCCTGGCATTGGCGGGCTGTTCGAAGGATGATTACGATCGCGGCGTACTGAGCGGGAGCGACGAGCCGGTCGATCTGGCCGAAAGAGTCGACGGACGGGTCGTAGTGGCCTATGTAACCTATTACGGGAAGGCAACGCCCGATCCGGACTATTTCACCAACATCAACTACGGTTTTGCCGAGCTGTACATGAAGAACGGTGTTTACGAAGGCTTCAAGCTTCAGGGTGACGAGTCGCGTTTCCGCGAGATCGTAAATCTGAAAAGATCGCATCCCGAATTGAAGATATCGTTGTCATTCACCCATACGGTGTCGAATTCCGACAACTCGCAGGGCGGCGGCTTCTCCGACCTTGCCAAGTCGGATGCCTATCGCAAGGCATTTGCCGAGGATTGCCGTACGTTCTGCGCATCGTGGGGCATTGACGGTATAGATATCGACTGGGAGTTCCCGGGGCTGTCGTGGAGCGGTCACAAGTGTGATCCCGAGGTCGATGTCGAAAACTTCACGCTGCTTATGAAACAGCTCCGCGAGACACTCGGTACGCGTTATCTGCTGACATATGCCGGTTACGTCAAGGATGTGCAGGATATCGAGGGCGGCGGCCGCAAATATATCGACGTGGCGGCGGTAGATCCATATGTCGACTATGTGAATATCATGACGTACGATATAGCAAGCGCTCCGCAGCACCAGTCGGCGCTGCGTGACCCCGACTGCTATTGGGATTGCGAACGCGCTGTGAATGCATATATCGAGGCGGGCGTCTCGACTTCGAAACTTGTTCTGGGTATTCCGTTCTATGGCCGCCATTCGTTCGACGTGTCGCCTACTGCGATCGATTACAAGGATATAATCCAGCTCGACAAGAAGGATTACAAGATCGACAACTGGGACGAGGAGGCTTCGGTCCCCTACGTGACTTACAAGGGCAACTACTATTGCGGCTACGACAACCCGAAGAGTATAGCCATCAAGGCACAGTGGGCGCTTGACCTGGGTATGAAGGGCCTCATGTACTGGGACTATGACGGCGATGACAATGCCGGTACACTGCGTACGGCCGTTTGGCAGGAGACGATGAAGGCGGACGAGTAACCGCGGGCAAGGCTGCCTGTGATGCGGCCCCTATGAAAACAGTGAAGGCATCCGTACAGCCGGCGGATGCCTTTGCTGTTTTGCAAGGAGGGGGGATGTCAGGCAATAGCATGTCGGTAAATCTGCAGCATGTGATTTATCGGGGGTGCAAAATTTTTTTGTCTGGCCGAAAATGTATAATTTTACATCCTATGGAATCGTATAACTTGAAAACAGATAACGGCTGCGGCGAAGTCCGGGCGGTGCGTTTTGCACCGCAGGGCGGCGTGGCCGAATATAATATCATGATCCGCACTTCGTTGCGCGGATCCTTCTCACAGCAGTTGGAATCGATCCGGCGGTCGTTTGACGAGGCGGTCGGTGTGTTGGGGTGCGACGGGGCCGAGGTGATGTTCGGACGGTGGTTCCTGAGCGACGCCGTCAATCAGGTGTCCGAGTTGCCCGAACGTTTTTGCGGCCGGCGGCTGTCGGCCATCCAGCAGGCGCCGCTCGACGGTTCGAAAGTGGCGCTGTGGCTGTGGCTGGTCGAAGGTGCCGAACGGCACGGCGAATCACTCATACACGGAGCGTACGAACATCTGTGGTTCGGAGCCGATGGTCCGGCCGGTTGCGACAGCGGGGCGCAGAGCCGCGACCTGATCGAAAAATATGTCGGGGAGTTGGCGCAGCACGGTTGCCGGCTGACGGACGACTGTATCCGGACGTGGTTCTTCGTGCGCGACGTGGACAACAATTACGGAGGGCTGGTGCGGGCGCGCCGCGAATATTTCGACTCCTGCGGGCTGACATCCGAAACCCACTACATAGCCAGTACCGGAATCGAGGGTGGCAACTCCGTACAGGGTTCGCTGGTGACGCTCGATGCCTATGCCGTCAAGGGACTGGCGGCCGGGCAGACAACATATCTGCATGCCCGCAGGATGTTGAGCCGGACATCCGATTACGGGGTGACCTTCGAGCGCGGGACAGCGGTTTCATACGGTGACCGGCGTCATGTCTTTATCTCGGGGACGGCCAGCATCGACCATCGTGGCGAGGTGCTGCATGTCGGCGATGTCAGGGGGCAGGTGCTGCGCATGTGGGCGAACATTGAAGCTCTGCTGGCCGAGGCCGGAGCCCGGATGTCGGACATCGAATCGGCGATCGTCTATCTGCGCGATTCGGGCGACCGGACACTCGTCGAGCAGATGTTTGCCGAACGTTTTCCCGAGTTGCCGTATGTGATGGTTCTCGCACCGGTATGCCGCCCGACATGGCTGGTCGAGATGGAGTGCCTGGCTGCGGTCGAGGTTCGTGACGACCGTTTCGCCGCGTTCTGACAGAAGCACGGCCGGAAAAAGAAAAACAATCTCTGCAGGAATGTCGATAACGTGGAATCCGTGGCATGGATGCCACAAGGTCAGCGAGGGGTGCCGGAACTGTTATGTCTACCGGCGGGATTCGTCGTGCGGAATCGACAGCTCGCAGGTGCGGCGCAATGCCGATTTCAACCTGCCCGTGCGGCGCGACCGTCACGGGAGGTTCAAGGTGGCGGCCGGTGAGACGCTCTACACCTGTTTTACATCGGATTTCTTTCTGGCCGAGGCCGACCCGTGGCGTGAACAGGTGTGGGAGATGATGCGCATGCGGCCGGATCTCAATTTCTTTATCATCACCAAGCGCCCGGAACGTATTGCCGGATCGCTGCCCGGGGATTGGGGCGGCGGCTGGACGAATGTCAGCATAGCCTGTACGGTAGAGAACCAGCGTCAGGCCGACCTGCGGCTTCCGGTCTACATGTCGCTGCCGATGCGGCACTTCATGATTGTCTGCGCACCGCTGCTCGGGCCGCTCGACCTGCGCCGCTATCTGTCGCCGGCGGTCGAGGAGGTGTCGGTGGGAGGCGAATCGGGCCCCGAAGCGAGGCTGTGCGACTACGAGTGGGTGCTCGATATCCGGAATCAATGCCTTGAGGCGGGCATACCGTTCGTATATCACCAGACGGGGGCCTTGCTGCGAAAGGATGGGCACATCTATCGCATTGCCCGCCGCTACCAGCATTCGCAGGCCCGTCGGGCGGGTATAAACCATACGGGCAGTATCGGGTAGCAGTGTCGGAAACGGGTCGGAAAAGTGCATTGCAGGTGGCGGACCGGGGAGTGCAACGAATAAAATGTTACATATGTAACTAACTGTATGTTATTGGGTTTAGTGTCGCAGGTGCCTGCAGGTATCAAAAAAATCTTCCAAATGATAACCACTTTGTCAAAAAAAACATATATTTGCAAAACGAAAAACGAAACAATCGAAGCAATGAAGAATTATTCGCCGTTTTATGCAAACTATTTTTATTACTACTTTAGCATAAGTGGGCGGACTCGTATTGCAATATGATGATAGATTGATTCAGGATGTATGATTTATGAGTTCCGCCCGAAAGAGAGCGGAACTCTTTTTTTGAATATTGCCTATGAAACGGGTTGCAATACAGGGCTACGACGGATGTTTCCACCAGATAGCCGCCTACGACTACTTCGGCCGCGACATATCGACACTGCCGTGCGATACGTTCCGGCAGGTGGCGCAGAAGGTGTGCAGCGGCGAGGCCGACTACGGCGTGATGGCGATCGAAAATTCGATCGCAGGCAGCATCATCGCAAATTACAGCATTCTGCAGGATGCCGACCTGCAGGTCGCCGGCGAGTACTATCTGCCGATCGAACAGAACCTGATGGTCCTGCCCGACGTCGAAATGGAGGATATCGAGGAGGTGCAGTCGCATCCGATGGCCCTGCTCCAGTGCGTCGAATATCTCGATGCAAAGGGTTGGCGGCTGGTCGAGACCGAAGATACGGCCCTCTCGGCCAAGCATATCGCCGAAAACGGTTTGCGCCACTCGGCAGCCATAGCCAGCCGGTTGGCGGCCGAGATGTTCGGACTGAAGATCATCGCGCCGGCGATCAATACCGTGAAGAACAACTATACGCGGTTCATGATCCTCAAACGTTACGACCACCGCTATTCGGCCGATGCCAACAAGGCGTCGCTCTATTTCAAGACCGATCACAAACAGGGTTCGCTTCTTCGGGCGTTGCAGACCATGGAGCGGGTCAACATGTCAAAACTGCAATCATATCCCATACCGAGCGAACCGTGGCACTATCTGTTCCACGTCGACATGGAGTTCGACTGTTTCGACGACTACATCCGTACGCTCGATGCGCTGCAAACGGTAACCAGCGGGATACATGTCTATGGAGTTTACCGCAAATCTGAAAATACATACTGATATGAAACAGCCGTTCGAACCGATTGAAATGGCCCTTTCGGAACGTCTCGAGGGCGTCGGCGAATACTATTTTTCACGCAAGCTGCGCGAGATCGATGCAATGCGTGCGGCCGGCCGACGTATAATATCGCTCGGTATCGGGTCGCCGGACCGTCCGCCCCATCCGTCGGTGGTGGAGAAACTCTACGAGGTCGCACTGCGCGACGATACCCACGCCTATCAATCATACAAGGGTGCGGCGGTGTTGCGTGAGGCCTTTGCACGGTGGTATGCCGACCGCTACGGCGTGACGCTCGACCCGGCAAGCGAAATACTTCCTCTGATCGGATCCAAGGAGGGTCTGATGCATATTTGCATGACATACCTGCGGCGGGGCGACCGCGTGCTGATACCAAATCCGGGATACCCGACATACCGTTCGGCTGTGACCCTCTCGGGCGGCGAACCGGTCGAATACCGGCTGACGGCCGAAGGGGGATGGATGCCCGACCTGGAGGATATCGAACGGAACGGCCTGGAGCACGTCAGAATGATGATACTGAACTATCCGCAGATGCCTACCGGCGCCGTGCCGACCGAGGAGATGTTCCGCGGGCTGGTCGACTTCGCATTGCGGCACCGCATCATGCTCGTGCATGACAATCCGTACAGCTTTGTCCGCAATCCGCATCCGATGAGCCTGCTGGCGGTCGACGGGGCTCGGGAGTGCGCCATAGAGCTCAACTCGCTCAGCAAGAGCCACAACATGGCCGGATGGCGTATCGGAATGATCGGCGGCCGCCGCGAGT
>URTU01000086.1 GCA_900550925.1 uncultured Alistipes sp. | reverse complement strand
AGTCGCCCCTCGTCGAAGATCTGCAGCATGATATTGAAAACATCCGAATGGGCCTTCTCGATCTCGTCGAACAGCACAACCGAATAGGGATGCCGCCGTACCGCCTCGGTCAGCTGACCGCCCTCGCCGTAACCGACATACCCGGGAGGAGAACCGATCAAGCGCGCCACATTGTGCTTTTCGGAGTATTCGCTCATGTCGATGCGGATCAGGCCGTCGCGCCGGTCGAACATCCACCGTGCCAGCTCCTTGGCCAGAAGCGTCTTCCCGACGCCCGTCGGACCCACGAACATGAATACCCCGATCGGACGTCCCGCCTCCTTCAACCCGGCACGGCTGCGCTGGATCGCCCGCGTCACACGCTCCACGGCATCGGCCTGTCCGACAACCACACTGTTCAGATGGTCGGCCATGCCGCGCAGACGGCTCTGCTCATCCTGCGAAACCTTCTCGACCGGAATCCCCGTAATCAAGGTTATCACCTCCTCGATCTGTTCGGCATCTACCGTTACAGGATACATCCGCAACTCCCGCTCCCAGCGTGTGCGGCATTCGTCAAGTTTGGTCGTCAGGGCCAGCTCACGAAGACGTGCCGCCGCAGCCTGTTCATAGACCAGCTCCGAAACCGCCCGACGGCGATCGGCCACGGCCTGCCGCAACCCGCGTTCGATCCTTGCAATCGACTCCGGCTCGACAGCCGCCCGAAGATGCGCCTTCGACCCCGCCTCGTCCAGCACGTCTATCGCCTTGTCCGGGAAGGAACGGTCCGTCAGATAGCGCTCCGTCAGGTCGACGCACGCCTGCAATGCCGCATCCGTATAACGTACCGAGTGGTGACGCTCGTACTGCGGCTTGATGTTCCGCAGGATCGTCAGCGTCTGCTCGCGTGTGGGCGGCTCGACCAGAATCCGCTGGAAACGGCGTTCGAGCGCCGAATCCTTCTCGATGTTCTCACGGTACTCGGCAAGCGTCGTCGCCCCGATGCACTGTATCTCACCGCGTGCCAGCGCCGGTTTGAGTATGTTGGCCGTGTCGAGGCTTCCCTGCGTACTCCCCGCCCCGACGATCGTATGTATCTCGTCGATGAAGAGGATCACGTCGCTGCGCCTGCCCAACTCCGCCAGCAAAGCCTGCATACGCTCCTCGAACTCACCCCGGAACTTGGTCCCGGCTACCAGCGACGACACGTCGAGCGAATAGATCTGCTTGCCGCGCAGCGAAAACGGAGCCTTGCCGTCGGCTATCCGCAGTGCAAGTCCCTCGACAATGGCACTCTTGCCCACACCCGCCTCGCCGATCAGCACGGGATTGTTCTTCTTGCGGCGCCCCAGAATCTGGATCAACCGTTCAATCTCGGTCTCCCGTCCCACGACAGGGTCTATGCGGCCGGCCCGGGCCTCCTCGGTCAGATTCACCCCGAGACGGTCGAGAACCGACTCTTCGGATGGCTTACGGCGATCCGAAGAGGCTGCCTCCTCGCTCAGCGAAGTAAGGTCGATACGGCGTTCGAAAGTGACGTTGCGCATGTCGTGGTAGTAATCCTCCTCGACAGGCATCTCACCCATCATCTGCTCGACAGCCGCCCGCTCGACATGGTACATCTCCAGCACCCGTGCCGATACGTACGAACGGTCGCCCAGCACCAACAACAGTACGTGTCCGGTATTCAACATCTCGACGGCACTGCCCGCCGTTTCAGCCAGCCGCTCGGCAAAGCCCTTGAAAAAAGCCTTACGAGCCTCGCCGTCCGCATCCTGCAGCCCCGGCATACCGTTCAGTTCATTATCTATACGTATACGCAACTGGTAAAGTTCCCAGTCCTTCAAGATCCGTTTCAGTATCTGTACCGCATGGCAATCCTCCTCGAGCATCTTCAGAAAAAGACGGTCCGTGAGATTGTCCGATACATCTCTTTTTTCGGCATCGAATGCCGCTCTGGCAATTACCCCCTCCAGAGTTTTTGTCAGCCTGATATTCATGCGAATAATATGTTTGGTTATATCAATCGTCCGGACGAGCCGGATCATATCGACCATATAACGCAACATATGATTCAAATATTATATTGCATATTCTCGGTATACCGACACCTCCGCCGCTGCCAACACGGCAGACACCGCACCAAACATGCAACACCCGTCAGGTTATGAATATGATATGCGGGATCGGGATCCGGCGGCAAAGGCCGGTCAGGAATTCGAAAAATTTTTCATCGCCGCAGCCCGTATCGACGATGCCTCTACCTTCGCAGCCGCCGTCACGGCTCATGGATATTCCTCCACCTATTATCGCTGGCTCCAGCTAACTGGTTGCAGACCAGTTTATATACATTTTCATCGCGGCCACTCGCCGATCTCCATGTCGCGCACAGCTCCCACATCGATCGTAAACCGCAGCGCCGTCCTGACCCGATGGAAACCGTACGAACCTGCCGCACCCGGATTGAGATGCAGCAGCGACATCCGCTTGTCGTAGATCACCTTGAGTATGTGCGAGTGGCCCGAGACAAAGATATCGGGATGCAACTGCATGATCTGAGGCAGGATACGGTGATCGTAGTGGTTCGGATAGCCGCCGATGTGGGTCATCAGCACCCGCATCCCCTCGACCTCGAACGACAGCACCGACCGGTAGGTACTCCGAACCGTCGAATCGTCGATATTGCCGCACACCGCCCGCAACGGCTTGAACGCTGCGATCCGGTCGGCCAGTTCGAGCGACCCGATGTCACCGGCATGCCATATCTCGTCGACATCGCGCAGAAAATCCATCAGCGTCCCGTCGAAAAGGTTGTGGGTATCGGATATGAGACCTATTCTCTTCATCGTATGGTCAGTAAATTAATTCTACGGCATTACCTTGCGCACGGTACGTCAATACTTGTCGCCCCAAAGTTCGCGGATACGGTCTGCAATCTTGCGCTCGGCCGCATTCTCCGTATTCGGTTCATAGAAACGATGGCCCGTCAACCCCTCCGGCATGAACTCCTGGTCGACAAACGAACCTTCGTAATCGTGGGCATACTTGTAATTCTTGCCGTATCCGATATTCTTCATCAGACGCGTCGGGGCGTTGCGCAGATGCAGCGGAACCGGACGGTTGGTCGTATCGTGCTCGACCTGCTGCAATGCCGCATTGATGGCCATGTAGGCCGAATTGCTCTTGGGACTCGTCGCGAGGTAGATGGTCGTCTCGGCAAGGGTTATCCTCGCCTCCGGCATCCCGATCTTGTGGACCGTATCGAAGCAGGCATTCGCCAGAAGCAATGCATTTGGGTTGGCCAGCCCGATATCCTCCGACGCCAGAATCACAAGCCGCCGAGCTATGAACCGCGGCTCCTCGCCTCCGGCCAGCATCCGCGCAAGATAGTATATCGCCGCATTCGGATCGCTTCCGCGAACGCTCTTGATAAAGGCCGAAATGATGTCGTAATGCTGTTCGCCGTTCTTGTCGTAGAGCGCAATGTTCTGTTGCAGACACTCGGTCACCGTTTGGTCATTGATCACGATCGGCCCTTCGATCGCACCAACGATAATATCCAGAATATTGAGCAGCTTGCGGGCATCACCGCCCGAGAAGCGGAACAGAGCGCCCGTCTCTTCAACCTTGATGTCACGTTCGCGCAACTCGGCATCGTTTTTCAGCGCACGGTCGAGCAACTGTTGCAGTTCGTTGTCCTCGAGAGCCTTCAGAATGTAGACCTGGCAGCGCGACAGCAACGGCGAAATAACCTCGAACGACGGATTTTCGGTCGTGGCGCCGATGAGTGTCACTATGCCCTGTTCGACGGCCCCGAGCAGCGAATCCTGCTGGCTCTTGTTAAAACGGTGGATCTCGTCGATGAACAGGAACGGCGAACCGCTGTTGAAGAAGTGCTGGCGGCGGGCATTCTCGATCACCTCGCGCACCTCCTTGACCCCCGAGCTGACAGCCGAAAGCGTAAAGAACGGGCGTGACAAAGTCGAAGCAACCAGCCGTGCCAGTGAAGTTTTACCCACGCCCGGCGGGCCCCACAGTATGAATGACGGGACATTCCCCGACTCCAGGAACCGGCGGAACACGCCGTTCGGGCCGACCAAATGGCTTTGGCCGATATAATCATCGAGCGTCTGCGGACGCAATCTTTCGGCGAGCGGAGCTGACATAACCAACTGTTGCAAAACAAGATCGCGGACAGCAGCCGCCGTTTGCGGCGCAATCCGGAGGGCACGAAGCCGGATTCAAAAATACGATTTTTTTTTATTCCCCGCAACACCACCGCCCCACGGCAACAGCCGCAATCCGCACACCTCAGCCACAGCGACCATACCTCACGCCCCTCATTGTATATCCGCCTCACCCGATAATTCGCCCCATAATCTGTCCCGAAACCGCCCTGCGAAAAACCGCTCCGAGATTTTCAATCTCCGAAATTGCAATATTTTATAAAAAAATTCGTATTTTTGAATTTCGAACACATGTTACCCGTTCGCCGCCGAATGCCCATGCATCGATCCGGGCGGTGACGGTACCATTGCCCCTAAAAACCGAATTGTCTGAATTATGCCGTTCATAGTCCTCGAAGGTGTCGACGGGGCCGGTAAGTCGACCCAAATAAACCGTCTGCGAACAATGTTGTCGCAGCGCGGCATCACGACTCAATATATCCACTTCCCACGCTTCGACGCACCCGTTTACGGCGATCTGATAGCCCGTTTCCTGCGCGGCGAACTCGGAACAATAGATCAGGTAAACCCCTATCTCACCGCACTGCTCTATGCCGGCGACCGCGCCGACGCCGCCCCGATGATCCGGAAGTGGCTCCCGTAATCGCCGACCGCTATGTATACTCGAATATAGGCTTCCAGTGCGCAAAGCTCAGCACACCGACCGAACGCCAACAACTCAAAGAGTGGATCCTCGATACGGAATACCGCCATTTCGCAATTCCGAAGCCCGACCTGTCGATCTTTCTCGACGTTCCGTTCGCCTTCACCGCCGACCGGCTCCGCCAGACCCGCGAAGGCGATGACCGCAACTACCTGAAGGGTGCTGCCGATATACACGAGGCTTCGCTCGACCTGCAGCGTGCCGTCCGCGAAGTCTACCTCCAAGCGGCAAAGACCGACGAGGCCCTGCGGGTAATCGACTGCTCGACCGACAACGGCCAAATGGCCTCGCCCGATGAGATCTTCGCAAAGATCGCGGCACTGATAGAACCCCTGCTCAACCCCCGAATACCCGAATGATCACAAATATATAGCTAACCTAAACCAAACTGTTTCTGCACGATGCAAAACAATACCTCTACCCTGAAGAACCTCGCTACGGTATGCCGGATCCTGCTCGGACTGACATTCATCTTCTCCGGATTCGTCAAGACCGTCGACCCGTGGGGTACCGCCATAAAAATCAGCGAATACCTCAATGCCTTCGGCTTCGAAAACCTCAAATACTACCGGTTCGGCTTCGCCATCTGGCTCTGCGGCGCCGAACTGATGATGGGATGCATGCTGCTGTTCAAGGTCCGAACACCGTTAATCTCGATCTTCGCCGTCGTGGCAATGGTCATCTTTACATCGATAACATTCGTGTCGGCCGTCTGGCTGCCCGTCGAGGATTGCGGGTGTTTCGGCGACGCCTTAAAACTCTCGAACGGCGAAACCCTAACCAAAAATCTCATCCTGCTGCCTATGAGTATCATAGTCTGGCTCGACGCTCGCAAAGGCAAAATATTCCCGATCCTCAAACACGAATATTTCCTCACGCTGCTCTTTTTCTGCCTCGCCGGCGGACTCGGAATATATTGCTACCGCCATCTGCCGCTCATCGACTTCCTGCCCTACAAGGTCGGAACATCGCTGCGCGAGGCCGTTTCGCAGGATTACAACCCCGAAGCAATAGGCGAAACAGTGCTCATATACCGTAACAAACAAACCGGTGAAGAGCGCGAATTCTCGCTCGAAGACCCGACATGGCAGGATTCCGAAACATGGGAGTGGGTCGATACCCGAACCGAAGTCTCCGATGAGTCGTACCAGATAGCTTCGCTGGTCGAGTTCTCGCTCCACGACCCCGAGGGCGATGCAACTTACGAAATTCTCGACTACCCGGGAACGACATACATGATCTGTGTCAACGACTTCGATGACATCAAACCGCGGTGTCTCGAACGGCTTGAAGCGCTCGTCGACCGTGCCACGGCTGCCGGCGACCGCGTGATATGCCTGACGCCAGAACCGCTGCGCGAAATAACATATCACAGTTTCGGTGCGAGCGACGAGGTGCGATGCTACAACATCGACGCCACAACGCTCGTCACGATGCTCCGTGCCAAGACCGGTGTCGTGGAGCTTCAGGACGGCGTGATAGCCGACAAGCGCAACTGCCGCGACATCGAAACCGAAGATTGACACACAGATACAAACCGACCGGCCGCAACCTAAAAAACATGCTTTTTCGAAAGGTTTCGGCCGGCAACGGTGTATGGTAAGCGATTTTTTTATAATTTTGAGGCCAAAAATTTTCAGAATATGGTAATCGAAAACAGCCACGACAACGGCGAAACAACCAAGCCGTTGAACTTTCTCGAAGAGATCATAACCGAAGATATCGCAAAGGGTAATACCCGTGTCCAGACACGTTTCCCGCCCGAACCGAACGGTTATCTGCATATCGGCCACGCAAAGAGCATCTGCCTCAATTTCGGACTCGCAAAGAAATTCGGCGGAAAGTGCAACCTGCGTTTCGACGACACAAACCCCACCAAGGAGGATACCGAATATGTCGACTCGATCAAGCGGGATATCCACTGGCTCGGGTTCGACTGGGCTGGCGAATACTACGCTTCGGACTACTTCGACCAGCTCTACCAGTGGGCCATCGTACTCATCAAAAAGGGTCTGGCATACGTCGACGACCAGTCGCAGGAGCAGATCCGCGAAAACCGCGGTACAGTGACCGTCCCGGGCAAGGAGTCGCCATGGCGAAACCGCTCGGTCGAGGAGAACCTCGACCTGTTCGAACGTATGAAGAACGGTGAGTTCGAGGACGGAAGCCGCGTGTTGCGTGCAAAGATCGACATGGCGCATCCGAACATGCTCTTCCGTGATCCGATCATGTACCGTATCATCCACGCCGAGCACCACCGCACCGGAAACAAATGGTGCATATACCCGATGTACGACTATGCCCACGGCCAGTGCGACTCGATCGAACGCGTAACCCACTCGATCTGCACGCTCGAATTCGATGTCCACCGCCCGCTCTACGACTGGTTCATACAGCAGCTGGGCATCTACCCGAGCCACCAGTACGAATTCGCCCGACTCAACCTCACATACACCATGATGAGCAAACGCAAACTGCTGCAGCTCGTCCAGAACAAGATCGTGATGGGTTGGGACGACCCCCGCATGCCGACCATCTGCGCACTCCGCCGCAAGGGTTACACGCCGGCCGCCGTACGGGCATTTGCCGAAAAGGTGGGCGTCGCCAAGCGTGACAATGTCATCGACCTGAGCCTTATGGAGTTCTGCGTCCGCGAGGACCTCAACAAGTGCGCCGAACGCCGCATGGCGGTCCTCAAGCCTCTCAAGGTGGTCATTACGAACTATCCCGAGGGCAAGACCGAGATGTTCACCTGCATCAACAACCCCGAGGATGAAACGGCCGGAACACGCCAGGTTCCCTTCTCGCGCGAGATATACATCGACCGCGACGACTTCATGGAGGTTCCGCCCAAGAAATACTACCGTCTTTCGCCCGGGCAGGAGGTGCGCCTGCGCTACTCCTACCTGATCAAGTGCGAAGAGGTTATCAAGGACGAGGCCGGCGAGATCACCGAACTGCGCTGCACCTACGACCCGATGTCGGGCAACGGT
>URTU01000085.1 GCA_900550925.1 uncultured Alistipes sp. | reverse complement strand
TGCCGCGGCCAACGACCCCCGCATCCGCGCTACGGTGACCTCGACGATGTACGACATGAGCCGGGTGAATGCCCGCGGCTACTTCGACTCGATGTCCGACGAGGAGCGCTACCGGCTGCGCGTGCAGCTCAACGAGCAGCGCACGCGCGACTACCGCGCCGGGGAGTATGCACGCGACGGCGGGGTGGTGGACCCGCTGCCCGACGACGCTCCGCTCTTCGTCCGCCAGTATCACGACTACTACAAGACCGCGCGCGGGTACCACCGCCGCTCACCCAACTCGAACGACGGGCTCAACCGGACCAATTCGCTCGCGTTCATCAACATGCCGATTCTCTCCTGTGCCGGTGAGATCCGCAGCGCCGTGCTGATGATCCACGGGGCGGAGGCCCATTCGCGCTACTTCAGCGAGGACGCCTTCAAACTGCTCCGTGGCGACAACAAGGAGCTGCTGATCATCCCCGGGGCTTGCCACGTCGATCTGTATGACAACCTGGAGGTGATTCCGTTCGATCGCATCGAACGCTTCTTCCGCAAGGTGTTCGAGGCCCGGCAGCCGAGTGATGCCGCATAAGACACTGCACACAAAAAAATATCGAACATGAAACGTACAATGATGATGCTTATGGGAATTGTCGGTTTGAATCTCGGTGCGGCGGCTCAACAGGCGCCGGAGCGCACCGGACTTTCGGACAAGAACGTCCTTGTCGCCTATTTCTCCTGTACCGGAACCACGGAGCGGGTGGCCCAGGCCATTGCCTCGGAGACCGGCGGAGACCTTTACCGAATCACACCCGCCAAGGCCTATACGCCTGCGGACCTCGACTGGAGAAACAACCGCAGCCGCAGCTCCGTGGAGATGCGCGACGAGGGTGCGCGACCCGAACTGGCCGGGAAACCGCTCGACGCAGGACGTTACGACGTGGTGTTCCTCGGTTATCCGATCTGGTGGGATCTCTGCCCGCGGGCGGTCAATACGTTCCTCGAACAGTACGACTTTTCGGGCAAGACCGTGATTCCGTTCGCTACTTCGGGCAGCAGCCCGATAACCAACAGCGCAAGGGAACTCCGGTCGCTCTATCCGAAGATCTCGTGGCGCGAGGGACGGTTGTTCAACGGCGGTGCGGGACAGGCCGGCAAGTGGGCCCGTCAGGCGATCGAGTAATCCGGTTTGCCACCCTTCCGCCGGGACCTCCGCCGAAGCCCGGCTCCGCGGCGGAAGGGGCTGGATGCGGGGCCGGGATGTGTCCGCAGATTATGCCGCTGAACGGAGTTGCCGGGTAACCGCCTTCGGCGGCCTTGAGGAGCTGAAACTCCCGTTTCAGTTGCAGAGCCGCAGCAGCGTCTCGGGGAAGAGAATCGTGCTGCGGCTCGACTATGGCTACACCGACGAGTGCCGGTCCGAACACCGCAAGGCCGACAGACTGATGGTCGGATGTCATGCGGATATCCGGTCCGACGGAGGGGACTTGTTGCTGAATCCGACGCCAAACAGCCCAAACCCAAGAAGACATCTCTCGCGTCTTTTTGTGTTATTCCTCAAGAAAATGTATCTTTGTTGCGATATTGCTTGTTTGCGCATCCGTTACTGGCTGCCGGCATTCAGATAGCTTACAGGCAGATAGCCGATCCCTGATCGGTCGATATATATCCGGCAGCCATTTTTACCGTCCGACGAGGCCATGGCATAAAAAACCCGCACATCCCGAAGGATGTACGGGCCGGAACCGGTTATAGCTTACAGGCAGATAACCTTCCTGAATCGGTCTGTTCAAACATATTCTGTCAGAGGTTATTCTACCTCATCCATATTGATTTCATAACCGGACGATACGAAGGTCCAGTCCTGGGGACGATTACCGTTCGTGCAGGTAACGTTGGTCTCTCCCCATGCACCGTCAGCAATGGCTTTGAACAGGTTTAACGGATCGGAGTCATTCCTGGTACGCAGGTTGAAGTGCATGATTGAACCATAACCGGCTTCAGCTAATTCATAGGCATAATCACCATAAACTGTTACACTGCCGATAGAGCCCAGATTGATTGACAATGGAGCAAAATGATCCTTGGTTACGCCGGAAATACCGATGTTGGTGCTGTAACCAAAGTTTGCATATGCATGGTCAATCAAGGCTCCTGCCTGAGCGTTAATAGTGTTGTAATAGCCCCATTGGAATACCGTGATGAGCTTGTCGGCCGGCATCAACTCGCGGAGTTTGATAATGATTTGGCTGAAGGAGGTTGAATTGGTCGATGGATAGTTTGCATACTCATCGTCGAATCCGATACCGTCCAGACCGTATTTCTCCACGGCGTAGGCCAGTATCTTGGCAAACTGCGTGGTCTGCGTGTCGTTCATGTTGGCGACACCGATTCCCTGCCAGTCACCCAATACGGTCAGCAACACCTTGATACCCATATCCTGAAGCGGCTTTACATAGGTCAGATAACCATCGTTTTCCAACAGGTTGGTCATCTTGTCGTTCAGATAGAGCGTCGGCTCTACCACGCCGTTTACCGTCCGCTTGTGGATGTTCGAGGCAAAAAGTTCTACGATGTCTGCATAGGGCGTTCCGTCGGGAAGTTTGTAGTCTCCTGCATTAAGCGGGTTTACGTCGTTGGTCTCGACATAGATCGTGACCGTCGGAGTCTTATCTCCATAAGCTCGCGTTTTAAGAGCCGATTCCTGACCTTTGTCAATCATCGGTTCATCGGCCTGCTGGCACGAGAACAACATGCTGGCGCCCATTACGAAGGCAACCATGAGTTTAAAAGACTTTTTCATATTCAACACAGGTTAGTAATGAATAAATGTTGTTTGTTGCTCTTGTTTGAGAGCTGAAAAATTTGAATATGCAGAATCGACCGATTTTATTGCCAATCCTTTTTCCATTTACCGTATCCGCCTATGCCATTAGGCAATAGGCCTAATCTATAGTTATCAAATGTATAGCTATACCCGCTTCTACTGCCAAGTATGTAGCGATTCTCTGCATCCATATAAGTGCAACACAATGCGAACTGCACATCCCAAACTGTTTCATAATTGTCTTGTAAATTAGTACGCAAATCATCGAAAACAATGATGTTGTTGGACTTATAGTTCGGAACCCAGTCAATGAGGAATTCACACGCCGTCTCCAATTCAATTGAATTGGCAGGATAAATGGGGAAATTAATGCATCCGTATCGCTCCTTGGGCATGTTGGCAATTGGCTTCTGAGTATAGGAGGAAATGTATTCCAATCCATCGTTCCACGGATCAAGCAATTGCGGGGCTTCACTGTTGCTGTTATATCCGGACCATGCATAATCAAGGTAGTCACCAACCGCAATACCTCCCGTGGCCTCCGTATCCCAAAAACTTTCGGTAGGTTCTTCGTATACGGTCAGTGTCAGCAATTTTTCCGAGCCGAGCGATTCACGCATTGCTTTGATCAGTTTGGGATATGAGGTGGTATTGACAGCTGGCATTCCCTCTTTTCCGTAACCGGCATTGCGGTCCCAAAGGTTGATGCCGTCAAGTTCATAGTTCTCGATCACGGCCTTGACCTGTGCTACAAAATCGGCAATCTGCTCGTCCGTGAGATTACAGAATCCGAGCCCGGAACCACCACCTTCCAGACTGATGCATACTTTGCTGCCGTGTTCCTGTAGTGGGCGGATGTATTTTACAGTATGATCAAGAACATAGCGCATGTCATTTCCAAGGTTTAACAGTGCACGGCCTGTAGCTGCATCGTAATCAAGAACTACGGTTCGCAAATTGATGATATTCCCTACGGCATCGTACCAGGCTACAGTTGTTCCTCGGGCCAGTTTTTTACGCATGATATAATCTTGCGCCAATAAGGGTTGATAGTCGTTCGTGTTGATATAGAACACGAAAAACAGGTCATGGCCATCGTGCAGCGCATATTCATCGGTATATGGCTGGCGGACCGTAACATTATAGTACAGAGTCTTGCTGTCATCTGGAGAATCTTTTTCGGCAACAGTGAGCGGTAATATGTATTCCCCGGCAGCAAGTCCTGTCGCTGTAAACCTGATACGCTTCAATGCTGAACATTGAGTCTCCGGTGAGAGATCCATTGTGTTACCATCAAGAAATTCGTAATTGGCTTCCGGCAGCAACTCCCGTTCAATTTCGTCGTTGGGAGTATAACTGTCCAAAAGTGCCGCATTGACCCATGCGTCAATCGATACCTTGTCGGAAGCAGGCTTTGTCTGTTGGAAATAAAAATTTCTTACAACAAAACCATTGCCGCCTTCGGTTAATAGCACATCTATCGTTCTGTCCGCCGCATTGCTGCTCCGCAACATTCCGTATGTGGTTTCGAGCGGTTCCCTGTCGGGCAGTTTGCCGCCTTCGCGTTCCACGGTGCCGGCATCGCAGGCCGTAAGGCCCGCGAATACCGCCGTGCAGAGAAGCGTCACCATCCCATTCTGTATGTTGAATATCGTTTTCATAGTCACTCGTTGTTTTCGTTAAGTTTCGGAATCTCGATGCCCTGCGGCCAGATGATATCGTATTTGGCCACTCCGTCGTTGTGATACATCGAATAGTCCTTGACCGTGTTGCCCGAGGCTTCGTTGCATTTCCAGTAGCCCAGAAGTGTCGGGTCGTCCTGCGGGTCCTTGATCTCATACATGTTCTCCCAGATCTGTTCGGGGGTACGCGCTACGGACCACACGCGGGCTTCGGCGATCTTGCCGTTCAGCGGACGGTAGTCGTCGTACGAACGGCCGAGGAAGAACTGGTAGGCTTCACCCAGTTTGTTGTAGCCCGTGTCGTCGGTCTCATACTGCGGCTTCTGGTCGTCGGGAGCCGTATTCCACAGATCGTAAAGGGCCCGCATGGCCAGGTTGATCTGGGTCTTCTGGCTCTGCGCCGAAATGCCGACGCCGGTAGCCTCGCTCTGAATCTGCCCATCGACGTAGATGCGCGCCGTGCGCGTTGCCTGGTCGTAGGTGCAGGCAACGTGGTACCAGCGGCCCTTCTCGAGATTCTTCGTCGCATCGCGACCCGGAATCTTGCCAAACTGCGAGCCGTTGCCCGAGCCGTCGAACTGCAGCTGCTGACGCTCGAAGTTCGTATCGCCGATACGCAGCAGCAGGTATTGCTCGACGCCCATGATCGAGGAGATGTTCACCGGATTGCCCGAAGCGTTGCTTGTGGCGAAGTCGTCGATGTAGATCAGCGCCTCGTAGGTCATGGCCGTAAGGCCGTTCCAGGCCTTGCTGTTCTCGCCGTACTTGTCGAGGGTCGGGAACTCGATCCAGTTGTCGGTGAGCTGCGCCGCGACGGTGATGGCCGACGAACGCTTCACGACAAAATAGGCCACATCCGAGCCGGCGAGCACATCCATCGAAGCGTGGCTGATGCGCACGGGAACCAGATAGGTCTGGTCGATGGGAAGGGCGCCGGACTGCTCCTCTCCCTGGCCCATGAGCTCCTTGAGCTGCAGGGTCACGATGTCGGAAGAACTCTTCCCGGCGGGAATCGTGACGTTGTCGGCCGACAACTCGTAGTATTGGGCGTCGAGCATCGGCCAGTCGGTTCCGTAGCGGGCATTGTAGGTGCCGACAAGCGACGGATCGACCGAGAGCGATACCGTGACGTCCTGTCCGGCGGGATAGGTCAGCATGGCCTGCATCGTGCAGTCGTAGGTCGGGAGGTTGTTGCTGAAGGTCGTGAGCCGGACTTCGTCCGTTTCGGCGACGTCGAGGTAGACGACATTGCCGAATTTCCGGTCGTCGGCATCGTAGTTGTCGCAGGCCGACAGGGCTGCGACGGCTGCGACGGCCGTAATCAGATATTTTCCGTATTCTTTCATGGCGTTCGTTATTTAGCGGGATTCAACGTCTGGATCGCCGTGCGGATAGTCTGGTAGTTCATCTCCGCATGGTAGTAGTCTTCGGAGATGTTGTATGCAGCCAGACCGCCCACCGGGCCGAACTCGACGACGCGGCGCGCCATCTCTTCGACGGCCGCAAACTCCGTGCGCTCCTCGTCGAACAGGGGGGCGCTGATTTCGGCTGAAAGCAGCAGCTTTTCAGGTGCAATGCCGGCATATCCCGTGGCGTTCAGGATCTGCAGTTTCACCTCCTGGACATTTTCGATCTTCTCGGTGTCGAGTGCGATGTAGTCGATCCTGGCCCGGTCGGCGGCGGCCAGCGACAGCGGGCTGCCTTCGAAGACGATGATCTGTCCTTCGGATTTTGCCGCCGAAAGTTTTTCGACAATCCGGGCCGTGGCCTCCGCAGCCAGCGGGTCGGTCGTGAACGAGTATCCATTCATGCCGTTGGCCGCTACGGCGGCAATAACCCGCTCCAGATAGGCGTCGAGCGCCTGGGTGTCGGCAAACTCGGATTTCCGTGCGGCGTAGTCGATCTGATAGAGCACCCGGGTCCCCTTTTCATGCATCACAGCCATGTCTTCCGCATCGAACTCCGAGAAGTTGTCGGCGTTCGTGAGCGTCACGATGTCGAGCGAATCGGGAAGGCAGCGCATGAAATCCTGCTCGCTCGAGGACTTCTCGGGCGAGTTGTGCAGCCGGGCGTAAACGATAAAGTGCTCGGACTGCTTGTAGGCTCTCAGTGCCGCGGTATATTCGGCCCAGAGTTCGGGGTCCTGTTCCCACGGCTTGTTTACTTGATTCTCCACGGTCTCCATCTCCGTCCAGTCGCTGCATGCCGTGAGGGCTGCGGCCGCAACGCCCAACAGCAGGAGACGTATCGTCAGTTTCGGTTTCATGTTCATGACAATTACTTGTTATACGGTTTGCAATCCCACCATACGCGGGTACCCATGACGTCGCCCGTGCGGTCGCCGTTCTGCTGCTCCGCGTCGAGCGTCTGGATTGCGGTCTGGAGGTTGGTGTTGTTCTGCTGGTACTCCTCGACGGGGTAGGGCAGACGGCGTGCGCCCTGTTCCACATTGACCGATCCTCCCGACTTGTCGGTGGGAACGGGCAACAGCTTCGGGTAGCCCGTGCGCCGGTGTTCGGACCACGCCTCCACGCCCAGCGGGAAGATGGCGATCCACTTCTGCGTGATGATCCGCTCGAGATTGCGCTCCCATACGGCTTCCGCATCGCCGGCGTCCGATGCCGTCTCCCACGGAACGGTAATTTCGCTGCGGGCCGATGCGCTGTAGTTGCCCAACGGGTCGGTATAGGGCGCCGGCTTTTTGCTGGCGTCCGCCAGGTAGGCCTCCGCCCCCGAAGCGCCGCGCTCCTCGAACGACAGCTGAACGGCCTGCTCGTAGAGCGTCTTCGCCGTCTCTTCGGATCCCCAGCGCAGTTCGTATTCGGCGCGCAGGAACGTGGCCTCGGCAGCGTTGAACCACAGGTAGGGGGTCGTCGATTCGACGATCATGTTCGAATACTTGGCCATGGCCGTCGATTTGCCCGCCACGTCGATGCCGATGCGGATGCCGACGTAGTCGCCCACGTCGTTCGGCAGGAACATCTTCTCCATGCGCGGGTCGTTGTAGCCGGTCATGTAGCAGAGGATGTCGGCCCCGACGCGATGGTCGCCCCAGTCGTTGTAAATCAGCGTCGTGCGGTTCTCCGCGGCGTGCATCGCCGCGTTATCGGCGTTCGACGTGATGACGCCCCCGGCAATCGCTTCGGCGGCCTTCGCCTGCGCCAGCTCGGGCTTCACCTCCGTCAGGCGCATCGCCATGCGAAGCTTCAGCGAGTTGGCATACTTCAACCATTGCGCGATGTTGCCGTAGTAGACCCCGTCGTAGCGGCTCCACGCATCGGACGAGAGGGTCGTGTTGCGGCCCAGCGTCGCGATGGCCTCGTCCAGCTCCTCGAACATCTTCGTATAGACCGCCTCCTGCGAGGCATACTCCAC
>URTU01000084.1 GCA_900550925.1 uncultured Alistipes sp. | reverse complement strand
CCTGCGGCAGCGACGAATACCGCGAGCGCCTTTGTCGACAGCCGGCGCAGGAATAGTGCATACGCGATGTTTCCGATATATTCGAAGAAGAGGGACCAGTTCGGGCCGTTGAGCGGGTACATTTCGCCGTTACCGCGCACCTCGGGACCGGTCACGGGGACGGCTGGTATCAGGAAGAGGTTGAGGAGCATTGCGAGCAGGACCATCGAGAATGCGACATGTGTGCCGTCCCACTGCACGGAACCCTGTATGATGAACGTTATTGCTCCGAGCACCACTCCGAGTACGACCATCGGGTGGAGTCGTATGAGGCGTCGTTTGAAGAAGTTTCGGATATTGAGCGTACGTCCCCATCGGTCGTCGTATGCGTATCCTACGACGAATCCCGACAGGATGAAGAAGAAATCGACGGCCATATAGCCATGGTTGAAGCGTTGGTCGAAGGGGCTTGTGGCGAACCCTTCGAAGACGTGGTACCATATGACGACGAGCGCCGCCACACCCCGCAAACCGTCGAGCAGTTCATAATGGGGTTTGGTGTCGTTGAAAGCCGCGGCAGAGATTTTTTGCATGTAGAGTTTGGGTTTTTGAGAAACGTTGTGTGTATTGTCATGATGATAATACAAATATACGGAAAAATCTCTTCGAATCATACTGGTTTGGTCAGGTTTTGCCCCGCGAGTTTTTCCTCGGCTGCATTTTTTATTCGTTCGGGGGCATTTCGGACGAAGTCAGGTATCGGAAAGGTTTATTTTAGTGAACGATGTGTTTTGACAATTACGGCTCTTTTTGTACCTTTGCACCACTATTGAAAATATTAAAAGCGAATAAAAGCGAAACATATCACTATGGGACGAGCATTTGAGTATCGAAAGGCGCGCAAACTGAAGCGTTGGGGCAACATGGCCCGTACATTTACGAAGATTGGCAAGGAGATCGAAATAGCCGTGAAGGCCGGCGGTCCCGATCCTTCGGGCAATACCCGCTTGCGCATGCTGATCCAGAATGCGAAGGCCGAGAACATGCCGAAAGAGAATGTCGAACGCGCCATCAAACGTGCTATTTCGAAAGATACGGCCGATTACAAGGAGATGGTTTACGAGGGATACGGACCTCACGGAATTGCGATTCTGGTCGAGACCGCAACCGACAACACCACTCGTACGGTGGCCAATGTCCGCAGCTGCTTCAACAAGTGCGGCGGTTCGTTGGGAACCAGCGGCAGCGTTTCGTTCATGTTCGAGCACAAGTGCGTGTTCAAGTTCAAGAATACCAAGGGTGTCGACCCCGAGGAGCTCGAACTGGAGATGATTGACCTGGGCGTTGACGAGCTTTATGCCGACGAGAACGGTGAGATTACGGTTTATGCCTCGTTCGATGCCTACGGTACGATACAGAAGTACCTTGAGGACAACGGTTTCGAGATCATCAGCGGTGAGTTTGTGCGTATCCCGACCGATACCAAGGAGCTTACGCCCGAGCAGCGTGAGAGCATCGACAAGCTGGTGGAGAAGTTGGAGGAGGACGACGACGTCACCAACGTCTACACCACCATGAAGGAGGAGGACGAATAGGAGTAGTCTCCGGTGGGGGGGGAGACCTTTCGGAATACCGCACTCCTTCCCGAACGTGCCTTTGAAACGGTTGCCGGCGGCATCACTTGAGTCTCCGCATGACATTAAAACGGCACAGGATTGCGAACCATCGCAACCCTGTGCCGTTTCGGTATATACTGAGTATTAAAGAAAGCAATATAATCCGTTGATGCAACCAGCTGACCGCGAAGGCGGTATGGTGAAATACCATATAAAATAAGGAGCCCGGTATGCGGAATAATGATTCTGCATACCGGGCTGTTGTCTGATAAAACCGTTAGAGGTTCTCCTTCTCGATATCCTTGAAGTAGCGGTAGGTCGAAACCTTCAGTTCCTGAGCGGCGGCATCGTCGATAACCAGCACGCCCTTCGGGTGAACCTGCAGGCCGGTAATGGTCCATGCATGGCTGTAAGCGCCTTCGACGCCCTGTTTTACGGCCTGGGCCTTTGCGTGGCCGGTTGCGAGGATCATAACCTCACGGCTCGAAAGTACGGTGCCGACACCGACGGTCAGTGCAGTCTTCGGAACCAGCGTAACGTCGCCGTTGAAGAAACGGGCGTTGGTGATGATTGTATCCTCGGTCAGGGTCTTGACGCGGGTGCGCGAGAGCAGCGACGAGAACGGCTCGTTGAAAGCGATGTGTCCGTCGTTTCCGACGCCGCCCATGAACAGGTCGATACCGCCGGCAGCCTCGATACGTGCCTCATATTCGGCGCATTCGCGCTCGAGGTCGGGGGCATTGCCGTTGAGGATGTTTACGTTGTCGGGGTTGACGTCGACATGCTTGAAGAAGTTGTTCCACATGAACGAGTGGTAGCTTTCGGGATGCTCCTCAGGCAGTCCGACATATTCATCCATGTTGAAGGTGATGACGTTGCGGAACGAGACCTTTCCGGCCTTGTTCATCGCGATCAGCTCCTTGTATGTTCCCAGCGGGGTGGAGCCGGTCGGCAATCCCAATACGAAGGGTTTGTCACCCTTGTGGCTGTTGATACGTTCGGCAATGTGATTGGCTGCCCATTTTGCTACGTCAGCCGCATTGTTTTCGATAATCAGTCTCATATCTATCTGTTTTTATGTTTTACCTGTTTGAGGGATGCGGGCGGGAGCGACCCCGCCCGCATGTCCATATGTTTTTAGAAGAGCCGTACGAATACCTCCATTGCCTGGTATTCAGCCATTCCGAGCTTGTCGTACAGGACGGCGGTATGGCGGTTGCGGTCTTCGGCACGCTGCCAGAACTCGCGCGGGTCCTCGCCCGGGAAGGGCATGATATCCTTCTGCGAGAGGTGGCGGTAGATTGCGTGGCGTTTCTTGATCACCTCGTCGGGGCTGAGGGGCACTGCCATGTCGACCATGTCGAGACCCCACTCCATCCAGGCACCGCGGTAGAGCCACATGCGGCAATCCTTCATCCAGTCGTCGTTCTTGACGATCTCGATAGCACCGAGAACGGCCTCGATACAAACGCGGTGTGTACCGTGCGGGTCGGCGAGGTCACCGGCAGCGAAGATCTGGTGAGGTTTTACCTCGCGCAGCAGTTTGACGATGATATCGATATCGGCCTGACCCATCGGGTTCTTCTTGATGCCGCCCGACTCGTAGAACGGGAGGTTGAGGAAGTGGATGTTCTGCTCCTTTACGCCGAATACGGAGCATGCACCGCGTGCCTCGCCGCGACGCATCGAGCCCTTGAGGTTGAGCAGCGGGCGGGGTTCGGGATCGCCCTTCTTCTTCGAGGCGATGATCTTGCGGACCTCGTCTACACGGTCTTCGAATCCCATCTGGCGGGCTGTATCGAGGAACTGCAGTATCACGTCGTCGTGAACGGCCACGTTGCCCGAGGTCTCGTACGCCACGTGCACGTCGTGACCCTGGTCAACCAGGCGCATGAAGGTACCGCCCATCGAGATGACGTCATCGTCGGGGTGGGGCGAGAAGATGATCACGCGTTTGGGGAACGGGTTTGCACGTTCCGGACGGGTCGAGTCGTCGGCATTGGGTTTGCCTCCCGGCCAGCCGGAGATGGTGTGCTGCAGGTCGTTGAAGACCTTGATGTTGATCGAGTCAAACGAGCCCTGAGCCTCGAGCAGCTGTCCGAGCGAGTTGTCGACGTAATCCTTGTATGTAAGTTTGAGGATCGGTTTTTCGACCTTCATGCAGAGCCATACGACGGCCTTGCGGATGAATTTGGGGGTCCAGTCGCAGGTTCCGACCAGCCACGGGGTCTTGACGCGGGTCAACTCCTCGGCGGCATCGGCATCGATTACGGCCTCGATGTTCTTGTGCATCTGCAGGTATGTTGCGGGGAACATGGTCGAGATTTCGCCTTCGATGATTCGGGCAATGATCTGGCTCTTGTCCTCGCCCCAGGCGATCAGGATTATCTGTTTGGCCTGGAAGATGGTATCCATACCCATCGTGATGGCCTTCGTGGGAACGTTTTCGACACCGGAGAAGTTCGAAGCCTGAGCCTTGATGCTGTCATTGCTGAGAGCGACCAGACGGGTTTTGGTATTGAAGTACGAACCGGGTTCGTTAAAACCGAGCTGTCCTTTTGAGCCGACGCCGAGGAGCATCAGGTCGATGCCTCCGACAGCTTCGATTTTGGCCTCGTAGTCGCGGCAGAACTGCGACACCTTGTCTACGCCGAGCGTAGCGTCGGGCATGAAGATGTTTTCGGGCTTGATGTCGATGTGGTTCAGGAAGTCCTCATGTATACGGTAGTTGCGGCTCTGGCGCTCCTCCTTCGAGATGGGGTAGAATTCATCGAGGCTGAAGACGATGACGTTTGCGAAACTGATTTCACCGTTCTGGCACTTTTCGACCAGTTTGCCGTAGATTCCCATCGGGGAGCGGCCGGTTGTCAGTCCGAGTACGAATTTTTCGCCGCGGGCGTTTTTGGC
Source organism: uncultured Alistipes sp. (assembly GCA_900550925.1). Taxonomy (GTDB): domain Bacteria; phylum Bacteroidota; class Bacteroidia; order Bacteroidales; family Rikenellaceae; genus Alistipes. The sequence continues at coordinate 3,427 of URTU01000084.1, read as the reverse complement.
CTTGATGGCCGAGATGACCTTGTCTGCAACGTACGAAGCTCCTTCATATTCGGTCTCGAATATGTTGGTGTTGATGCTTTCGTAACGGCGGATGATATCCATGGGCTCTGCTCCGGAGATCAGGCCGCCTTCCTTTTTGAGTTTGTAATTCCCTTGCATAGTCGGTTTGCTATTGTTTGATTAGTATTTCTTATCTTTTATCGGTTGCACCCTCGTAGTAGTTGATGAAGGCGCGGTTTACGAACTTGTTCCCGCCCGGAGTGGGGTAGTCGCCCGAGAAGTACCAGTCGCCGTTGTTTTTGGGACAGGCGCGATGGAGGTTCTCGATGGTCTGGTAGACGACCTTGACCGGACACCGGCAGCTGTCGGGGGTAACCATCTGTGCGATACGGTCCGAGATCTCCTGGTAGGAGAAGGGTTCGTATATCATCTTGACGCTGTTACGGATCTGGTCTGTGGGCAGAGCATTCTGACGTTTGCACTGCTCGTATGTCTTTTGCAGGAGCTGCTCCATGCCTCGTTCGCGGATGAGCGATACGGCGGCATTGAAGGCGATGAATTCGCTCATGCGCGACATGTCTATTCCGTAGCAGTCGGGGTACCGGATCTGCGGCGACGACGAAATGACGACGATCTGTTTCGGGTCGAGGCGGCTCAGTATCTCGACGATGCTTCGTTTGAGGGTGGTGCCGCGGACAATCGAGTCGTCGATGACGGCAATCGAATCCTCTTTCGGGGTTATGGTGTTGTATGTGATGTCGTAGACGTGTGCGGCCAGGTCGTTCCGGCTGGCGCCCTCGGCTATGAATGTCCGGAGTTTGATATCCTTGATGGCGAGTTTTTCGGTGCGGACACGATGGTTGAGGATCTCCTCGATCTGCGCGACCGAAGGGCACTGCCCGAGAGCCTCGATACGTTCGGCCTTTTTACGGTTGAGATAGTCGTTCATCCCCTCCATCATGCCGTAATATGCGACTTCGGCCGTATTTGGGATGAATGAGAATACGGTATGGTCGAGGTCATGGTCTACGGTATCGAGAATCTGATTGCACAACAGTCGTCCGAGGGCCTTTCGTTCGCGGTAGATGTCGGCATCGCTGCCTCGCGAGAAGTAGATTCGTTCGAATGAGCATGGCCGCGGATTGGGGGCATCGAGGATCTGTCGGATAGCGATTCCGCCGTCGCGTTTTATGACGATGCTTTGGCCGGGTTCCACCTCTTTTACCTTGTCCGTGGTGACATTCATGACGGTCTGGATTACGGCGCGTTCGGAGGCGACCACGGCTACTTCGTCATCGATGTAGTAGTGGGCGGGCCGGATGCCCCATCGGTCGCGGAAGACGAAACTGTCGCCGCTGCCGGTCATTCCGACGATTGCGAAACCGCCGTCCCAGATCTTGGAAGCTTCGCGGATGATCGATTCGATGTCGAGCTGTTCTTCGACCTTGGCATTGAGTTCGGCGCCTTTGTAGCCTTGTTGGGCGAACCGGTGCTGGAGAGCTTCGACCTGTTTGTCGAGCAGGTATCCGAGCTGTTCGAGCATGATGAATGTATCGGCATTGTGACGCGGGTGCTGGCCCATTGCCACGACGTGTTGGAAAACCTCTTCGACATTTGTCAGGTTGAAGTTCCCGGCCAGGACGAGATTCCGGCTTCGCCAGTTGTTCCGGCGCAGGAACGGGTGCACATAGGAGAGGCCGCTGCGGCCGGTTGTGCTGTAACGCAGGTGGCCGATGTAGCATTCGCCGATAAACGGAAGTTGTTCGTCGGGATGTCCGGCGGCACGGCCTTCGGCAATTGCGCGGTTTACGGCCGAGAAGCATTCGCCGATGGCGCCGCTTCCGAGGGCCCGTTCGCGGAAGATGTATTCGTTTCCGGGGTCGGCGGTCATGTTTATGCAGGCCAGTCCGGCACCTTCCTGACCGCGGTTGTGCTGCTTCTCCATCATCAGATAGAGTTTGTTCAATCCGTACAGGGGGGTTCCGTATTTGGCTTTATAGTACGAGATGGGTTTGAGAAGCCTGATCAGGACAATTCCGCATTCGTGTTTTATAGCGTCACTCATAGTGGTGATAACATATCAAAAATCGACTACAAATATACAAAAAGCGCATAAGACGACAAAAAAATTGCTTTTATTATTCATCGTCTTACCGTGTGGGGATATCGGTTTTCGGAATAACGATGAGTTGCAGTTGTCGGACGGGGTATGCGACGGTTGAGCGGGGGCGTTTGATCGTTGCGGCGTCAGTGTTTGAAAATGAAGTAGACGGCGCAGATCAGGAAGAGGAATCCGACGGCATGATTCCAGCGGAGGGTTTCGGTGCGGAACACGAGTACTACGAAGAGTGTAAATACGGTGAGTGATACAACCTCCTGAATCACTTTGAGTTCGACCAGTGAGAACGGGCCGCCGTTTCCGCGGAATCCGATACGGTTTGCGGGGACCTGGCAGAAGTATTCGAACAGGGCTATGCCCCAGCTGATCAGTACGACAGCGACGAGTCCGAGTTTGTCGAAGCCCTTCATCTGGCTGAATTTGAGATGGCCGTACCAGGCCATTGTCATGAAGATGTTGGAGAGTACGAGCAACCCGATTGTAATCAGACCTTTCATCGTGAATGATTGGTTAAGCGGTTAAACGGCCGCAAAATTATATTTTTAGTCGGACAATTCAAAGAAACTTTTTGGTGTTCATGGTGGTTTTCGGAGGCTTGCCATCGGTTGCGATGGGGGGGGCGGATGTCGGGTGAGCGGGGTATCTGCAGACATACGTTGTGAATATTTGCCGTGATTTGTCCCAGCAGATATGCGAGGGAAAGTTCTGACGGTTGATTGCCATGTGGCGCTGGATCGACGCGGGCATGGCTGGATGTGTCGGCGGCAAATGTTATTTGGTAAAAGAGGTCTGGGGGCAGTAGATCGCCGGAGGGGCTTGTCACGCTTCGGGCATTGCCTCCTCGACACGTACCAGACGGTCGAGTGCTATGTACCACAACCACCCTTCGACCTGCCGGTATCCCATCTCTCTGAGCAGTCCGGCATAGCGTTCGACCTGCCTGAAGTGTTCGTTCTTCTGGTTCATGCCGAACTTGTAGTCGACGATTACAGCCCGCCGGCCGCGGGTCATTACACGGTCGGGGCGGTATATCCCGCTTCCGGGCATGATTATTCCTGCCTCGTTCCGCACCGAATCCCAATACCCGCTGCGGAACCACTCTTCGATTACGGGGTTCTGCATCGCCTTGTCGATCATCGAGGTGAGGACCGCGGCCTCCTGCTGTGAGAAGCGTGAGTTTCGGCGCATGTCGTCGATGGCATCGTGTACGGCCTGCAGGTCGGAGGCCTGTTCGAATATCCGGTGCATGGCTATTCCCAGGTTGAGCGACGAGAGACGCTCCGAGCCGCCCTCTTCGAAATACCGGCT
>URTU01000083.1 GCA_900550925.1 uncultured Alistipes sp. | reverse complement strand
GAAATGGTGATCACCATGTCGTCGTCGGCATAGAAATCCTCGGGATTGAACTCCTCGGCCGAGAAGACAATCTCCGTACGCCGAGGATCGCCGTACTTGGCCTTCATGTCCATCATCTCGTCCTTGATGATCTGCATCTGCAGACTCTCATCCGACAATACGTCGTTGTAGTATTTGATACGGGCCTCCAGGTCGTCGCGCTCGGCCGTAAGTTTGCCGTGCTCGAGCCCCGTCAGCGCACGCAGGCGCATCTCGATGATCGCTGCCGTCTGCAGGTCGCTCAGCCCGAAACGTTCGGTCAACTGGCGGCGGGCAACTTCGGGATCCTTCGACGAACGGATGATATGTATCACCTCGTCGATGTTGTCCTGTGCAATCAACAGTCCCAGAACGATATGCAGACGCTCCTCGGCCTTCTTCAGGTCGAAACGCGTGCGGCGTACAACCACATTGTGGCGGTGTTCGACGAACTGTGCGATCAGGTCCTTCAGGTTGAGCAGCATCGGGCGGCCGTCGACCAGCGCGATATTGTTGACCGCAAACGAAGACTGCAACTGGGTATTCTTATAAAGCGTATTGAGCACCACGCTCGCCACGGCATCCTGCTTGAGGATGATAACCACACGTATGCCGTTGCGGTCGCTCTCGTCGTTGACGTACGAGATTCCCTCGATCTTCTTTTCGTTGACCAGGTCGGCGATCTTGCGGATCATCTCGGCCTTGTTGACCATGTACGGAACCTCCGTAACCACGATGCAGGCCCGTCCCGAGGGGGTATGTTCGATTTCGGTCTTGGCTCGCATCACCACGCGTCCGCGACCCGTTTCGAGCGCCTCTCGGACTCCTTCGTAGCCGTAGATGATGCCTCCGGTCGGGAAGTCGGGGCCCTTGACATACTGGGCCAACTCGCTAACCTCAATGTCACGGTTGTCTATATAGGCGCAGCAGGCATCCAGGACCTCGCCCAGATTGTGCGGTGCCATGTTGGTCGCCATACCCACGGCGATACCGCTCGAACCGTTGACCAGCAACAGCGGTATCTTGGTCGGCAGGACGGTCGGTTCGGGAGTCGTATCGTCGAAGTTGAGCGTAAAGTCGATCGTATCCTTTTCGATGTCGGCCATCACCTCGTCGGCGATCTTGCGCATACGGGCCTCGGTGTAACGCATGGCGGCCGGCGAGTCGCCGTCCATCGAACCGAAGTTACCCTGACCGTCGACCAGCGGATATCGCATCGACCAATCCTGCGCCATACGGACCATCGCGTCGTAAACCGACGAGTCGCCGTGCGGGTGGAACTTACCCAGAACATCACCGACGATACGCGCCGACTTACGGTGCGGTTTGTCGGAATATAGTTTCAGTTCGTTGCTCATGTCGTACAGGATACGGCGATGAACAGGTTTCAGACCGTCGCGCACATCGGGCAAGGCGCGCGACACGATTACCGACATCGAGTAATCGATATAAGCGGATTTCATCTCCTCCTCGATATTGATGGGGATGATCCTGCCGCTCTTTTGTTCTTTCTCTTCAGACATAGTTTCTTCCTTGGTTTTACTCTTTCGGGCCGGTGCTTCGGTTTGCCCGTCTGCGGCCCCGCAATCTTAACCTTTGTAATTGTTTTAACGTGTAAAATTAATACATATTTCGCAATTGCCAAAAACAGATTCCGATTTTTCCGCCCATTTTCGACGTTTGGTTTCAAAAAATCGCTTTAAAGAGCATTTTCAGGCGATCTGAACGCATCGAAAATCAGACTCGTCACCATGTCGAAGAAAACACCTGTTTCAATCCCCGCAAAAAACATACGGACACCCGTTCGAAAGTAGAACGGATGTCCGTAAGAATTATTATTCGACCGCACGGGCCGCACCTGCCTCAACTGCCTTAACTGACTCAACTGCCTCAACAAACCGGTGCAGAGACTATCGCACTGCGGCCGCCTGCTCCGAGAGCATCACTCTCCGCCAGCGCATGTATCCGGCAACGGCCAGGATCGTATACAGTCCGTACAGCCCTGCCGTGAACGGGATTCCTTTATAAATATAGAGCCCGCAGCTGATGGCATCAACCGCCAGCCACACCAGCCACTGTTCGAGGTACTTGCGCGAAAGCATCCACAGCGCCACGATGCTCATGGCCGTAGTGAGGCTGTCCAGCACCGGAACCGTACTGTCGGTATAATGTACCAGGATGAAATAGATCGCCGCCCAGACAACTGCTCCTGCAACCGTCAGAATCACCCCCAGCCGCCACGGCGTACTCGAAATACGCAGCGCCGGCTTGTCAGACTTGCCGCCCGAACCCCGAAGCCATACGATCCAGCCATAGAAACCCGCTATCACGTAATAGACATTCATCGCCATGTCGGCATAGAGCCCCGAACGGTAATAGAGCACTCCGTGCACCACCGGCATCACGATGCTGACGGCCCACAGCCAGATGTTGGCGCGGTACTCCAGCCACAGATAGAGCAACCCGAGCACGATGCCCGCAAGTTGCAGAACCAATTTCCAGTCGATCATATTCCAATCATTTTCTAATACTGAACAGAATCTGTTTCCAAGCCTTCGGGAGGGGCTTCGCCTCAACCTTTCCCATTCCGGGAACGCATCGCCGCGCCCCGCTCCTCACCGGCCGGATCAGAACTTCACAGTCACGTTGGCCAGGAAGTTGATCGGAGCCTGCGGGAAGTAGTAGGCCGTATCGTGCTGGGTCTTCGGAGCACCGTCACCGTCGGAGTAGTACTCCGAATAACCGTAGCCGTTGTTGGCATACTTGGCGTTGAAAAGGTTGTAGACGGCCAGGCCGAAACGTACGCTCTTCGCATTGCGGGTCTTGAAGCTGTAGCCCAGGTCGAGGTTGGTGACGCAGTAGGCATCGAGCTTCATGTTGGGGTTGGCGTAGTTGGTGAAGTACTGGTCACCGACATACTGCGTATGCATCACTGCCGAGAATCCCGACACGTGGAAATCCAATATCAATCCCGCGATCACTTCCGGCGAATAGGAGATCACCGTCGTACCCATGTAGGTCTCGTTGTAACCGCCGTCCCAGTCGGCAACCTTGTTCGTGTAGTCGAGGATACGGTTCTGGCTGAAGGTTGCGTTGGCACTTACGGTAAACCATTTTGCCGGTTTGCCCGACAGCGTAACCTCGATACCGCGGCGGTAGCTCTTCGGAACATTGATGTTCAGCGCGTCGTAGTTGTCGTTGATCTGGCCGGTCTTGACCAGCTGGTTGCGGTAATACATGTAATAGAAGTTGATGCCGCCCGAGAAATATGGGCTGTTGTACTGATAGTTGACCTCGTAGTCATACAGTTTCTCGGCCGAGGGGAACTCCTCGCGGAAACGGTCGGTAAAGTCGCTGCGCGTAGGCTCCTTCTGCGCTATCGAGAACGAGGCACCGATGGTGTTGCGCCCCTGCGCTCCGAAACCGTAACGAAGACCCACCTTGGGGTTGAAGAAGTTGTACTGCTTGTCGATGTCGATCTGCTGCATCGCACCGGTCGTCTCGTCATAGTTGTCGTTGACGCCCCATGCCCGATAGTCTACATAGCGGTACTGAAGGTCGGCAAAGATATTCAAACCGCGTGCTGCCTCCCAGTCGGCCTTGACGAAGATATTGGCATCCTGCTTGTTGACATCGTTCTCATACCAGTGCATCCCCTCGCTGAAACCTGCCGGAGAATCCTGCACCCAATCCAGTTCACCCCAGTGCGGGCAGGTATAGTAGCTCCACGACCCGCCGAACAGCAGCGACAGCCGCGACGTATTGTAGACCGCCGTAGCGTTAAGACCGCCGAAATGGTTGCGCATCAGCTTCTCGCGGATCAGGTCCTTGCGGATCTTCTCGCCCGAAGCGTCATAGGAGTTCTCTTCCGAAAATCCGTATTCGAGCAGCTTCGCGTCATCCTTGTACTGGATATAATAGCCGTAACCGTAGGTGTAGTGCGCCGTCAGGTTCATCTGCCAACGCTCGTTGAAACGGTGGTTGAACAGCAGCTGGTTGTTGATCTGGAGGTAGTTGTCGGTATGGTCGTCATAGTAGTTGACATGCGAACCGTCCGCCAGCACGTACGGGCCGTCCGAAGTATAATACTGGCCCTCGGTGTGGTAGCGGCGGCCGTAAAGTTCCATCTCCTCCTTCGTTACACCAGTATAGGTCAGATAGGTCTTGGCCTTGCCGCCGAACGATATGAACTTCAACATCGAGTTGCCGCCGTAGTAGGCCCCCTGAAGCATGTAGGACTTCAGGTCGGTGGCACCGCGATCGACATAACCGTCCGATCCGATATGCGTCAGGCGGGCATCAACCAGCCAATGTCCGCCCATCAAACCAGAACCGATATGCACGGCCTGCTTGTTGGTGTTGTACGATCCGTACGACAGCGAAGCGTCACCGCCGAAGTCGGGCGACAGCGGTGATGTGGTCATGTTTATGGCACCGCCGAAGGCTCCCGTACCGTTGGTCGACGTACCGGCGCCGCGCTGCACCTGAACGCTCCCCACAGCCGAAATGAAGTCCGGCGTATCGTACCAGTACATGGCATGCGAATCGGGATTGTTCAGCGGCACGCCATTCGCCGTAACGTTCAGTCGCGTGGCATCGGTTCCGCGAAGGCGCATCGACGTGGCTCCGATACCGATACCGGTCTCCGTCGTTGCCACCATCGACGGTGTGAGAGCCAGCAGGAACGGTATGTCCTGACCGTAACTGTTGCGTTCGATCTCCTCGCGCGTAATATCGGTATAGGCTACCGGTGTGGTGGTACGCGCACGGGTCGAAACAACCTCGATCTGCTGCAGGTCATACATGTCGATCGAATCCTCCACGACGGTCGACTGCGCATGCGATTCGGCGGCACAAAGCGCCGCAAGCAAAAGTAAAATCCTTTTCATCCTTTAAACTTTTTTTAAGTCAAACTTTTGAAAAGGGGTATGTGTTTCGGATTATCTGCATCCCGGTATCGGCATTACCCGTCTCCGGTACAATGGGTATAATCTCAGCCCTTGTATTTCAGGCACCCCTTCGTTTTTCGGCCGCAAAAGTAAGAATTATTAGACAATTCTCAAAACTTCCGCGACCGTAATTCTCATACTCACCGCTGAAACAGACTGTCACATAGTCCTATATCAATATCGAAAAAAATATTAGCCGACTTATTTGCCACCGGCACTATTTTTGGTTATATTTACATAGCGTTAATTTTTTAAACATGATGGAAAACATGCAAAAATACCGCTGCACCGTATGCGGATACATTTACGATCCCGACGAAGGCGATCCCGAAAACGGCATCGCTCCCGGAACCCCGTTCGACGAACTGCCTGAAAACTGGAGCTGTCCGCTCTGCAACGAAGGGAAGGAGGTTTTCGAACCGTTCGAATAGCCTGCCGTACGCCTCTTCCGCAGCCCGCAACGCAGCGCGCCGCAACCACGAATCATGCAACACTCCGATACACACAATGTTACACAACATATTTATTTGGCTCAATATTTTAATCATGTCTCCACAAGCTGTATCGGCCGATACCACGGCCATCTTTTCACTGCCGCAACTCCCTTACGAGTTGGGTGACCTCGCCCCCCAAATAAGCGAGGAGACGATGCAGTTCCACTACGGAAAGCATCATCAGGCATACATCGCGAATGTCAACAAACTGATCCGCGGTACAAAATTCGAACGCATGTCGCTCGAAGAGATCGTCAAGCAATCCGACGGCACACTGTTCAACAACGCCGCCCAGGCATGGAACCACACGTTCTATTTCCTGACGCTCTCGCCAAACCCCAAGACAGTCCCGACCGGAAAACTCTCCGAGGCGATAAACCGCGATTTCGGATCGTTCGCCCAACTCAAGGAGCAACTCTCCAAGGCGGCCGTTTCGCTCTTCGGATCGGGATGGGTATGGCTCGCCGCAGACAAGACCGGGAAACTGGTCATCGTCTCCGAGTCGAATGCCGGAACCCCGCTGCGGCTCGGACTCAAACCGCTTTTGGGAATCGACGTCTGGGAGCACGCCTATTACATCGACTTCCGCAACCGCCGGGCCGATGCCATCGCGGCGTTATGGGAACGGATCGACTGGCGCACTGTCGAGGAGAGGTTCAGATAGCCGCCCCGCTGTTGTCTCAGCTCCGCACGGCTGCCGGTCAAACCTCGCCACGGCTGCGGCATCACCGCTCCGCACGGCTGCCCGACATACAGTCCGGAATCACACACTGAACACAGCCCGATCGAAGCACTCTGACCTCCGGCACGTTTTACGGCCCGCCGCTCCAATCCGGCGGGCCGTAAAACGTTTCATCTCACCGATAACCCGAACGCCTCAGCCTTCATCCAGCCCATTCTCACAATGCGACTTTTACGCGTCCCGTCACGCCGGTAAAAAAATCAACAAACAACCCTCCCGACATATCCTATTTCAACGATTGTTTGTACCTTTGTTTCCCGGATAATCGTGCCTGCTGAACCAGCAACATACATCTATTATATGACAACGCGTAACGCCTTGCGCTGAACCCGTTGCACATATCCGGTTGCCGGAAGCAAGACCGACTCGTCCGACTGACTGTTAATTTCTGTTTCGATATGCTACGTAAAATCAGACTGACCCTGGCAATAATCTGCTTCACGCTGATCACTCTGCTGTTCCTCGACTTCACCGGTACGCTCCACACATGGTTCGGATGGCTCGCCAAAATACAGTTCCTGCCCGCCGTCCTCGCCCTGAACCTCGGTGTCGTTATCGCACTGGTCATCATTACCCTCCTCTTCGGCAGGGTATACTGCTCGGTAATCTGCCCCCTCGGCGTATTCCAGGATATCGCCTCGTGGGTCAGCGCCCGCCGGAAAAAGAAAAAATACAGATTCTCCTATGCCCCAGCCCACTCTTGGCTCCGATACATCGTCCTGGCGATATTCATCATAACACTGCTGCTCGGACCGGGTGCCATTGCCGCAATAATAGCCCCATACAGCGCCTACGGACGTATCGCCCAGAACCTATTCGCCCCAATATACGGCTGGTGCAACAACCTGCTCGCATACTTCGCCGAACGCGCCGACAGCTATGCATTCTACTCGACCGAAGTCTGGATGCGCAGCATTCCCGTTTTTGTCATCGCCGCCGTAACATTCGTCGCTCTCATCGTGCTCGCATGGCGGAATGGCCGAATATACTGCAATACAATATGCCCCGTCGGAACACTGCTCGGATGTATCTCCAAATTCTCAATCTGGCATCCGGCCATCGACCCCGACAAATGCAAGGATTGCTCACTCTGCTCGCGAACCTGCAAGTCCTCGTGCATCGACTACAAAAACCACTCGATCGACTACTCGCGCTGCGTCGCATGCATGGACTGCCTCGAGGTGTGCAAGCACGACGCCATACACTTCACCCGCCGCAAAAAGGCTCCCGCCGGCCCGGCCCGGAACTCCGCAACCGCACGCATCGACAAGGCCGTAGCCGACAACAGCCGCCGGAATTTCCTCATGGCCATAGGTGCCGTGACCGCTTCGGCTGCCGTCAAGGCCCAGGAAAAGAAGGTCGACGGTGGTCTGGCCGTGATCCTCGACAAGAAGATCCCGGATCGGCAAACCCCGATAGTCCCGCCCGGAGCAATGTCCATCCGGAACATGACCGCACACTGTACAGGCTGCCAACTCTGTGTGGCCGCCTGCCCGACCGGTGTCCTGCGCCCCTCGACAAAACTCGAACGATTCATGCAGCCCGAATCCTCATACGAACGCGGATACTGCCGCCCCGAATGCGTCAAATGTTCGGAAGTCTGCCCAACAGGCGCAATCGTACGCCTCTCGCAGGCCGACAAATCTTCGATTCAGATCGGTCATGCCGTATGGGTGCGCGACAACTGCGTCCCGCTCACCGACGGTGTCGAATGCGGCAACTGCGCCCGTCACTGCCCAACCGGCGCCATAACAATGATCCCGTCAGACCCAAAAAACCAGGATTCGCCCAAAATCCCGGCCGTAAATACCGAACGTTGCATCGGCTGCGGCGCCTGCGAAAACCTCTGCCCGGCCCGCCCGTTCAGCGCCATATATGTCGAGGGACACCTCAACCACCGTATCATCTAAAAAAAGCCTATTCCAATGGATTCGAACAAGAAAAACCATAAGACTATCTCACGCAGGGAGTTCCTGAAGGTCCTCGGTATCGGTGCCGCCGCCACGACAGCTGCCGTGGCCACCGGTTGCGACTCGAAAAAGAATGCCCTCACGGGAAACCGTTCCGCACAGACCGAAGTGCCCACCGACAAGATGACATACCGGACCGATCCGCTGACCGGACA
>URTU01000082.1 GCA_900550925.1 uncultured Alistipes sp. | reverse complement strand
ACACCATCGGCGACTACCTCTCGCACAAGATCCAGGCCCCGAAGGTCGACACCTCGACCGCCGCATTCGACGAGGCCGAAAAGGGTGTCCGCGAAAAGATCGAACGTCTGTTCGCAATCAAGGGCAAGCAGTCGGTAGACGATATTCACAAACGCCTCGGCCACATCATGTGGGAGAATGTCGGAATGGCCCGTACCAAGGAGTCCCTCACAAAGGCCATTACCGAAATCAAAGCTCTGCGCAAGGAGTTCTGGTCGGATCTGAAACTGGTCGGCACCGCCGACAGCTTCAACGTCGAACTCGAAAAGGCTCTGCGTCTGAGTGACTTCCTCGAACTCGGCGAACTGATGGCCCGCGACGCCCTGTTGCGTGAGGAGTCCTGCGGCGGCCACTTCCGCGTAGAACACCAGACCGAAGAGGGTGAAGCTAAACGCGATGACGTAAACTTCGTATATGCAGCCGTTTGGGAGTACAAGGGCGAGGACAAGGAGCCCGAAATGACCAAGGAGCCGCTGAACTTCGAATTCGTTCATCCCGCACAGCGTAACTATAAAGACTGATTTGACGTACACACTTTAATTTTTTAGAACAATGAACTTTACATTAAAGATATGGCGTCAAAAAGACGCTAAAAGCAAGGGCGGATTCAAAACATACGAAGTAAAAGATATCTCCCCCGATACCTCGTTCCTCGAAATGATGGACATCCTCAACAATGACCTGGTGCACAAGGGTGAGGAACCCGTCGTATTCGACCACGACTGCCGCGAAGGTATCTGCGGCATGTGCTCGATGCACATCAACGGCCATGCTCACGGCCCCGAATCGGCCGTAACAACCTGCCAGCTCTACATGCGCAAGTTCAAGGATGGCGAAACAATTACAATCGAACCGTGGCGTTCGGCCGCATTCCCCGTCATCAAGGACCTGGTAGTCGATCGCAGCGCTTACGACAAGATCCTCCAGGCCGGCGGATTCATCTCGGTACGCACCGGCAGCGCTATCGATGCCAATGCCATTCCGATTCCCAAGGCCGATGCCGACGAATCGATGGATGCTGCAGCTTGTATCGGCTGCGGTGCCTGCGCCGCAACTTGCAAGAACGGTTCGGCCATGCTCTTCGTCGCAGCCCGCGTATCGTCGCTCGCCAAACTGCCCCAGGGCCGCGTAGAGGCCGTACGCCGCGCAAAGGCTATGGTCGCAAAGATGGACGAACTCGGCTTCGGAAACTGCACGAACACCGGCGCATGCCAGGCCGAATGCCCGAAGTCGATCTCGATAACCCACATCGCTCGCCTCAACCGCGAATTCCTCTCTGCGAAATTCAAGGATTGATCGCGTTGCACAGGCCGAGCCGTTCGGCTGTAAACAACATTACGTCCGTAGCCAGACTGGCAGCGGACGTAATGTTTATATACATACCCCGGCTTCATTCAATCGTCTGATTCCGCCGCATCCACCCTCTCGCCGCTATCACGTCAGCATCCGTTACGCACGATTGTGCGGCCCGTTGTTGCCAATCCCCAAACAATGTTTATCTTTGCAAACGGAACCAACCCTCTGAACAATTTATGGAGATCATAATCATTATTGCGCTGATATTGCTCAACGGTATATTCGCAATGTCGGAGATAGCAATGATATCCGCCCGAAAATCCAACCTCGACACCCAGGCCCGGCAAGGAAACACCGCCGCAAAACGGGCCCTAAAACTCGCCAAGGATCCCGACAAGTTCCTCTCGACCATCCAGATCGGAATCACGCTTATCGGCATCCTCACGGGTATCTACTCGGGCGACACGCTCGCTGCAAAATTCGGTGCCGCACTCGCCGATATCGGCATCCCGCTGAGCACCGCTACCACAATAGCCCAAATCGTCATAGTGGTCATCGTAACATATCTCACGCTGATATTCGGCGAACTCGTCCCAAAACGAATCGGCATGAATGCTGCCGAAAACGTTGCCAAGATCGTTTCGGGGCCGATGAAGGCCCTCTCGACGATCGCATCGCCGTTCGTGTGGATACTCTCGCGCAGCACCGTCGGGATAACCCGCCTGCTGAAGCTCAAGGAGGGTGGCGCCAAGGTTACCGAAGACGAGATTCGATCCATAATCCGCGAAGGCGCCGAAAGCGGCGAAGTCCAGGAGGTCGAACAACAGATTGTCGGCCGTGTCTTCTCGCTCGGCGACCGTACCGTCGGCTCGATCATGACACACCGAAACGACGTGGTCTGGATCGACCGTTCGATGTCCCCGGGTCAGATCCGACAACTCGTCAATGAACACCCGCACAACAGATACCCCGTAGCCGAAGGAAATATCGACCGACTCTCCGGAATCGTCCTGCTCAAGGATATTTTCGCCCACCTGAACGATCCGGACTTCTCGCTCGACAAGATAATGCATCCGGCAAAATTCTTCCACGAAGGCATGGAGGTATACAATGCACTCGAACGGCTCCGCCGCGACCAGATCGACTACGGCGTCATCTGCGACGAATTCGGCGTTACGCAGGGCATCTTTACGTTGCGTGACATTCTCGAAGCACTCGTCGGGTCGATGCCCGAAGAGCGCGAAGAACCAGAAATTATCCAGCGCAAGGATGGCAGCTGCCTTGTCGACGGACAATGTCCGTTCTACGACTTCCTGGCATACTTCGGACTGGAGCAGACCTATGCCCCCGGCCAGTACAACACCGTCAGCGGACTGCTGCTCGACAAGCTCGAACATATCCCCGCATCCGGCGAAAGCATTACATGGAACGAGTTTACGCTGGAGGTGGTCGACATGGACGGGGCCCGCATCGACAAGATCCTCGTCACCCGACACCCGATGCCGGCCGAAGAGTAGTCCCCCAAAGCCTCTCCGTGCAGTTTCCCTGCTGTAGCCCGACCAGCATATTCCCGCTATCCCCTGTATCGGCATAAACCGGCCGGCGGCAAACAAACCGCAATCATCATCTGAAAGCCGTTCAAGAGGAGTTACTTGCGCTTCAGGCGAAAAAAGCGGTCGAAATATTTGGAAGATTAGGAAAAGCGTCGTACTTTTGCACCACAAAACAAACTCGGTGGATTCATCTAAGGGTTAGGATACGTGCCTCTCACGCACGACATAGGGGTTCGAATCCCCTATCCACTACTTTTTCAGATCGGCAATTTGTTGTATCACAGCTTATTGCCGATTCTTCTTTTTGCGCATTGGCGACATTTTGGCGAGATGTATATTTTTCGCGGTCATTCTTCATGCGCTCGATGTCCTCTCGCAAATATAAATTTTTCCCTCCAACTCTGCAAGGAACAAGGTATCCTTTCTTGGCCCACATAGGCAAGGTAGCGCATGACTTTATCCCCAATAAATCCATCGCTTCCTTGCGGGTGCAGTAGCGCATCTTGTCGCCCATAACGGCCCGAATCTCCGATACCGTATGCTCAGCATACCGGCGCCCAACATTATCTGCTACGGTGGCAGCAAACTCGCGCAAGTCCGCAGCGCTCAATGTAAGCATCATGCGGCTGTCTTCGTCCTGCATTATCTGTTCAACAAGTTTATGATCCATAATACTAAAATAAAAAAGGCAGCTTTCGCCGCCTGTTATCAGATTGTTTGGTTGCAGTTGTAACATAAGAAACTCCTAACTTATGTTCCAGCCATATATAGAAGGCCATGAGCTGATCTTGTGTAAAGTTGATGTTTACGGTTGTCTCATCTCGAGCTCCGCCTCTCCGTTTTTGTTTTTGTTCCCGTCCCATATTGACAATCCTGAAAAAATCCTTACCTTTGAATGTGAGCGTCAGGGGTGGTTCTTCGGGATCGCCTCTTTCTTTTAATCAAGCACCTTTTCAATGATGCAATCCAGCTGCCTGTCTTCTATGTTTATGCGGCGCAGCTTCGGGATAATATCCCGCAGCTCTCGGGCATAGTAAAAGTCCCAGTTATAAGGTTTGAGAAATCGGTTGATATCCTCCCGGACGCTGGCCGTCACGTATCTCGACATGTCCATCTTATCGAAGATCGTCATCCAGGCGCTCTTCTGAAGCTCCTTTTTGAACGTATCCCGGGTGATACTGCTCGACGACTTGCCAAGGTTCTCGTAACCCTTCCATTCTGCGCCGAACTTGATCGGGCAAGACGAGAAAAACGACGTCAATTCGTTGATCTCACGGCTTGCGTCCATAACGGCGTCGAAACGCTTGACTGCAGCCACGTAACGGTTCACGATGTCTCGGATCGCGTTGTACGGCATGATCCCGGCTACATTCCCGCCGTCGCACTCCTCGATCTCTCCACCGTCGAAATAATCCTCGAACTCTGCGGCTCCTCGCTTCGGCTTCCACACGTGGATGCACGCCACGGATACGTCGGTCGTTCGCTCTGAGGTCTTGAAGCAAGATCCGAACTCGTCGATCAGTCCATTGGCATCTATGATCTCCCGGATCCTCTTCCGTGCTGTCGTGTCCCCGTAGCGCATCATGTCTGAGTTGCACAACGATATGATCTCGCAGCCGTCCGGCGCAATCTCGTAGGCGTGTAAAATGTGCTTCGCCGCCTGCGAAAACGGCGGATTCATGACGATAAGATCAACGTGGCTCACCTGCTCGCGCGTAACGGTCAGAAAATCGTCAGCAATAACCGTGCATTCTCCGTAAAGGATTTTACGAAGCCGCGGATCAATCTCGCAAGCCAAAACCTCACGTGCTCCGAGATTCTGCAAAGCTCGGACAATATTCCCGCTGCCAGCCGACGGCTCCAATACAAACTTCCCGGAAACTTCTACGCCCATCAGCATCCTGTCGATAACCTCTGCGGGCGTCGGATAAAAGTCTATTCCGAACATAGATTATAACTTCAAATAATTGTTTGCGATCACCACTGCCTCCTCAAAGGTGCGTACGATGGTGTATTTGTTTCCGACACGCTCAAACGCCTGCTGCCACCGCTTCTGCGCATCGCTCTGCCTGCTGCCTTTGGCCAGCGTCTTGAACTCTATGCCCAGCGCGCCAAACCCGCCTCGCGGAACCAACAGCAACAGATCGGCAGCTCCGGCCGTCATGCCCTCCGCCTTCATGATGGCGGCTTCACTCTTACGTCGAACGCCGCCGTTGGGAACGCTCATCAGGTTCAACGCATACTGCGGATATTGCAGACGAAACCACTTTACGAAAGCCTTCTGTATGTCTGATTCTATATGTCTCATTAGAATAATTTTAATTGAGCTTCTTTATCATCCATTTGTTTCTCTAATTCCTGTAATGTAAGTCCATATTTGAATCCATTAGTACATAGGTTTGGCGTATGACTCAACTCGACCAATTCTATCCATAGTTCTGGATGGTTACGTCTCAAGTTGACAAATTGTTCTAATCTACAATTTGGGCAAAACCAGCATCCGCCTCTCGTTCCAGTCGCATATATAGGTGATAATAAGCCGTTATCACAGCATAATTGTTTTGCCATCTGTTCGGTATAGCAGTATTTAGCCAATAGTGATATTTTGTTCCCCGAAAGTCTGGCCAGCCGGCGCGGTTCATCTGCGGCGATACCGATGTACTGAACGATATTAGTTTTTACGTTAAGAGACCCACCGGCAATTTCGGCGAGATATTTTCGTATAGGCGAAATTTTGCAATCTCTATTGATAACGCATTTCCCTCCGAGCGGGAATCCGTAAATTTTGCCTTTATGCCGCCCCCCCCCGACGGCATTTGCGAAAAAATAACAGTAATCTCTTTCTGATCTCACCACATCTACATGAACTCCCATACTATTTAACTTTGGAATAGCTGTATCGTATATCCATTTGATATGTTCCGGAATCTCTCCGCTTATTCCTCGTTTATTATCAAACATAACTTCGGAAAAAACAACTCGATCAAGTGGCTCATTGTGTTTAAGCGCAAGTAAAATAGTTGCAATACTATCTTTACCAAACGAGCATGATGCTACATAAATAGGCTTTGTTATTGTATTACTTACAACTTTCATTTTCTCAAACTTTTACCATTAAACGCCACGCGGTGACACAGATACTTAACCCGATCATATATTCTATCGCCATACCTGTCTCGTATTGCATCACCAGAGAGGTTAGATGACATAATAAGCATCGTTGATGGATCATCCTGGGACTTATTGATTGCCTCGACAACAATGTTGCGGCGCGTTCCGTAGTCTATTCTATCCACCTCGACGCCAACATCGTCCAGTACAATCAATTTCCGGCGCAAAATTTCGTCGATCTCATACTGTTGAGTACCACAATCAACAATTGTGACTATCCGACATGAAAATGCTCGGATTATGGCAGGAATAGCGTACCTTGCGAGCAAAGACTTTCCGCGACCGCAATTGCCATACAGAAACAGCCCCTTGCCCTTGTTGCCGGCAAGCCAGTCAGCCACCTTATCATACTCCGGAAGCCAGACCAGCCGCTCACCCATCGAGGATAATATCGCATTCATGGCATTCTCCAACTCCTGCCTCGCATTCGGTATGACAATGTGTGGCCGCTGTGTCGGCACGGGGCTACCTTCGACCTTCATTTGCCGAAATATCTCCGAGTAATCAATATTAGAAGTCGTCATAATGTTGGTTGTTGTCGAACGTAGTTGCAGGATGCCGATTGGCCGATGCAGAGCGAGTTGTCTTTTCGTTGTGGCCTGAAGCATGATTGTTTCGAACCTTGCGCATCCAGTTATTGAAGTGTCGGATACAATCGCGCTTATCCTTGACTGTTTCGCCGTTGTCGATGCAATGCGCCTCGAACTCGTCTATTCTGCATCTCACTATCTCCGGATCAAGATGATTATTCACGCAAAATGCCTCAAACCATGCCGTCTGCGATTTCATCCACTCGGCTACCTGATTGATCGGTATGTACTCGATATCATTTTCAGACTGTGGTGCCTGCGGGGGGACTTTTTTCGCGGAATTTTTTTCGGGGGAAGCGACAAAGTCCTTTACATAATCATCCGATTTTTTTGAATCCTCGCGCGCGGTTGTTGTAGTAGATATATTTCTTTCTTTTTTTCTTTTACCGCAAACTTCCGGAATAATCTGCGATTGTTCCGGAATAATGTCAGATTGTTCTGGAATAATGCGGCAAAATTCCGGAATGTCGATTATTCTGCGCTTTGCCCGACTACACATTTCAAGGTATCGCCGCTGGATGGATGCCGATGTGATGATCCCACGAGAGAGCAGTTCTTTGTCAAAAAGACCCACCACACCGCAGTATTTCACAATCTCCAAAACATTCGATTCCTTCAGCCCGAAATACTCGGCTACGTTGAAGGCAGTACTTTCGTCCCACACAGCAAAACAGCCTTGTACTCGGTATACCTCGCAAAGTAAATAGTCGTACACAGCAAGACCACGACAACCATGATCTTTCACCAGCCGTCGCACGCGGAGGTCCATATACCGATCCGTATCGACGCCGTAATAGTTTAATCCCGTCTTGTTGTTAGCCATAGCGTTATAATCTCATTCGTTCTTTTTCGTAACTTATCATTGTCCGTAAATTGTCGCATTGGTGCTTACAGGCGGCGTTTATGCGGTCGAGCCACTTTTCCAGGGCGTTCAATTCATGCGACGCGCTGTTCACCAGTTTTGTTGCCAGCGACGGCGAGAGGTTCATGATAACTTCTCGCTCATCGTGGAAAAACTTGGCGACGGCAGCATCACGCATTCCCACAACCTCGCTCAATAATTCGCCGCTTCGGGCGTAATATACGCCAAGCTGATCCAGGCGACCAATCATGGCATTAATATCCGAATCATTGAGGCACTCCAGTATGTTCTGAATATCCTTTGCTTCGCGTCGTATTTGTTCTATGCGTGTCATGTCGTTTCTTAATTCTTTTGTAAAAGATATTAGCTCTACGCAGAGCATCATGATATTTTGCAGAAGTAGAATCGCATACCGCAATATCCCTTAGGATGCGATATATAGCGTCATATTCATAATGCTTTATTTTATACATTGGCGTACCAGTTGTTCGGTTATACACTCCTTGATCCGTTCAGCATTATTGAGTGCAACCTTTATCTTCTTGATAAGCTCCTCATCTCGATTAACACGCAGTATCTTCAAGGAGAATTCAGACCTAATGCATCGAGGATCATATGATATGAAGTCGCACCATCCTCGGCCAGTTACAAGCAGGTTACCTTGAATCTGCGTGTAGTATTCTGGCTTTAGCTTAAAAAGCTCATCCTGATTTTCGAGAAGTAAATATTTGACGTGGTTGGCTGTGGTGTACGGGCACTTTATTTCGATTATTCCGTCATTATCTACCAACCCGTCAGGGCTTCCGCCAAATATCTTTGACCACTCGATAAAGCCGCACAAAT
>URTU01000081.1 GCA_900550925.1 uncultured Alistipes sp. | reverse complement strand
CCGGAACCGTCAGCCGAACCACAACCCGATCACTATCCGTTGCATGGTTGCGGGTAATGAAGTTCTCTTCCTTTACTCCCGCGCGTATAATCAGTTCTGATTTTACACGGTTGGCCCGGATCTTCGCCATGGCAAGATTCGCGGACTCACTGCCCTGTGAGTTGCAGAAACCATCGACATAAAGCGGCAGTCGTCCGTCAATGATCTCCGTTCTGTGGTGTTCGATGCACTTCAGCAGCCGTTCCAATTCGGCATCGTTGCCGCTCCACGGCACATAAAACATATCATCCTCCGGAACGAAACGGAACACATATGTCGTCGTATCGGAGCATCGTTCCTGCGAGGTCGCCGGAACGGTCCACAAGAACAACATGGTTAAAACGAGTAGGATTTTCTTGCTCATATGATGACATTTTTGATTGATATTCCGACCTGACCGGCTATAAATATACTGAAAAACATTCTGTTTTCCAGCCTTTTCAGCACAGAAAATCAGTTCCGTTTGTCGGAATCGCACATCTTTGTCATCACGATTGCATTGGCTTTGTAGTTATGACACTTTTTTGTAGTTTGGGCACATTGCAGACGTCCCCCGACAACTCATTTGCTCCCGTTCTGCAACCTTCGCCAACGGGCCGGAGTATACGCCTCGCGCTCCTTGAATGTCCGCATAAAATGGCTCGGAGACATGAAGCCAGACCGTTCTGAAATCTCCACTACCGTCAGGTCCGGACACTCCCGCAGCAAACGTTTTGCATATTCGATCCTGAGGCCCGTTATCCAGTCGCGGAACGACATGCCGTAAGTCGACTTGATATAACCGGCCAGATACGTACGGTTAGTTCCCAACGCCTCCGACAATTCACGGATCGTAAGTCCGGGACGGATATACCCCTCCGCAGCACTCCAGGCCGACAGCCGGACAGCCATGTCGGCATAGAAGGCCGGCTGTCCTGCCGTTCCGGACTCTTCCGGCAGAGAATCCTCCGCTGTCGGCTCCATATCCAGCGCCCTCTCGACACGCTCGTACAACAACATGTAATTCATGTACGAGCAGAAAAGATAGATGTAGAACGGGATCGACGAGAGTATCCAGATGAATATGTACCTGTCCGGCAGGAATGTCAGCAATCCGCACCCCACACCGAATATCACGGCCCAATATGTGAATATCGACATCCAGCGGATATAAGCGGCTATATCGTCGGAATTCGTATTGTCGAAAAGGTTTACGGCGTTGCGATAGGTCCTGATCAGCCGTCGGGCCAGCACAAATCCATATGCGACCAGCCATCCGGCCAGTATTGCCAGTGCGATTTTCTGCAGCGTTCCGGCTGGCAGCAACAGCAGCACGATCCCCGACATGGCCGTAAACAGAATCCAGCTACCCAGATGTACCGTCCACCGGCGGCGGGTAAGATATGCACGGTCGAGCAGTGTTGTCAGGGCCGAGCTGAAGAGCCAGTAACAGAGAAAATATGTGGACAGGTTCATCAGGATCGCGGCATCGGCATCGGCAAACCGTATCTCACAGAACAGATGTACCGAATAGTTCAGTGCGAGCAGCAGCAGTGCGGCCCCCATGATCCGGCGCGAACGAAGGTAGTTGCCGAAGGCGGCCCGGTCGGGAGTCCGGCCAAAGAAAAAGTAGATGCCGAAGAAGATCATCAACGGCAGTGCCAGAGCGAGCGAGTATTCGTATATCGGGTGATTCATGGTATGAACCGAATATGTGTTGTCGATCGATATTGCCCCTCGTGTGCGTTTCGGGAACCAGGTCGGTGCCGCGCCGGCCGTCATGCCTACGAACGGTTGAACCGTCCTCCGCAACGCCTTTCCGTTCGGATGCCGCCAGTCCCCGCAACTCACAATGGCAAAGTTAAACAATAAATCCGTTTTTGCGACCGTACGGCACATCACATCGCTCCAAAAAAAAAATAGCTTACGGCCCGGTTGTTCATCCAACCTGGCCGTAAGCATCAACTCCCCGAGCGCCTTATCAGAGCAATACGGCGTTTATACGGGCATAGATCGACGCCAGGTCGCGACGGAACTGGATCCGCGCCGACTGAACGTCGTAATAGTTCACAAGCGACGAAAAATAGTCCGTAGCCGAAATCTGGCCAGCCTCAATGGCACGGTTCAGATACTCGCGATAGCGCTCCGATTCGGCATTCGCCGTCTCGTACTCGCCGATCGTACGTTCGATCACCGCAGCCTTGTCGTAGAGTGCCGCAAGAGTCGTATGCAGGTCATTGCACATGCTGCGGTAGGCGGTCTCGGCATAGAGGGTCTGGGCCTTCGCAGCCCGGACATTGCGGTGGCCCGAGAAGATCGGGATACTCAACCCCATCACCACGCCGTTGAAATGCTGGCCGGGCGAATGGGTCAGTTTGTATCCGAGCTTGATCTTGGGCAGCATCTGAGCCCGTTCGACCTTCACGTTCTGACGCGAGAGCTCGATCTCCGATGCCGAAATCAACAGCGACGGATCGGTCTCAACATATACCGCCTCGATCTGTTCGAGAGGCAGAGGCCGATCCAATGCAAGTTCGACCGGCCCGACATCGATCTTCTGGCCGCCGTTCAACGTACACAAACGGTTCAGAGCCGCTTCGATATCGATCTCCAGAAGACTGCGGGCATTGCGGGCCGCAGCATACTCCATCTCGGCACGGTTCTTTTCGAGAACACTCCCCTGCCCAGTTTCGAACAGCTTGCCGCAGATCACAGCGACCTGTCCGGCATCACTCTCACGCATACGGGCAACCTCCAGCTGTTCGCGAAGCGAGATTATCTCGATACACAACAGTTTGGCTTCGAGCAGCGTCTGCTGACGCAACTGTGCATGTTCCGTATCGTAACGGCTGCGCAGAAGCGCCGCACGGCGAGCCCGCTGCACATAGGCCGTCGGAAAGTCAAACGACTGTGCCGCAACCAGTTCACCGCTCGTACCGGCCTCCGCCGGAACGCCCCACGAACGGACATATTCGACTTCGGGATTCTCCAGCTGGTTGTCCACACGCGATTCGATGCTCCGCGCCTCGACCAGCGACCGGTTGGCCTGCAGTTCGAGGTTGTTCGCCTCGACGCTCGCCAAAACCTCGTCGATACTCTGTCCGCTGCAAAGGGCCGGAAGGGCCAACATGGCCAGCGATGGCAATATGTATTTCAGATTACGCATTTTGTTTCTGTGTTTTATGTCTGTTGAACAATATGTAGACTATCGGGATAATGAATCCGTTGAGGAGCGTCGACGAGATCAGACCGCCGAGAATCACCTTCGCCATCGGGCTCTGAATCTCATTGCCCGAAACGTCGCCGCCCATAGCCAGCGGTATGAGTGCCAGCGCCGAGGTAAGCGAAGTCATCAGAATCGGGCTCAGACGGTCGATCGAACCCTGAATAACGCTCTGGTACAGATCGAGGCCCTCGTTTGCCAGTTGACGGTAGTGCGAAACGAGCAGGATACCGTTCCGGACAGCGATTCCCAACAGCGAGATGAAACCGATGATGGCCGGGATGCTCACAACGCCCGAAGTGATCCAGATGCTGATCACGCCTCCGATCAGCGCCAGCGGCAGATTGATCATGATCAGACCCGAGAGTCCGACGTTGCGGAACTCCTGGTACAACAGCAGGAAGATCACCAGCAGCGCCACGAGCGATGCGAAGAGCAAAACCCGCGAGGCGGCCTGCTGGCTTTCGAACTGGCCTCCGTATTCGATATAATAGCCCTCGGGAAGGGATATATTCTTGTCGATGCTCTCCTGGATCTGTTTCACGGCACCGCCCAGGTCTCCGCCGACGACATTGGCCGAAACCACGATCTTACGCTTGACATTCTCACGGTTGATGGCATTCGGGCCCGAGGTCGAACGTATCTCAGCGATCTGCGACAGGGGAACCTTGCTGCCATCGGCACAATCAACCAGCAGATTGCCGATCGACTCGATGGTATTGCGGTAACGGTCATCCACCTTGACAGTCAGGTCGAAGGTCGCACTGCCGTCGTAGATCTCCGAAACGGTCTCGCCGGCCAGCGCAACTCCTACATATTCCGAGAACTCGGCCAGCGTCACGCCGTAACGCGCCAGCATCTCGCGGCGAGGTACGATCTGCAGTTCGGCACGTTCGACCTGCTGCTCGACCGTAACGTCGGCCAGCCCCTCGATACCCGAAATAGCTGCCTTGATCTCCTTTCCGAGCGAATACATGCGGTTCAGATCCTCACCGAAGAGTTTGATGGCAATATTTGCCTGCGTACCCGAAAGCATTGCGTCGATACGGTGCGAAATGGGCTGTCCGATCTCGACGTCAAGACCTTTCAACGCCCCCAGACGGCTGCGGACATCCGCCAGGAACTCATCGCGCGACCGCTTGTCAAGTTCGAACGGCGCTTCGATCTCCGAGGCATTCACGCCCAGGGCATGCTCATCCAGTTCGGCACGGCCGGTCTTCCGGGCCACGGTCTTGATCTCCGGTATCTCGAGCAGAATCTCCTCGACCGTCCGGCCGATCTTGTCCGACTCCTCGAGCGACACGCCCGGCAGCACGCCGATATTGATCGTCAGCGAGCCCTCGTTGAAGGGTGGCAGGAAACTGCTTCCCAACGAACAGAAGACCGCAACGGCCCCGACAAACAGGGCTATTGTCACGCCAAGTACCGCACGCTTGCGCTGAAGAACCCACTCGAGAGCGGCACGGTACCAGCGTTTGAGGGTTCGCAGCACAAAAGGTTCGCGGTCGCTGCGGCGCAACGACTTTTCGGAAGTCAGCATATAGCTGCACAATACCGGCGTCACAGTCATGGCCACGATCATCGAGGCAAACAGCGACACGATGAACGATATGCCCAGCGGTTTGAGCATTCGGCCCTCCATACCGCTGAGGAAGAAGAGCGGAATGAAGGCCACGATGGTGATGATCGTGGCATGGACGATCGACGAACGGATTTCGGTCGAACCCTCGTAGATCACGTTGAACCAGCCACGGCGTTTTTCGGGCGGCAGCAGATGGTTTTCGCGCAGCCGCCGGTAGACATTCTCGACATCGATAATGGCATCGTCGACCAGCGACCCGATGGCAATCGCCATACCTCCCAAACTCATAGTATTGATTGTCAACCCCATAAGCCGCAGTGCCACTATGGCAACAAGCAGCGACAAAGGCAGCGCCACGAGCGAGATCAGTGTCACGCGCGTGTTCATCATGAAGAAGAACAGCACGATGATCACGAACAGCGCACCCTCGATGAGCGACGTGCGTATATTGTCGATCGACGAGGTGATGAACCGCGACTGGCGGAAGATATCCGTCGAGATATGTATGTCGGGCGGGAGGGTCTTTTTCAGTTCGGTCACCTGACGGTCAAGCGCCTCGGTCAATTCTATGGTGCTTGTCTGGTTCTGCTTGGTCACGGTGATCAGCACGGCCGGTTTGCCGCGCTCCGAAGCCACACCCAGCCGAGGCGACTTGCCCCCGACACGTACCTCGGCTATGTCACCGAGCGTTATGGGCTGACCGCTCTCGCTCATCTTCACGAAGTTGCGCGCAATCTGCTCCGCATCCTTCGTCGCGATCATGCCGCGGATGATATACTCATTTCCGTATTCATAGAGCACTCCGCCCGACGAGTTGAGAGTCATGTCGCGCGAAGCTGCCAGGACCTCGTCCACCGAGACCCCAAGCAGCCGCATCTTCTCGGGCGAAAGCAATATCTGGAACTCCTTGATGTCGCCGCCGATCACCGCCACCTGCGCCACGCCGCCCGTCGACAACAACCGCGGCCGGATGGTCCAGTCGGCAATCGTTCGCAGATCCTCGAGCGAGGTGCTGTCGGCCGTCAGACCGATGATCATCATCTCGCCCAGAATCGACGATTGAGGTCCGAGAGTCGGCTGCCCGACATTCGCCGGCAGCGATTCGCTTATCGTAGAGAGTTTTTCGGTCACGATCTGACGTGCCAGATAGATATCCGTATCCCAGTCGAACTCGACCCACACCACCGAAAAACCGGCTGTCGACGACGATCGTACACGCCGTACGTCGGTTGCACCGTTCAGTGCCGTCTCGATGACGAATGTCACGGTACGTTCGACCTCCTCGGCCGCCATGCCATGCGCCTCGGTCATAACCACAACCGTCGGGGCGTTCAGGTCCGGAAAGATGTCAACCTCCATCCGGTCGGCCGTATAGAGACCTACCACCATCAACAGCAGCGCCCCCATAACCACCATTATGCGGTTACGCAACGAATAGTTTATAATCTTGTTCAGCATCTGTCCGGCAGGTATTAATGGTTATGTGAATGCGAATGCGGAATTGCACCCGACGCGGCCGCCATCTTGACGCTTACGGCACCGCGCGTAACCACGCGGTCTCCGGCCTCGATACCGCTCAACAACTGTACGTTGCTGCCGTCGCGGGCCCCCAGAGTCACTTCGCGACGCTGATAGCACTCCTCGTCAAGCTGTACATATACATAATATATTCCCTGCGCCTCGGTAATGGCCGTCACCGGAACCACCAGCGCATCGTGAACGGGTTCGCCGATCAGATATGCCTCGACGATGGCCCCCTGCGGGATATCGTTGCGGTTGTCGAACTCGAAGGTTACGGGGATCAGCGTCGAGCCCTCGTCGGCCAGGCGTCCCACCGACAGCAGCCGGCCGCCCATATCCGAGAGGCTGTAGCTTTCGCCCGTAGCCGGATCGACCATGTCGGCCGACCGTACCGACCGCAATTCGCGGTAGTAGCGCTGAGGCAGGTCGACACGCAGTTGCAGGCGGCGGTTTTGCGAAACCACGGCAAGCGGCTGTCCCATCTCGACATAATCGCCCTCGCCGACCGACAGCGACGTCACATATCCCGAAATGGGTGATACGACGCCCGTACCCTTTTCTGAGCTCGTGCCGACAACGGCATCATACTCGGCCTTGGCCTTGAGGTATTCGCTTTCGGCGGTTTCGAAGTCGCTGCGCGACACGATCCTGTCATCGACCAGCTTCTCCAGACGGCGGTATTCGGCCTCGGCCTGACGGTATGCGGCCGTGATCTTGTCGACCTGCGAACCCGTTGCCAGACCCTTCGACGATATCGTGAACAGCGCCCGTCCGCGGCTCACCGACGATCCGAGCGCAAGTTTGCCGTTATACGACACTATGCCCGAAATGGGTGCCGCAACCGCAGCCTCATCGCCCGTAGCCGCAAGGATACGCCCCGTGCAGGCTATCACACGATGGAATTCGGTCGGTTCGATGGTCTCGACCTTGAAATCGGTCCGGGCGGCCTGCGCTGCCGGGAATGTTATTTCGTCGCTTACGGCCGTGGTCTCTTCGGCACCGTGAGCATCAGCATGGGCATGCTCTTCGGACTCAGGATGGTCGGCATGCGCATGCTCCTCCTCTTCGGAGTGGTGTGCATGATCGTGCGCTTCGGCCTCGGCATGTTCCGAATGGTCATGCTGTTCTTCCGAATGCGAAGCGCCGGTCGATCCGCCGCAACCGCCCAAAAGCAGTGTGACGGCAACGGCAAGAATGGGGATAAAAATCTTCTTCATTTGCGTTTGATTTATGTGAGGTGCGACATACGCCGTCCCGACGGCATACGCCACGTTAACAAATTATTACATGTTTTGAGATTTGCAGCCGGCAGAAAGATCCGGCCGAAAGCCTCCGCCACGGAGCGGTACGGCACAGGCGGCCCTGCAGAAACGGGCCTAACAGATATGCGACGAGGCGCGGACCGGCAAGGCCCGTACAATGTATGTGATTACGACCGCACCCGGACTGGGTTTGTCGGAAAAGGCGCGGTCGGCTGCGGTCAGAGCCGGATCATCGTCCGGTTCATCCCGAACGACCAGCAGGTCGGAAACCGCAAATACAGCCGGTGGCAGTACCAGATGTTTCGAGAGCGATGCAAGCACCTCGGCCACATCTATTTTCAGGTGGCACGACGAAGGTTCCGACCCGTCGGAATCGGTACAATGTTCATGTGCCTCGGAGCAGTCGGCAGTCGCCGAGAAACAGTGTTTGAGATTGAAGCAGACACTCTCGCTGCCATCATGATGGTGATGCGGAAGCGACGACAGCCCAATAGTGACGATGCACAAAGCAAACACCGCCCGCAAAAAGAGATTATAGGCATGTTGTCTCATTCCGTCAGCAAAGATACGAATAATTTGTTTGCAAGATGCATTTTAAAGCGTTATTGCTCTTTATCGGACAAAAAAATCATTATTTTTGTTATCCGCTAACCTTACCTCGAATGAAACTCCTCCGAATCTTCGCCATGACGATCGCACTGACCGTCCCCGTACTTCTGCACGGGCAGGAGCTCGACGGTGAGTACTATCCGTTCTACTATCAGGAGGAGCATTACCCCTCTCTCGAAATCGATTCTTCGCTCTTTTATCTTCCGGTTACGGGCGACGATGCGCTTTTCGACGATCTGACCCGGTACAGTTTCTCGGCAATACGATACCAGCGGCGCGGCGAACGCAGCTTTTCGGGCTACGAGATGGACGGCATTACGATAG
>URTU01000080.1 GCA_900550925.1 uncultured Alistipes sp. | reverse complement strand
CCCTGCAGTTGAAGTTTGCCTATGCCGTAACCTGCCACAAGGCGCAGGGCGGGCAGTGGAGTGCCGTGTTTATCGACCGGATGCTGTTCGGCGACGAGCCAATGACGCGCGATTTGATGCGGTGGCTCTATACGGCCATTACGCGTGCGACGGAGCATATCTATCTGGTCAATTTCGGAGAGGAGTTTGTCGGGCCGGCAGAGGAGGATTAAACCGTTTCGGCGAGCCGGCACAATCGGCCGCAACATGTTGTTTTACAGTCGGGGCGGTTGATCCACGTCGGTAACGCTCGTTCGGGCGGTAAAAAAATCGCCTCTTTTTGATAAAAATTATGTTCTTTGTTTTGCAAGGATGCAAAAAACATATTATATTTGCGATGTGAAATATTTATTAATTCTAAATTATAATAAAAATGAAAAGTATTGTTTTATCCATCTGTGCGCTTTTCGCCGTTACGTTTGCCTCGGTAGCGGCTCCGGCCAATATTGAGGTGAAGACATATCCGGTCAAGAGTAACTATACGGCTCTTGAGGTTTCGGGAATGGTCGAGGTGATCCTGACCGACGGCCCCAAAAATTCGATCAAGGTCGAGGCCCCGAGTTTTATCATGCCCGACGTTTCGATCATCGTGAAGGGCGAGACACTCAAGATCTC
Organism: uncultured Alistipes sp.; assembly: GCA_900550925.1. Classification (GTDB taxonomy): domain Bacteria; phylum Bacteroidota; class Bacteroidia; order Bacteroidales; family Rikenellaceae; genus Alistipes. Next base: position 7,898 of record URTU01000080.1, on the reverse strand, counting down.
GTGCCGCAGGGATGGCGAAAGGGGTTCGCGCCGAAACTTACAGAATGCTAAGGTGCGGGTATATGTTTCGGGCGAAGGTCTCCGTTCGTTCGAACTTTCCGGCATGTCACAGCTTGAGGCCGAGGATGTCGTCCTGAAAGCCCCGACGTTGAACTTTACGTTGACGGGCATGAGCAGCGTCGACGCCGACAAGATCTCCTGCGACAATCTGAAACTCGATATCAGCGGCATGTCGAAGTTCGTCGGAGCACAGTTGGGCTGCCGGGAGAGTTCGCTGGTTGCGAGCGGTATGAGCAAGGTCAACCTGGCCGGAAAGGTGGAACGGGCCATGACGGTTAATGTGAACGGCATGAGCAAGGTGGATGTTTCGGGCCTGGATGTCGCAACCGCTACGGTTGATGTGTCGGGCATGAGCAAACTCAACATGTCGGTTGACGAGCAGGTGACCGGTGACGTGAGCGGCATGAGCAAGGTGACATGCCGCGGCAACTGCCGTGCGCACAATTGCCGTGTGGACAAGATGTCTTCGTTCAACCGTTTATAATGGGATCGCACGCCGCGCACGGCACGTGCCGGACGGATCCGGATCGTTACGCGACATTACGGATATATAAAATATAAGGCAGGCAGAAACGGTCATTCCGTTTCGGGATTGCGCGACAGGTCAGGAGATCGGTCGCGCAATTTTTGTGTGTGAATGGTTTGCGCCGGCCGACGGAGGGAATACCATTCTCAGGTATGAGTCTCGGCAGGTGGAGATGTGTCTGTCGGAGAGGAGATTGCAGGTGAATTGGCCGGTGGGGAGCGGTGCGGTCGACAGATGGCGCCGGTACCGGAGGCAGAACGGCTTGATACCCTCATGCGACCGCCTTTGTTGAAAAATTGTTTGCCCCGACAACCGCATCGAAACCAAAAAATGAGTACCTTTACACGAATATAACGAGTTCATACGTACCCGATGAAAGAGAAACAGGATAAGAAATATGTCGAAACCCCGCTCATGAAGCAGTATTATTCGGTCAAGGCGATGCATCCCGATGCGATACTGCTGTTCCGGGTAGGGGATTTTTACGAAACCTTCGGAGAGGATGCCATCAAGGCGAGTTCGATTCTGGGCATCACGCTGACGCGGCGGGCAAACGGCTCGGCATCGTATGTCGAACTGGCCGGATTCCCGTATCATGCCGTGGATACCTATCTGCCGAAACTGGTCAGGGCGGGGGAGCGCGTGGCCATCTGCGAACAGCTCGAGGATCCGAAAACCGTAAAGGGTATCGTCAAGCGCGGTATAATCGAGCTCGTCACGCCCGGGGTCATCCTCGGCGAAAACCTCGTGGCAAACAAGGAGAATACCTATCTTGCGGCGGTCTATTTCGGGCAGCGGCGCACGGGAGTGGCATTCCTCGACATCTCGACCGGCGAGTTCTATGTGGCCGAGGGCGATGACGTATATGTCGACAAACTGCTCTCGAACCTGATGCCAAAGGAGATTGTCTATCAGCGCGGTTTTGACGAACGTTTCCGCAAGGCCTTCGGCGACCGCTACTACACATACCAGTTCGACGACTGGATCTTCTCGGAGGAGGTCAACCGCGACAAGCTTTGCAAACAGTTCGGAACCACTTCGCTCAAGGGTTTCGGCATCGATGAGATGAGCAGCGGCATATCGGCGGCCGGAGCCGTGCTGCACTACCTCGAATTTACGGAGCACCGCGATATAAAACATGTTGTTTCGATCTCGCGCATCGACCGCGACGAGTATGTCTGGATCGACAAGTTCACCATCCGCAACCTCGAACTCTTTTCGTCGAATGCGCAGCGCGACCGTTGCGGGTTTGCCGACGTGATCGACCGTACCGTGTCGCCCATGGGCGGACGCATGTTGAAACGGTGGATTGCAATGCCGCTGATGAATATCGAGAGGATCAATGCGCGGCTCGAGGTGGTCGACTTCCTGCGGACCAATCCCGAACTGGCCGAAACGCTCGGCGACCGGATTTCGCTTGTGGGCGACATGGAGCGTATCGCTTCGCGTATAGCCACACAGCGGGTGCTGCCGCGCGAACTGGTGCAGTTGAAGAATGCGCTGGCGGCGGTCGAACAGATTCGCGACGTGCTCTCCGGATGCGGCCATGAGGGTCTCCAGCGTCTGGCGTCGGAGATAGATACGCTGGTGGAGGTGCGTGAGCGGATCGCCTCGCAGATCTATCCCGACCCGCAGAACAACCAGATCGTCAAGGGCGGTGTGATAGCCGACGGCGTCGACATGGAGCTGGATGACCTGCGGCGTGTGGCGCTGCACGGCAAGGATGTGCTGGCGTCGATCCAGAAGCGCGAAAGCGATGCCACGGGGATACCGTCGCTCAAGATCGGCTACAACAATGTTTTCGGATACTACATCGAGGTCCGGAATACCCATAAGGACAAGGTGCCGTCGACATGGATACGCAAGCAGACCCTCGTTTCGGCCGAGCGGTATATCACCGAGGAGCTGAAGGAGTACGAGCAGAAGATCTTCGGGGCCGAGGAGCGTATCCTGGAGATCGAACAGCGTATCTATACCGAACTGATCGCCTTCCTGAGCACTCACCTGGCAGCCATGCAGCACGATGCGGCCATTGTTGCGCGGCTCGACTGCCTGTTGTCGTTCGCACGGCTCGCCGTCGAGTGCAACTACTGCCGTCCGGTGCTCGATACCGGCAAGAAGATTGACATACGTGCGGGCCGGCATCCGGTCATCGAGACGCTGATGCCCGTTGGGGAGAAGTATATCCCGAACGACATCTACCTCGACGACACCGACCAGCAGATAATCATCATAACCGGTCCCAACATGTCGGGTAAGTCGGCCCTGCTGCGTCAGACGGCGCTGATCGTGCTGATGGCGCAGATGGGATCGTTCGTGCCGGCCGAGTCGGCCCACATAGGCATCGTCGACAAGATATTCACGCGCGTGGGGGCCTCGGACAACATTTCGCAGGGCGAATCGACATTCATGGTCGAGATGCTCGAGTCGGCCAGCATCCTGAACAACATTTCGGACCGCAGCCTGATCCTGCTCGACGAGATCGGTCGCGGTACGAGTACCTACGACGGTATTTCGATAGCGTGGGCCATGGTCGAGTATCTGCACAACAATACGTCGGCACATGCCCGAACGCTCTTCGCCACGCACTACCACGAACTGAACGAGATGGCCCAGATGTGTCCGCGGGTGAAGAACTATCATGTTTCGGTCAAGGAGATCGACAATACGGTAGTCTTCCTGCGCAAACTCGAGAAGGGAGGCACCGAACACTCGTTCGGAATCCATGTGGCACGCATGGCCGGAATGCCGCGCTCGGTAGTCGACCGTGCGACGGAGATCCTGCATGAGCTCGAACAGGTCTACGGCAACAACGAGATAGTCCCGACACGAACACCGGCACGTCGCAGCGGCAAGAAACCTCAAGGTGCTAAAAGTGTCGGTTCGGCTGTCGGTCAGACGCCCAATATCCAGTTGAGCATGTTCCAGTTGGACGATCCGGTACTGATCCAGATTCGCGACCAGATCAAGGGCATAGACATCAATTCGCTGACGCCGCTCGAGGCGCTGAACAAACTCAACGAGATAAAAAAACTTACTGGTTTGTAGTGAGGAGACTATTTTTGTTCTATATTTGCGTCATGACGCCTGGAGTGGTACGGAAGACCGAGTTGGCCGGCTGGCGAATCGTTGGCCGACACGCCTGCGGAGAGAGCGTCGACCGGTGCTCCGGAATGTCGGCAAAACAAATTCAAACCTGTATTTAGATCGGTATTATGAGCGAAAAGAAGAGTTATGATATAGTTGTCGAGTTGTCAATTGCAGCCAACCGCAATGTGGGCCTCGGAGAATTTACCTACAATGTAGCCCGACAGATAGCAGCCCGTGCCGCCGAGTTGCGCGAACGGTATGGTCTTCGGTTCTGGCTCATCGTACCCAAATCACTGAAAGGAGCATTCGGTCCGGATGTCAACTACATCATCCTGCATAAATTCTGGTCACGCAAGGCCTTGCAGTTTTATCCGCGCCACTTCGACCTTCTGCATCTTCTGCATCAGTATTCGCGTGTACACTACATGTGTATGGCCGACAAACAACTTCTGACGGTGCACGATATCAATTTCATCTACGAGAAGAGCGGTTTTTCGCTCAAACGTCGTATCAGCCGTTTCAAGCTTCGCCTGAAACGTGCCGATTACCTGAGCTTTATCTCAAACTTCTCGAAAGAGGATACCGAACGCCACTTCCCGTTCAACCACCCGTGGCGCATCATCTATAACGGGGTGACCGATCTGCGTCCGATTGCCGATCCGGCCCAACTTGCCGGATTGAATCCGGGAAGAGATTTCCTGCTGCATATATCGAGTGCACAACCCAAGAAGAATGTCCACCTGCTGGTCGAGATGATGCGCTGGCTGCCCGATGAGAGGCTCGTCCTGGTTGGTAACTGGCGCAGTTCGTACGGCCGCGGAATAAGATCACGTATCGAAGAGCTCGGATTGACCAATGTACGTATGCTGGACCACGTCTCCGAACCGCAGAAGGCGGCTCTGTATGCTTCGTGCAAGGCATTTCTGTTTCCGTCGTTGTGCGAAGGATTCGGCTTGCCGCCTCTCGAAGCGATGTATTTCGGCAAACCGGTGTTTCTGTCGACCTTGACCAGCCTGCCTGAGATAGGTGGTGCGTGCGCATACTATTGGCCGGATCTCGACCCGCAACGCATGGCTGCCCGCCTGAACGAGGGGCTGAAGGATTTCGAGGCCAATGCCGAAACGCTCTCCAAACGTTTGGTGCAGCGTGCCGAGAGTTTCAGTTGGGAGAGTTGTGTCGAAGGGTATATCGAATACTATCTCGATCTGCTGAACATCAAGCACTGACAGGACGACTGGTGATATATTAAAAAATAGTCCGGCATCAGAATGCCGGACTATTTGTTTAATGTTGCTACTACCTGAGTATGGTTGCTATTTGCTGCGGATGAGCGATCTGATGTTTTCGATCAGCATGGCTACGGCCACCGAGTTGAATCCGCCTTCCGGAATAATCACGTCAGCATACTTCTTGCTCGGCTCGACGAACTCCTCGTGCATCGGCTTGACGGTGGTTATGTACTGGTCGATGACCGACTGCATCGTGCGGCCGCGTTCGCAGACGTCCCGCAGAATACGTCGCGCAAGACGTATGTCGGCATCCGTGTCGACGTAGACCTTGATATCCATCATGTCGCGCAGCTCCTTGTTCTCGAAGATCAGTATGCCGTCGACGATGATCACGCGCGAGGGTTTTACGCTGACGGTTTCGCTTGTGCGGTTGTGCTCGACGAACGAATACATCGGATGTTCGATCGGGACGTTGTTCTTGAGGGCCTTCAGGTGGTCGACCATCATCTGGGTATCGAATGCCTGCGGATGGTCGTAATTGAGTTTTGTACGCTCCTCGTATGTGAGTTCCGGATGGGCCTTGTAGTAGTAGTCGTGGCAGAGGGTTACGACATCGTCGTTTTCGAAGGCTTCGCGCAGACGCTTGACGAGAGTACTTTTCCCGGAACCGGTGCCGCCGGCGACACCTATGATCGTTACATCCATAATTGCCTGAGGTTTAAGTTGGTTAGTAGTATGAAAAAATGGGGCCGGCCTCCGATTGCTGGAACACCGGCCCCATTGAGGGTAATCTATGCGTCGATATTTGCGTAACGGGCGTTCTTTTCGATGAACTCGCGGCGGGGCGGTACGTCGTCGCCCATGAGCATCGAGAAGATACGGTCGGCTTCGGCAGCATTTTCGATAGTCACCTTGCGCAGGATACGCGTCTCGGGACACATCGTCGTCTCCCACAGCTGCTGGGCATTCATCTCGCCCAAACCTTTGTAACGCTGGATGTGGAGACCCTTTCCGCCGAGTTCGGCCGTAGCTGCGTCACGCTCCTCGTCGGTCCAGCAGTATCGCTGTTCGTTGCCCTTCTTGACCAGATAGAGCGGCGGGGTGGCTATGTAGACATGGCCGTTTTCGATCAGCTCCTTCATCTTGCGGAAGAAGAACGTCAGCATCAACGTGGCGATATGGCTTCCGTCGACATCGGCATCGGTCATGATGATGATCTTGTCGTAGCGGAGTTTTTCGAGATTCAGGGCCTTGTTGTCCTCCTCGGTTCCGATCGAGACGCCGAGTGCGATGAACATGTTCTTGATCTCCTCGTTTTCCCACATTTTGTGCTCCTGGGCCTTTTCGATATTTAGTATCTTGCCGCGCAGGGGCATGATTGCCTGGAATACACGGTCACGGCCCTGTTTTGCGGTACCGCCTGCCGAGTCACCCTCGACGAAGAAGATCTCGGCGATCGAGCGGTCGCGGCTCGAACAGTCAGCCAGTTTTCCGGGCAGGCCCGATCCCGAAAGCGGAGTTTTGCGCTGAACGAGTTCGCGGGCGTGGCGTGCGGCATTCCGGGCCGTGGCGGCGAGGATCACCTTCTGGACTATTGCACGGGCATCGCGCGGGTTCTCTTCGAGGTAGTGCGAGAGTGCCTGAGCCACGGCCGTATCGACGGCAGCAGCCACTTCGCTGTTGCCGAGTTTGGTTTTTGTCTGACCCTCGAACTGCGGTTCGGCAACCTTGACCGAGATCACGGCCGTAAGGCCTTCGCGGAAGTCGTCGCCGTTGATGTCGAACTTCAGCTTGGCGAGCATGCCCGAATCCTCGGCGTATTTCTTGAGCGTACGCGTGAGCGCCCGGCGGAAGCCGGTCAGGTGCGTACCTCCCTCGATCGTGTTGATGTTGTTCACATACGAGTGCACGTTCTCCGAGAAGGAGTCGTTGTACTGCATGGCCACCTCGACCGGAACGCCGTTCTTTTCGGTGTCGAGGTAGATGATCTGCTCGATGATCGGCGTGCCGCGCGTGGCGTCGAGGTACTTGACGAACTCCTTGAGGCCCTCTTCCGAGTAGAAGTGGTCCTCGTGCGTGTTGCCCTCCTCGTCGGGACGCTTGTCGAAGAGATTCAGGCGGATACCCTTGTTCAGGAACGCCAACTCGCGCAGGCGGTTGGCCAGGATCTCGTACTTGTAGACGGTCGTATGGGTGAAGATCTCGCCGTCGGGCTTGAAGGTGATGATCGTTCCCCGGTCGGAGCATTCGCCGACGATCTCCACTTCGGAGGTGGGCTTGCCCTTGCTGTAGCTCTGGCGGAAGATCTTCCCGTCGCGGTGGATCTCGGCGATGAGCAGCGTCGAGAGGGCGTTCACACACGATACGCCGACTCCGTGCAGACCGCCCGAGACCTTGTAGGAACCCTTGTCGAACTTGCCTCCGGCATGAAGGACCGTGAGGACGACTTCGAGCGCCGATTTTCCCTCCTTCTCGTGGAAGTCGGTCGGGATACCCCGGCCGTTATCCCTGACGGTAATCGAATTGTCTTCGTTGATCGTCACATCGATATCCGTACAATATCCGGCGAGCGCCTCGTCGATCGAGTTGTCCACGACCTCGTAGACCAGGTGGTGGAGTCCCTTTTCGCCGATGTCACCGATATACATGGCCGGACGCTTGCGCACGGCCTCCAGCCCCTCGAGGACCTGGATATTCGACGCGGAATATGCTTCTTCCTGCTTCTTAACGTTTTCTTGTTCGGTACTCATTCGTTGTCGTTCTAAATATCGTACAAATATAGTGTTTTTTTCGCGAAATGGCAAGATCAGCCCAATTCGGCCGCGAGATCCACCTCGCGGATCTTCCCCTGGGCGAAGAGGATCGCGCGGGCTGGGTAGTTCTCGATCAGCGCCGTGTTGTGCGTGGACATCACCACGGCGCAGCCCCGTGCGGCGATCTGCCGGAAGAGCTGCATGATGCCGTCGGCCGTCACCGGATCGAGGTTGCCCGTG
>URTU01000079.1 GCA_900550925.1 uncultured Alistipes sp. | reverse complement strand
ACCGCCGTAGCTATTGTATTCAGGCCGACCGGCCCGCCTCCGAACTTCTGAATGATCGTCGACAGTATCCGGTTGTCCATACGGTCCAGCCCCCGCGAATCGATATTCAGCGCCTCAAGGGCAAACCGTGTTATATCCAGTTCGATGCGGCCGCCCCCCTTCACCATCGCGAAGTCGCGCACCCGGCGCAACAGCGCATTGGCTATACGCGGCGTACCGCGGCTGCGCATGGCTATTTCGTGTGCCGCGGCATCGTCGATCTCGATATTCAGAATCCTCGCCGAACGGCGTACGATACCGGCCAGCACCTTCGAATCATAATACTCCAGATGGCACTGTATGCCGAAACGAGCCCTGAGCGGGGATGTCAGCAACCCGCTGCGGGTCGTTGCGCCGACCAGGGTGAACGGATTCAGTTCGATCTGAATCGACCGCGCCGAGGGGCCCTTGTCCAGCACTATGTCGATCTTGAAATCCTCCATGGCCGAATAGAGATACTCCTCGACGATCGGACTCAGACGGTGGATCTCGTCGATGAACAGCACGTCACCGCGTTCGAGGTTTGTCAGCAGGCCTGCCAGGTCGCCCGGCTTGTCCAGCACGGGACCCGAGGTTGTTTTGAGCTGCGCCCCCATTTCGTTGGCGATGATACCGGCCAGCGTGGTCTTTCCGAGCCCCGGAGGGCCGTGCAACAGGACATGGTCAAGCGTTTCGCCGCGCATCAGCGCCGCACGGATGAAGATGCGCAGATTCTCGACGATCTTCTCCTGTCCCGAGAAGTTGTCAAGCTCCTGCGGCCGGATCCGGTTTTCGAATTCCGAATCGGTCTCCACACCTCTCATGTTGCGATCCACAGCCATATCCTTCGATTTATTCAGGCAAATATAGCGATATTATTCCGATTTTGCGCAACGCGGCGCCGCAATTCTGCATGACCGGACCGCGTGGCGGGCAGATGGCGGGCGGCGGCGATCATTCCTCCGTTCGAGAAGCCGCAACACCCCGTCCGGACTCATATTACACCCTTCCGCACCTTCCCGCCAGCCTGTCTCACCCGCCTCCATAAACGGCGAAGCGGAGATAACCGTCCGGCTCTCCGCTTCTCATCAAAATTAACCCTCTTGATCACAATACCCCGAAAGTCTCCCGCAATACGGTATCGATATACAGCAACTCGTAATCGCCGCAAATCACCTTATCCAGCAGGAGATCCTCATCGTCGAATTGCAATTTTTCTGTTTTTTTGTCCAAATCTTCCATAGGCGCACGTTATAGGTTCAAAGCATAAATATAACGCAACGCCGCGGAGATTTATTATGCCGTCAATTCAAAATGAGTTGTTTTTCCTTCATCATTTTGCGAAGGTTTATCAACGCATATCGCATTCGTCCCAGCGCGGTATTGATACTCACGTCGGTATGTTCAGCGATCTCCTTGAAGCTCATACCCGAGAAGTAACGCATCATGACCACTTCGCGCTGCTCTTCGGGCAGGGCGTCGACCATTGCTCTCACCTGCGATTCGATCTGAGCATCAATGATCTGATCCTCGACCGTCCGCGACGAGAACTTCATCGTATTGAGGATATCGTATCCGGCATCGGCTTCGGTCACCTTGCCGCCCTGTTTCATCTGGCGGAAGTGGTCGATCACCTGATTGTGGGCAATACGCAGCACCCAGGACAAGAATTTCCCGTTATCCGTATACCGACCTTCGTCGATCACACGGATCACTTTTATGAAAGTTTCCTGAAAGATATCGTCGGCCAAATCCCGATCCTTAACCATCATACGGATATAGTCCGAAACGCGACGGCGATGCCGGTCTATAAGTTGGGAAATAGCACTCTGGTCACCCGAAAGATAATTATTAAGCAATTGCTGGTCGCTTAATACTCGAACGTTCATACTCTTTTCCTAATTTATTGGTTTAGAGTAGCATTCTTCAATAGGCAATCCGATTTTAGAGTTTATAAACAATTATTTTCAGCCAGCAAGATAACAATGTTTTTCGGATTTTACAAATTTCACATCCACTTTTTTCGTGTTATCCACACGGCGGCACCCCGAATACAACAAAAAGCGTGCCGAAAATATCCCGTCAGGGCAGCCGGTCGAGACACGAAACGATAATCCGGCAACACTCCCGAATCTCATCTTCGGTGATTACCAGCGGCGGCGAGATGCGGAAGGCCGTGTCGCAGAACAGGAACCAGTCGCTCATGATGCCCTCCTGCTTGAACAGCTCCATGATTGCGTACAGACGCTCGGAACTTCCCAGCTCGACAGCCATGAGCAGGCCGCTACGGCGGATCTCCCGAACGGCCGGATGGTCGCGCAGCAACTCTTCGAACAGGGCGCCCTTCGCCTCCGAGGCGTGATGCAGGTCATTCTTCTCGATGTATTCCATGGCAGCCAGGCCGGCGGCACAGCATACCGGATGCCCGCCGAAGGTGGTTATATGGCCGAGCGTCGGGTTGTAACTGAGCGTCGACATGATCTGCCCGCTCGAGACGAAAGCCCCCAACGGCATCCCGCCGCCCAACGCCTTGGCCAGACAGATTATGTCGGGCGTAACGCCGTACTTCAGACATGCGAACATCTCGCCGCAACGTCCGAAACCGGTCTGTATCTCGTCGAATATCAACAACGCCCCCACCTCGTCGCAACGGCGCCGCAACGCCTGCAGGAATCCCTCGGCCGGCAGTTCTATACCCGCCTCGCCGCGAACCGGTTCCACCAGCACGCAGGCCGTCCGGCGGGTAATCCGTTCCAGCTCTTCGAAATCGTTGAACACCAGCGACTGCACATCGGGCAGCAACGGACGGAAAGCCGCTTTCCACTCCTCGCCTTCGGGCGAACCCATCATGCTCATGACGCCGTGCGTCGAGCCGTGATATGCCCTGCGGAACGAGATCATCTCGCTGCGGCCGGTATAACGTTTTGCGAGTTTCAGCGCCCCTTCGACAGCCTCGGCTCCCGAATTGACGAAATAGACGCTCTCAAGCGGATCGGGCAGTGCCGCCGCAATCCGTGCCGCATAACGAACCTGGGGCGATTCGACCAGTTCGCCGTAGACCATTACATGCATGTATCTGGCCGCCTGACGCTGCACCGCCTCAACAACAGCCGGATTACAGTGCCCAACGTTGCTCACCGAAACACCAGCCACAAGGTCGTAATAACGTTTGCCCTCGGGCGTATAGAAACACGATCCTTCGGCCCGTTCGACCTCGACCAGCATCGGCGAAGGCGATGTCTGGGCCACATGTTGCAAAAACTGCTTGCGCAATATCATCTTCAATATGTTTTTCTTACAATTCTACTTTTCACTTTCCGGCCGCAGGGAGAGGACTACTCTTCTCGCGCTATTTTTAGGGTAAAGGCTGAGTGCCATACAGCCCCACCCGCGCCATCCAGTTTCACCGCGCCGCCAACCGCAGGCGGAAGCGCACTCCGTCGGTCCTCACCTGGTCTCGAACAGGGGCGTATCGTCGAAATGTCGGCGCAGGATCCCGAAGGCATCGCGCACCGACGAGGCCAGCCACCGGAAATGCAGCCGCCGGCGCTCCCCGTCGCTCAACTGCCATCCTGCGACCTGTTCGCGCATCCGCGACGAGAGGATATATATCAGTATTGCGGCCGAGGCCGACACGTTGAGACTCTCGACCATGCCGCACATCGGTATCCGCACATACTCGGTAGCAGCCTGCATAACCTCGTCGCTGATACCGGCATGCTCCGTCCCGAAGACCAGCGCGAACGGGCCGCGTGTCACATCGAATGTCTCGGGCGTCGAGTCGCCGCGATGGGGCGTCGTCGCCACGATACGGTACCCCGTCTTCCGGAGGTACTCCATAGCATCGCCCGTCGAGCGGTGCCGCTTCAGGTCGACCCACTTGTCCGTCCCGCGGACTATATTCAGGTTGGGGTTGAACTTGCAGCGCGTCTCGATCGTATGTATGTCCTGTATGCCGAAGGCCTCGCAGTGGCGCACCAGCGCACTGGCATTCTGCGGATGAAACGTATTCTCCATGCAGACGGTCATGTAGCGCGTCCTGTCCGCCAGCGTACGCTCCAGCACCGCCGCCCTCTCATCCGTCACGAACCCACGCAGCAGGTCGATCCGCTCGTCATACCAGCGTTCGTCACGCCCCGCATCGTTTTTCAGCCACTCACTTTCGATATTTTTCATCCTCGTCCATTATTTTCAGGTAACTCTCATAGCGCTCAAGGGCTATCTCCCCGCGACGCACCGCCTCCACGACCGCACAGTTCGGCTCGTGCGTATGGGTGCAGTTGTAATACTGGCACCCGGGTGCAACCCGCATCATCTCCGGAAAATAGTGCGCCAGCTCCTCCTCTTCAATATCTATCAGTCCGAACCCCTTGATACCCGGGGTGTCGATCACCGCACCGCCCGACGGCAGCAGGTACATCTGCGAAAAGGTCGTGGTATGACGGCCCTTGTGGTGCGCCGCCGAGACCTCTCCGGTACGAATATCGAGATCCGGTGCCACGGCACGTATCAAGGTCGACTTCCCGACACCCGAATTGCCGGAAATCAGCGTCACCCCCGATGACAACAGCTCCCTGACCGTCTCCATACCCTCGCCGCCCACGGCCGAGCACTCCACAACACGATACCCTGCCAGCGCATAGACCTCCTCGAAACGTCCGAGCTGTTCCGGTTCGCTGCGGGCCAGGTCGATCTTGTTCAGTATGATCGTGACCGGTATCCGGTAGGCCTCGCACGTAACCAGGAAACGGTCGATGAACTCGAAATTGGTCGCCGGCGAGAAGAGCGTCACAACCAGCAGGGCACGGTCGATGTTCGCAGCAATGATGTGCGACTCCTTCGAGAGGTTCGAGGCCCGCCGAATGACATAGTTGCGGCGAGGTTCAATCTCTTCGATCAGCATCTGGCCGGTAGCATCGCACCTTCCCCGCACACGGTCACCGATCACCACAGGCGATGTCGAACGCACCCCGCGCAGACGCAGACGCCCGCGCACACGGCACTGCAGGATCTCGCCGCTGCCCTCATCCCGCACGTCGTACCAACTGCCCGTGGCCTTCACTACCGTCCCTTCGAAGGTCTCCTGCATCATATTTCACTGTTTTTATTCCGTTCCGGCCCGTTATTCCCGCCTAAGGTCTCCACTCCCTGCATCACCTGCTCGCGGACATCATCAAACACCGGAAACAGCCGTCCCGAGAACTCCCTCAAAGGAGTATAGAACCGCGACGAATCGATCTTTTTTTGGCTTATGACCTTGCGTTCGGTATCGAGAGCATCTATCGCACAGATCAGCAGGCTCACTATTACGGCGGCCTTGAGCAGCGACAGCACGGCTCCGAGCAGCGAGTCGAAGATTCCGAAACCCGTCAGTCGGAACACGCCTCGCAGCAGGCGGCTCACCACCGCCACAACGATAATCACGATTACCAGCACGACAATGAATCCGACCACGGCCCCCTCCGGGGCATGCAATCCGAACAGCTGGCCCACATCGGCTGCATACCTGAAAGCCAGCCACAATCCGACCGCAAGGCTCAATATGCCGCCGGCCTGGACAACCAATCCGTCACGGAATCCAGCATAAACGGCCCAGGCCCCCAAAGCCAGCAGAACGATATCGATAATATTCATATATAAAAAAATGTAGTCGGCGCTTTTTTACGCACGAATTTAGTATTTTTTTTGATTCTGCGTATCTTTGTATACAAAATTCGTTGCCATGAGACGTCATTTGCTTGTTTTACTTTTCATCGGATTGTTTTCATCGGCCGCAGCCCGGGACAGATATCCGATCAACGCCCGATGGGAATTCTTTTTCGGCTACCGCATCAGCAGCGACCTGGCCAATTACGTCAGCCTGCCGCACACATGGAATGCCGATGCCGGCGCCGCCAGTCCCGACTACCTGCGCGGCACGGGCAACTATCTCAAGAACATAAACATACCCTCGGAATGGAACGGCCGCCGCGTATTTATCCGCTTCAACGGCGCCTCGATCGTTACCGACCTGTGGGTCAACGGCCGATATGTCGGTTCGCACCGCGGTGCCGCTGCCGCCTTCACATTCGAAATAACCAAATTCCTCAATTACGGCGCCGTCAACTCCTTCCGCGTCACGGTAGACAACACCACGCACAGCGACATCCTGCCGCTCGCGCCCGAAGAGAACTGCTATGGAGGACTGTACCGTGATGTCGAACTCATCGTCACCGACCCGATAGCAATCTCGCCGCTGCACTACTCCTCCGACGGAATATATGTCACCCCGCAGCACGTCGACAGCTCCAGGGTCGAAGGCCGGATAGACATTCACCTGCTCTCGGGCTTCTCCGAGCGTCAGGCTCAGGTCGACCTCGCAATCATCTCGCCCGCAAACGATACGGTCTTCCACGACCAGGCCCGCGTCAAACTCGACACCCACAGCGACCCTTATGCATTCTCCATGCCCTTCAAGGTTGAGAACCCACAACTGTGGGGCGCCGCATCCGGTGACCAGCCGCTTTACAAGGTCGCCGTGCGGCTCGAAGCAGGTGCTTCGCGGGATTCGGTAGTCGTCACTACGGGATTCCGAAGCATCACGATGGAAGAGGGGCGAAACGTCATACGGCTCAACGACAAACCTTACAGGATACAGGGCGTCACTCTCACCACCGACCGTGCAGCCGTCGGCACGGCGCTTCTGCCGCAGCACATCGATGAAGACATGGCACTGGTCGAGGAGTGCGGTGCAAATACCGTCCGCATGATGACCCAACCGGCCGCACAGCGTTATTTCGATATCTGCGACCGTCGAGGCATAACCGTATGGTGCGACATGCCACTGATCAACTCGCCGTTCATCGCCGACTGCGCCTTCAACACCTCGAAGGAGCTGGCCGAAAACGGCCGTCAGCAGCTGCGCGAAATCATCGCCCAGAACTATAACCACCCGTCGGTCATCATCTGGGGCATCTTCTCGAAACTGAGCGTTCCGGGCGACGATCCCCGACCCTATATCCGCGAACTCGACTCGCTGGCCAAACAAATCGACCCGACACGCCTTACCGGTGCCATCAGCAACCAGGACGGCGACATAAACTTCATCACCGATCTGATCGTATGGGACCAGGCCTACGGCTGGCTCAACGGCGAGATGGACGAACTCGACCTCTGGAAAAAGATGTTGCGCGACAACTGGAGCACGCTGCATTCCGGATTGACCTACAGCGCCGGAGGATCACCCATGCATCAGGATACCATCACACGCCGCCCGCGCGTCGAACAAAACTGGCATCCCGAGCAGTGGCACACCCGCTTCCACGAATACTACCTGCGCACGAATACGTATGACACGTTGTTCTGGGGCATTATAGCCGGCAACATGTTCGATTTCGGCGCGGCACGGCGCACGCAGATCAATGGTCTCGGGATCAACGACTACGGGCTGGTAACATTCGACCGCCGTACGCCAAAGGATGCCTTCTATCTCTACAAGGCGCTGTGGAATCACAACGATCCGTTCGTCTACATCGCCGAACGCCGCTGGACCAGACGTGAGGAGAGCAAACAGACCATACGTGTATTCTCGAACCAGGCTACGGTCGAGCTGTTCGTAAACGGGGTTTCGCTCGGCGGCCGGAACGGCCGGAACGGAATATTCGTCTGGCGGAACGTGGCGCTCCAGCCTGGCGAAAACAGGATCGAGGCCGTTGTTCCGAATTCGGAACTTCACGACAGCTGTGAGGTTACAATAGGCAGGATTTTAAGATAGAAAGCGACTCCGGACCCTCGCAGAAGATCAGGTCGAGGATCGACAGGTTGGCGGCAAAAGGCATTCGGTCGGCGAAAACCTGACAGTATGGACGCGCCGCAAAACGCGAATCCTCACGCGCCAGACGCGGCTTGGGCGAAAAATTCCCGCGCAGGTCATTATACGGCCCATCGGGCAGTCCGTCACGGCTGTCTACGATCCGTAATACGTCCGGCATACCCAACACCTGCATGACGGTACGGCACAGATCAAGGTCATAATCCACCAGAAAATCGTAACGCCGTTGATAGAACGGTTCGAAAGCCTCGCCGTAGAAGTCGAAATAGGGCGAGGACTTGTATGCCGAGACGATCGAGACCCAATGCTGATGCTGCCAGCGCTTCGAGTAGTCGATCCGCACATCGCGAACAGGCACATGCGGCCGATTGCTCCTGACCACCTGTACCGACAGCGACATGACGCCGTTGGCCGAGAGGATCGTACAGCGGTTGCGGTAGCTCTGTTTCAGGTAGTATTCCCCCACATCCACCACGCATTCGTCACCCAGCAGATGGGCGAACCACTGCACGTTGCCGAGATAGGTGACCGGAAGAATCGTTTTGGCGACAGGCGACATTGAGCGACTGGAATTTAATTAAACCGTTTGATGTTTGTTGGTATTTGCGGCCATTGGGACTACTGCGGGTCGTGCCACCGGCCGTCGGCCTTGATCAGCGCTATCAGATGTTCGAGAGCCTCCTGCTGCGGGATATTGCGTTCGATCACCTCGCGGCCGCGGTAAAGCGTTATGCGCCCTGGCGCTGCTCCCACATACCCGTAATCGGCATCGGCCATCTCGCCCGGACCATTCACGATGCACCCCATCACCCCGATCTTGAGATCCTTCAGGTGCGAGGTAGCCGCCTTGATCCGTTCGAGTGTCGACTGCAGATCATAAAGCGTACGGCCGCAACCCGGGCAGGCGATATATTCTGTGCGTGAGAAGCGGACTCGCGAGGCCTGCAGAATCATCAGCTCGACATCGCGGATCTCTTCCGGCGTGAATTGCGGGGCCTCGATCCAGATGCCGTCTGCCAGACCGTCGAGCAACATCACTCCGAAGTCGGCTGCCGCCTTTACGGCCATCGTTTCGAGCGAGGCGTCGTCGTAACGGCGGGGCAAAACAACGGGCACC
>URTU01000078.1 GCA_900550925.1 uncultured Alistipes sp. | reverse complement strand
GTCGAGAAGATCGTCAACCTGGTTGTTTCGTCGATCATCAAGCGTAAGATCATGGGTATCGAATACGGTGTTGCGATGATTTCGGAGGGAGTGTTCCACGCCCTGTCGAACGAGGAGATCCGCAAGTCGGGCGTACACTTCACCTACGACGAGCACGGACATCCCGAACTGGGCAAGGTTTCGAAGGCCCACATCTTCAACGAGATGCTCGAAAACAAACTGAAAGAGATCGGCATCAAGGTCAAGTCCCGTCCGGTGGAGATCGGTTACGAGGTGCGTTGCCAGACCCCGATCGCCTACGACCTGGATTACTGCTCGCAGCTGGGTATGGGCGTCTACAAGCTCTTCAGCGAGGGCAAGACCGGCTGCATGGTCTACGTAACTCCTGCCGGAAACGTTCAGCCGCTCTATCTGAAGGACCTTCAGGATCCCGAGACGGGCAAGATTCCGCCCCGTCTGGTGAACATCGAATCGGACAAGTTCAAGCAGGTTGTCAACTATCTGCTCAACTATATTACCGAGGC
This sequence comes from uncultured Alistipes sp., assembly GCA_900550925.1. GTDB lineage: Bacteria > Bacteroidota > Bacteroidia > Bacteroidales > Rikenellaceae > Alistipes. Next base: position 8,501 of record URTU01000078.1, on the reverse strand, counting down.
CGATTACGAGGCTGCAAAGAAGTATGTCGCCGATCCGGAGAAATACGACTTCCGCAAGATTCTGAACTGGTAATCGACAGGATCGTTAGAAATATATAGTTTGTCCGGGGCTGCAGTATGAAAATACGGCGGCCCCGGATTTTTTTTGCGGATACAGGGTGTTGGTTCTTCGGAGTGCGTTGACAGGTCTTGGGGCCCGGAAGTGCGTTTCGAGAGGGGACAGGCGGCCGGTGGAGGTGAACGGTATCGGATTTACGGGCCGGCAGTATGGGTCGTGAACAAAAATCTTCGGACCGGAATACCACGATCGGCAGACAGTCTGCAACGGCTGTACGCAAAATACAACTGTCGGTGAGCAGGATGCAACGATATTTGCCGGAGTGGGGCTTATTTACGTGATGAATAGCGCCGCTTGAGCTTTGTCAGGCGTTTGATCTCCTGTTTGCTTGAGGGCTGGTAGGGCTTTATGATGCCGTCGATGGCATGCAGCTCCTCGCCACGCTCGATATTTATGCTGAAGCGTTCGGTCAGCAACTCCCATACATCCCTGCTCTGATATGGCTCGAAGAGGCGTCGGGCACCGATATAACGTGCGGCATAGTATTTTTCGGCTGAATTGCTGACGATGACGCCTTTCGAGGTGCTGGCGTGGATGAAGTCGAACGAGCCGTTGTCGAGCGTCCCGACGACGATGCCTACATGGTTTACTGACGAGGATTGGGCCCTTCCGCCGAAAAATACCAGATCACCCGGCATCCAGTCGCCCTCCGTGACCGATTCTCCCGAAGTGTACTGGTCGCGCGACGTACGTGGTATTGCGATCCCGAAACGGTTGAATACGAAGCCGGTGAATCCCGAGCAGTCGAAATACCGTTCGGTCGTTCCGCCGTATCCGTATGGTGTACCGATATACCGTACGGCGAACTCGATGAGCGAGTCGGCACGAACCGGATTGTCGTTGTCGGCCGTGGCGTTTGGGCCGGAAGGCGCCTGGCATGCCATGCTGAAGCGTCCGGCATCAATATCGGTGCATGGAGCGGCGGACGGGACGGTGATACCTGCCGGAACGGCCATGACAGCATTGATATGCGACACTGATGCGACAGCGCACAATGCAATGGCGAGATTTGCTGTCAGTCGTTTCATGCGTGTGTAACTTTCGTGTTATGTTGTTTTGGGCGAGCCGTAATTGTACGGAATCGGGTTTGGTTATGGTGCGATGAGCGAATCTGTGCGTCTGATCGTCCTCGTGCGTTCGCACCAGAGGCTCCCGTGGTTCGCGTCAGATTGTTCCCGTGGTTCGCGCCAGATCGTTACCGTGTGTTTTAAAAACGAAGACACGGATTGTTTTCCGTGTCCCGAGAGTTTTCGCTTCCGCTGCGATCAGTCGTCGTCGTTGTCGTCGTCCCCTTCGGTATCGGCGATCTCGTCGGCACCCTGGATCTCATCCTCGTCGTAGTAGTCGTTGTCGGCATCGTCATCCATGTTTCCGTTGAGCTGGACGTCGATCTTGACATCGATCTTTACCAGATAGCTTGTATCTTCGGTTTCGAATGGAACGGCATAGAAGAAATCGCCCTGCGGTTTGTCGACCCGAATCATGACGTCGGTAAAACCGTTGGGATATTTTTTCTTGAGTTCCTCCTGCAGTTCGAGGGGCAGGTTGTGAAGTGAAGTAACGATATGTTTCTTTGTGTTAGAGACTTTGGCCATAATACCTTTCAGAAAATTTTCCGCAAATATACCAAAAAATGTATATGGCGATACATACGGGCAATTTTTTTTCGAAATATTTCGATATCCGCTCCGATTGGGTGGCGAGACGTTGCAATCGGGCATTAAAAATGCATCGGTGTGCTAAAGGAACGACAAAATCACTATCTTTGTCCGAGAAACGGTAAGACCGTCCTGAACCATGAAGGAGAGAATAGAGGAACTGCGCCGCTGGCTGAACGAACAGAATCGGAAGTATTACATCGAGAATGCTCCCGAAGTGAGTGATTTCGAGTTCGATGAACGGATGCACGAGTTGCAGCGGCTCGAGGCGGAGTATCCCGAATATGCCGATCCCAATTCGCCGACGAACCGTGTCGGGAGCGATCTGACAAATGATTTCCGGACGGTCGAGCACCGTTATCCGATGCTTTCGCTGGCAAATACCTACTCTGTGGATGACCTGAAGGAGTTTTTCGAACGGGTCGAACGCGAGGTGGGGCGTGTGGAGTATGTCTGCGAACTGAAGTTCGACGGTACGGCCATTTCGCTGACATACGTCGACGGCCGGTTGTCGCAGGGCGTGACGCGCGGCGACGGCCGTTCGGGGGATGATGTGACGGCAAACGTGCGGACGGTGCGTACGATTCCGCTGGAACTCTCCGGCGGGGATTATCCGCCACTGTTCGAGATCCGCGGCGAGATCTATATGCCATATGCCTCGTTCGACCGTCTGAATGCCGAACGCGAGGCGGCCGGTGAGCAGCTCTTCGCCAATCCGCGGAATGCAGCGGCCGGTACGCTGAAGCAGCAGAGTTCGGCGGTGGTTGCACGGCGCGGGCTGGATTGTACGTTGTACGAGCTGGTCGGGGAGGGGATTCCCGCCGCATCGCACTGGGACAGCCTGATGAAGGCCCGCGAGTGGGGTTTCAAGATCTCCGACAAGATGCGAATCTGCCGCTCGGCAGACGAGGTCTATGACTATATATCGTATTGGAATGAGGCGCGGCATTCGCTGCCATTCCCGACCGACGGCGTGGTGATCAAGGTCAACGACTATTCGCAGCGGCAGCAGTTGGGCTTTACGGCCAAGGTTCCGCGCTGGGCGGTGGCCTACAAGTTCAAAGCCGAGCAGGCGCTGACGCGTCTGTTGAGCGTCGATTTCCAGGTGGGCCGGACGGGGGCCATTACACCTGTCGCCAATCTCGAACCGGTTCTGCTGGCGGGAACCACGGTGCGACGTGCTACGCTGCACAATGCCGAACAGATTGCGCTGCTCGATATCCGGCTGGGAGACATGGTCTATGTCGAGAAGGGGGGCGAGATAATTCCGAAGATTACGGGTGTCGAACTGTCGGAACGACCTGCCGACAGCCGCCCGTTCGAGTATATAGACCGATGCCCGGAGTGCGGCACGCCTCTGGTGCGCTACGAGGGCGAGGCAAAGCACTACTGTCCGAACCAGAGCCATTGCCCGCCGCAGATCGTTGGGCGGATCATACACTTTATCCGTCGCCGTGCGATGGATATCGAGGGGCTGGGTGAGGAGACGGTCGAACTGTTGTACAAATCTGGTCTGGTGAACAACGTTGCCGATCTGTACGACCTGCGGGCCGAACAGTTGGCTGTCCTGCCGCGCCTGGGCGAGAAGTCGGCCGAGAATATCATTGCGAGTATCCGCAATTCTCGCAACGTGCCGTTTGCACGGGTGCTGTTTGCGTTGGGAATACGTTTCGTGGGCGAGACCACGGCGAAATATCTGGCAGCTCATTTCGGCAACATGGATGCCGTGATGCGGGCTACGCCGGAGGAGTTGATCGAGGCGGACGAGGTCGGTGAGAAGATTGCCGAAAGCATCATTGATTACTTTGCCGACGAAGGCAACCGTGCCATTATCGAGCGGCTGCGGGCTGCGGGCCTATGTTTTGAGGCGGAGGCGCGCGAATTGCGTTCGGAGGTGTTTGCGGGGATGAATATCGTGGTGTCGGGCAAGTTTGCTCGTCACAGCCGCGACGAGATGAAGGAGTTGATCGAACTGCACGGAGGCAAGAACCTGTCGGCCGTTTCGGCCAATGTGGATCTGCTTGTGGCGGGCGAGAAGATGGGTCCGGCAAAGTTGCAGAAGGCCACAAAGCTTGGAATCAGGATGATCGACGAGACGGAGTTCGAAGCCATGATTGCATCGGACAGTGCAGGATCTTCGGCCATTCATGACGATGAGATGTATCACGCAGTAGAGTCTGACAAGAGTGCGGATGGAGCTGTTGCGGCGGCCAGCCCCGATTCAGCCTCATCGGATGCGGCCACGGCGGGAGTGTCGGAGCAACCGGCAGTCAAACAGGTGAAATCCAGGATAAAACGTACGGATGCCGCTTCTGCACCCGAACTGGAACTGTTCGCGTCGGAGGAGGGCCGAAAGCCCTGAGGGGGCTGAGGATATTCTAAACGGGCCGGAGTGGCATGTTGTGCCGCAGGCCGCACAGGGCACTCCCCTTCATGCGGGAGATCAACAACATTTATCAATCACAAATCAGAGAAAAAACGTATGAACAACATAAATGAAACGCTGCACGGAGTTGGTGCGGCACTTGTAACGCCGTTCAACGCGGACGGTTCGATAGATTACCGATCGTTGGGCGGGCTGATCGATTATGTGATCGGCAACGGGGTCAATTATATAGTCACGTTGGGGACGACGGCCGAAACACCGACGTTGCTGATCGAGGAGCATGTCGACATATCGCGCTTTGTCGACGAGCGTGTGGCAGGACGCGTACCGGTAGTGGTAGGCGTTGGGAGCAACTCGACGGCCGAGGTTATCGAACAGCTTTCGCGGGTCGACCTGTCGCATGCGACGGCCATACTGAGCATCACGCCATACTATAACAAGCCGACACAGCGCGGGCTTTATGAGCATTTCCGGGTGGTTGCCGGAGCCTCGCCGCTGCCGGTGATACTATACAACGTCCCCGGGCGGACGGGTGTCAACATGCTTCCGGAGACGACGCTGCGGCTTGCCCGCGAGGTTCCGAACATCGTCGGGATCAAGGAGGCTTCGGGAAATATCGGACAGATCGAACAGTTGCTGGTCGGCCGTCCCGATGGATTCATGGTCATTTCGGGTGACGACTCGATGGCGCTGCCGTTGATCCGGCGGGGCGGAGACGGTGTGATTTCGGTTGCGGCCGATGTCTTTACCGCCTCGTTCATGCGGGCCGTGAACGCTGCCTTTGCGGGCGACTGGATGACGGCCGAGGCGGAATATGCACGGATGGACGAAGCCATCGAAGCACTCTTCGCCGAGGGCAATCCTGTCGGTGTCAAGACGGCGCTGTCGATCAAGGGGCTGGTGGAACCCAATTTCCGGTTGCCGCTTGTCCCGGCCAGCGACGAACTGACCGAACGGTTGCGGATGTTGATCGAACGCAACGGGATCTGACGCATTGAGTCCCGCAGAGGGAATATTGCATTCAGGCGGACAATTTTGGGTGTCGGGGCTACGTTAGTGAATTTAAGAGCAATGAAATAACTGTTGTTTATGTTGAGAATCCTGTTTTTGATGCTGTTGATTTTGCCGGCGACGGGCATGGCACAGCAGCGTGTTCCGGACAATGAAGAGATTCTGGCCGAGATAATCGACGGCGAATCGCCGCACTACTATCCGCACCTGATGGAGCGGTATATGGCTGGCGATACGACCCTGACGCTCGACGACTACTATTATCTCTATTACGGTTTTGTGTATGACGACAACTACCGTCCTCTGGAACCGGATCCCGGGGTGCATGACGTATTGGCGATCCTTGCCACGACGGAGTATCCCGATTCGTTGCAGCTGGTGCAGATTGTCGAGGCAGGAAACCGTATCATGGTTCGGGATCCGTTTTCGCCGAGCAATCTCAATTTCCTGACCTTTGCTTACGGCAAGTTGGGCGACCGTGTCAACGAACGCATCAATTACGACCGTATGAACAAGGTCATGGCGACGATTGCGGCATCCGGATCGGGGACCAAGGAGAGTTCTCCGTGGCATGTGCTGACGTTCCAGCATGCGGCTGACTTTACGGCGTGGCGTGGCGGTGAGATCATACGCCGTCAGGTGCGCAGCCGCTCGGTGGAGTACGTGCAGCTGCGGGTCAAGGATGAGGATGGAAACAAAGGTTATTTCTTCGACTTCAGCCGCGTCTACATGAAGCGCCCCGAGCAGGAAAAGCCCAAGAAATCGCCCGGATGGAAGATCAACGATATTCCGGTCAAGTAGCAGCGTTTTGGCTGACAGCGCCCCGAGCGGTTGTTATGATAGAGCCGTCCCGAAACATATCGGGACGGCTTTTTTGGCGGATGGTGGAGATGGGGCGTATACAACCGGCCTGGCTTGGGATTTTGGGACGCGGCACATCCGGTTGCACACATGGGATTTCATGCATCCAACTTCATCCATCCGGCCTCATCCATCCGGTCTCAGAACTTCCAGCCGACACCGACGAGGATATCTCGCGGGCGTATTCCGTAACTGTACGACGAGGAACTGAGGCCGTCGAAAAGCGTATAGGCGTATTGTGACTGGTTGAACAGGTTGTCGACCGATGCCGAAAGCTCCCACTTTTCGGAGATCTTCCAGCGGACCGAGATGTCGGCCAGAAACAGATGCTTGCTTGTCTCCGAGGTGAGCCGGGTGTAGTAATGCTCGCCGGAGAGCTGCAGTACGAGCGCTTCGGTCGGGGTGATATTCAACGCCAGACATTGGTCGAAGGCGTGCTGCGAAGAGCCGGACTCTCCCTCTATCTTCAGGCGTGATGTGTGGTAATTCAGCCGGTATTCGGCATTCATCCAGCGGGTGATGCGGCAGTTGAAGTGCGGCGAGAGGGTTAATATTGCTGTCCTGTAGGGCATCGTGACACCTTGCTGTATGGTCTGTATGTCGGAGGACTGGTAAGATAGGTCGAGACCGGCCTGTCCGTGCATGGCATCGAGGTTCTTGCTGATGTCTGCCGCAACGTGCCATGATGACGAGCGGTTCGGGAGCTCTATCCAGCTGTCCAGAATGAAATCGCCCTCGAAACGGCGTTCGGAGATCAGCGGCATCCGGTTCCACGAACGCATGGCAAACAGATTGAAAAATATCCCGTTAAGAGGATTGCGGTATTTTATGCCGGCCGAGAGTGCTTGTTGTGTTGTCTGTTTTGGCGCCCTTATGCCGGTTGTCAGATTGCGGTAGTTGCGCATGAGGGTTGTCGGGAATATCTGATCGTCGTCGGTGGTGGACTGCCCGATGCTGCCCGATGCCGAGAGTGTCCAGTAGGCCGAGACGTTCCAGCGGGCCGACAACCTGCTGCTCCAGACCGGACGGTTGCAGGATTGTTTTTCGAGCCGGTAGCGGCGGAATTCGGCGGGCAGGTCAAGCGTGAGCCGTATTTTTGACGTGTTGAATGTTGCCGAGGGTTGGAGCGAGGCCGCGACATATCCGAATGTCGAACGGCCGGAGAGTGCGGCCTGATCGGCAGTGGTGTTTTCGCCGTTTGGACGTCCGAGTATTTCGGGATCCACGCCGGTCAGACGGCTGTCGAAGCGGCGGAACATTGCCGAAATACCGCCGTTCACGGTGAATGACCAGCGGCGCCCGGCCTGTATCCCGAATGAGATGTTGTTATTGGTATGGAAGAGGTTGATGCCGATCTGCTGGCGCTGTGAAGTGTCGTTGCGCATCACTTCGAGCCACTGCGGCTGGGCAAGGTACATGATGTCGGAGTTGAAGGTCAGCGAGCGGTTTCCGGTGCGGCGGATGTAGTTGAGACGGTTCTCCACGCGGCGGGTCGGTGCCGAGGCCTCCTGACGGTTCGGGTAGCTGCCCGTCAGGTCCGACCGGAATCCGCTCCACGTCAGATCGGCCGAAAGGCGGTCATTCAGATAGAAACGTTCGGTATTGGCCAGCAGTTTCACCTGGGCCGACAACTGCTGCTCCAGCAGGCGGGAATTCTCGTCGATGCTCTCGACCCGCTCGCCGTCGGCCAGATAGCGTACCGTCCGTGCCGTGTATCGGGATGTTGTGCGGTCGTAACCGTATGCCACATGGCTGCTCAGCTGGTAGTCGTCCGAGAGTTTCCAGAGGTTGTCGGCACTGGCCAGATGCGAACGGTTGAAGCGGGTGCGACGCTCGTCCAGCGGTGCCGAGGTGGTGCCGGTAAGGAACCACCGGGGAGCGGAGTAGTTGCTGCCGCCGTTTATTATTTCATCGACCGAGAGTTGCTGCAGTTCGGAGGTAGGGTCGTTGCCGGTATTGTCGCTCTTGAGGTTGAACATCGACTGGCTGCCCGCACCGATGCGCATCGAGAACAGCGAACCGTCCCACAGGGGCTGCGTCGGGGCCCAGCCGCCGTTTGCGCGGAGCGTTCCCGTCCAGTGCGAACGGGCATGTTTCTGCAAACGCAGGTTGAGCGCGGCGCGGTCGCTGAATGAAATGCCCGAAAGCGCCTTGATCGGCTGGTGGTTTTCGAGCACCTCGACGCTCGCCACATCCTGCGGGGCGATGTTTTTTGTCGCCAGCGAGTACCGGCCGTCGAGCATGTCGAGCCCTTCGATGTAGAATTTGTTGATCGGGTCGCCGTTGTAGCTGATCTGCCCCGATTTGTCGACATCGATGCCGGGCATTTTCCGGAGTACGTCGGCTATCGAACGGTCCTGCGCCTCGGTGAAACTTGCAACGTTGTATGTAACCGTATCGCCGTGCAGTTGCAGGCGCGGGGCCCGTATCGCCACTTCGCGGATCTCGACCGCCCGTGGCTCCCGCC
>URTU01000077.1 GCA_900550925.1 uncultured Alistipes sp. | reverse complement strand
ATGACCTCTGGATTAAAACCAGCGGGGATATATACATCAGTAATGCTGACCGTGCCGAAGGTACTACCGGCACGGCCGCAGATTGGCAACTCGTGAATGATGCCCAACTTCGGCTTCGTCAGATGTCCTCAGATGACGTAATCAGTAAGGAGGAAAAAGCAACCCTTCGCAACCGCCTTGCACAGATGCAGAAGGAGTATGCATCATACCAATCCGATGCTACGACATACGGCGTATCAATATCCGCGCTACAAACGGCATATACTAACCTCACTACTTTCCTCACGGGTACGGTTGCTGTAAACAACGATACGGATACGACACTAACTGAGGTTCAGCGGACAGCGTATAATACTTATTTCGCGGCATACGACGCAGAAGTCAGCCGGTTCACCAATCTGGTTGCCGATGCGATTGCACAAGGGAAGGTAGATGCTATCGAAGTGGGGACAGTAAACATCGTTAAACACGGCGATTATGGTTTAACGGGTGTCGCCGCCTTCTTCATAACGACGATTTCGCTAAATAAAGCGTTAGTGTCAGGAAACAAATACACCTTAATGATTTCCGGCGATGTTTCCGGCAACCAGCGTTTCGGCCTATGGGATAGCGCGGGCAGCTCGCCACAAGGAGTTGCAACTCATATACAAGGGAAAAATCACTCTCTAACATTCACCTTCAACCCCAGCACAAACGCCAACGACATAGTGCTGCGATTATATAATTATCCATCAGATACAGCTCCTGACAATCCCTGCGATGTTGATTGGGTATGCCTATACGAGGGAGATGTTAAAGCGCCTTATACGTTTGTAGAATCGACATACGATGTCCAAGAAGATATAGATGCTGCCCAAGCCGCCGCAGATGCTGCACAACAGACCGCTGACGAAGCTAAAGCCGATGCTGTAGAGAATAAGTCCCAACTCGACAAATGGGCCTCTGACGCATATATATCGCCAACCGAGAAAACCGCTCTCAAACAACAGCAAGCTGATATACAGGCTGAATATGCGGAGATTATTGCACAGGCAGGACAATATAGTGTATCAACGACCGCCTATAAGACAGCTTATACCGCCGCAAATACAGCCCTCACAAAGTACACCGCGTCCTCGCCGAACGAGATTGCCGTAGGGACAGATTACGCAAATATAGCTGCATATTATACGGCCCGACAAACCATCCTTGATGCAATTGCTCAGGCTGCTAAAAAATATGTAGATGATTTGGAGTTTTCATCGGTAAATCTGTTGGATGGATCAGAAAGTAAGACTGCGGTAGGTATTTCAAAAACAAGCTTCGGGCCGTTTAAAAAAGGCGAGCAGTATGCAATATCGGTAGAGAGTATTGAGAATGTTGTAGGTTCACCGACAGAATATATATGCCTTCTATATGCTGGAGAACAGTCATTAGTGGCTTCGAATATTCTAACCCTAAAACCAGGGGAAGTGATGTCGGGGGTTTTCACCGCTAACCGTAACGCGGAGCAGGGTACATTATGGCTGTACTCTGGCCCCAGCGGAGGGAGCGCTGGCAATACAGCACGCTATAACAAAATAATGCTTGTACGCGGCAATAAACCTGCGTTATCGTGGCAACCGTCATATAACGATCAAAAGGCTCTAATACAAGAAGGTCTGGACAGTATTCAATATCTGAAAGACGCCTTCTCGAATCAAGCGACCGAGATTTCGCATGGTGTTGTACTTACCGGAGCGGTCGTTACGCGGGAGGGTGACAAAATTCGCGCAGGCGTAACCAATGGGCAGGACAACCTGCCGTTCATCATGGCCGATGTGCAGGACGACCAGGACTTTCAGAATGCCGGTTATGCGCTGTTCAAAAACGGTGTTGTCCGTCTTTCAGATCAGATGCAGTACATGCTTCAGGCACCTGGCGAGGGTCTCGAATTCGGTCTTCTGCAAAACGGAACAGCCAAACGCTCGATGGGAATCACGCCACAGCAGTTTCAAATGGCTTCCGGAGACAATCCATTCCAGTCTCTGCTTAATGTGACCGGATCGAAAGGCTCAAGGGTGTTAACCAATGTCTCCGTCTACAGCGATCAGGTCAAAATGCTATCATACCCTGTTGTAGAATATCTGTTGACGAACCTGCCTATTCACGGCATCGAGGCTGCTACAAACGTTGTCCAGGTACCGGCGATACAGATCGTCGCCGAGGTTTCCGGTAATGACAATATTGCCAGTCTGGACGTCGAGATAGCATTTAAGAATCGTCAAAGCGGCACCCTCGTACCGATATATCAGGTGTATGGACAGCAATCCGGCCGCGGTATTCCCGTATATGTATTTTATGACGGCGGCACCTTTAACCTGGTTACAGGCAATTACGATATTGTACTTACCGCCACAATATCCTGCTTCAACGGGATGGCAGGTAACAATTATGAGTATTCTCTCACCTCCTCGGCCACAGGCCTGCTGACCTACGAAACCGAGAGTGGCGAAGTGCGGTCTGATATATACGGCAATGGCTACATATTCGGCAAATCGCCGTCACAGTATATCGGCTTCTTCAATAACGAGGCTCGGACGGTATTCCAGATACGGTGCGGAAATGTAGGTTTCATGGTATCGGAAGCCGGCATCAGAAAATGGGATTCTTCAACAAATAAATGGATAAGCTTATGACGACAATCAACAAGTCTATGCCGAGAGGATTGCGAAACAACAATCCTCTGAATATCGAGAAGACTCGGAGCGGCACTCCGTGGCAGGGAGAGATCGTGCCGTCTGCCGACAGTCGTTTTGCTCAGTTTGAGTCAATGGCCCATGGGTATAGGGCTGCATTCAAACTGCTCAACAACTACCAGCGCAAATATGGGTTGGACACACTGCGGAAACTGATATCACGCTGGGCGCCATCTACCGAGAACAATACAGACAAGTATGTCGAATTCGTCTCTGAAAGATCGCTTGTAGCCCCTGATGTCCGAATTACAACTACCAATAAGGATGTGATGGTGCCAGTTGTTTCAGCCATGTCTGTTTATGAGAATGGCGTTACTGCTTGTATGCGAGATCTTGAGGCTGGCTGGAGCATGTTTGTTAAAGATCTTTTCTGAGACCTTTGCAGGCTGACGAGCCCTGGCTCAAAGCCTGGATGCCAGAAGCCTGATTGATAAACAAATTTCTATTGGGGGGAATAAAAAATCCCCCGGTCTGTTAGTAGTCCTCTTACCTACGTACTAACACAAACGCGCCTAACCGCACAACCGGGGGAAAACCTCAATTGCGGTTAGGCATTTTTTTGTGGTAAGTAAGAGGATATACAAAGATACGTATTTTAATCTAAAAGCAAACATGCGAACACCAATTTCATATTATGGAGGCAAACAGACGATGCTCAAACATATTTTACCGTTAATACCGCCTCACAAGATCTACACGGAGTCCTTCTGCGGGGGAGCTGCCGTGTTATTTGCCAAACGTCCGGCCGAGGCCGAGGTGATCAATGATATCAACATGGAGCTGACGAACTTCTATTGGATGGCGAAGGTCTGTTACCCGGAATTGAAAGAGCAGATCGAGAAGACGCTGCACAGTCGGGATGTTCACGCTCACGCCGGGCATATCAACAGCTACCCGCAGTTCTTTTCGCCCGTCGAGCGTGCCTGGGCAGTTTGGGCGTTATGTAAGATGTCGTTCGCCTCGATGATGGACGGCACATTCGGATACGATTTCTCCGGGACTATGGCCAAGAAGTTGCGCAATGCAAAGGATGAATTCACAGAACAGATCTGCGTGCGGCTTGAGCGGGTAACGATCGAGAACCGGAATGCCCTCGACGTGATTGCCTGTTATGATGCGCCAGAGGCCTTTCATTTCGTCGACCCGCCTTACGTGAACTCGGATTGCGGACACTATGAAGACACGTTCAACGAGCAGAATATGGAGCAGCTACTGAAACTCCTCGAGACGGTGAAGGGGAAGTTCATGCTGACGATGTTCCCCTTCGATATGATCGACCGATATGCCCAGCGCAACGGATGGATCATCCACCGCATCGAGCGGACTATCAGTGCCTCGAAGTCGAGCCGTCGACGACAGGAGGAGTGGATGGTGTGCAACTATGAGGAGCGATCTCAGGCGACTCTGTTCCAGTAACTGTATCAATAAAACAACATCGTTCGATTGGCGTTTGACCGCTGTTCGAACGATGTTGTTTTTGTGTGCGTGCGAAAAAAATATTACATTTGGTTTTAGTTGTATTAGAGTGGGCGGGAATCGCATTTGGTTTTTAATTCCATCACATTTCGTTTTGCCGATTATACCTGCCTCAGTACAACTTCTCCCGGTCCAACTCCCGTCGGTCATGCTTTTCCCGGATCTGCATCTCCCCCCCCGGCGGTTGTTACGCACCGCTCTGTTCGTAGCGGCGGAGGTAAGCGGTGCCGCATAATCGCCTGCGGGCCATGCAACGGCGGCCCACACGGGGACTATTGCGGCAGGAGCTTGATCAGGTCCTGCTCCTCGACGCCGATCGAGCGGTAAAAACCGTTCATGCTCTCCACCACGTCGCGGCGGCCGTAACGCGCTGCCGTCAGGTAGAGCATCTCGTAGATCTGCAGGTAGTCGTCGAGTACCGGTGTCACCTGATACTGTTTGTCGCCCTCGAAGCGTGCATAGTAGTCGATATTCTCGGTCAGCACGCGGGCGTAGTCGAGCAGTATCGAATCTCCCTTTTCAAACCCTTCGGCTTCGTAGTATGCCTCGATGATGGGTATTGTACTGATCTCCGAATAGCGCAGTTGCGAGAACGGCATCCGCATGACTGCCGTATCGAGAACCTCGATAGCCCGCTGCTTGTCGCCTTCCTTTACGAGTTGCTTGGCCAGCGCCGCAAACGAATCGCGGGCATGGGCGACATTGAAGTTGTAGGTGATGAAGTAGTCGACATAGACGCGCGGATCGGAAATGTTTCCGTAGCGGAACTTGTTCATCATCAACGGATAAGCATATTCGGTGTCGATACGTCCGATGATGTCGTACCGCGACTTGAGCGGCGTGCGGATCGGCACGAAGCGGTATGCATAGCCGTCGAACTGGAGATATTCGATCAGGCCGAACTTCTGCAGCGAATAGACCTGCGTGAAGTAGAGCGGGCGTTTCCAGTCGAAGTTTGCCAGCAGGTCAAGGAACATCAGTTCGCTCTTTTCGATTACGGTTTTACCCTTGCTGATGTCGATGTATATCGTATCGACCATCAGGTCAGCATCTTCGGGTTTGACGATGCCGCAGGCTATTGCATTCTCCTTGTTGACGGGCAGGGCCAGCCTTCGCGAGGGCAGGTAGTCCGAATAGCTTCCGTCGACGAGCTGTATTTTCGAATGAGGGTTCTCGCTGGCAATGAAGTCGATAGCCTCCTTGATGTCGATCGGGGTGTCGAACCGCTCGACGATCGGGATCACTTCGTTTGTGTAGGTGTACTTTTCGCGCGGCAGCGAGAAGGGTACCGGCGCGGCATCGTTCGAGCGCAGGCGCATCTCGTCGATGTACCATTCGCCGCCCAGGTAGCTCATGTTCATCACCTTGACGTCGTGGCGCACATTCTCGACCTCCTGGTTGTACCAGAGCGGGAAGGTGTCGTTGTCGCCGAAGTTGAGGATTATCGAGTTTGGCAGCGTCGATTCGAGGTAGTTGTATCCGATGTCGCGGGCCACGTAACGGTGGCTGCGGTCATGGTCGTCCCAGTTCTGTGCGGCCAGGATAGTCGGCACGACGGCGCAGATGAGTGTTGCAACGACCGCCATGACCCTGTTGTCGCGTTTTGAGATGCGTACCAGCAGGTCCCTTACGGCCAGCACACCCATTCCGATCCAGATGCAGAAGGCGTAGAACGATCCGGCATATACATAGTCACGTTCACGCGGCTCGGAGGGGGCAGTATTGAAATATATCACCAGTGCGATACCCATCATGATGAAGAGCCACATGACGATCGAGAAGTTCTTGGGGTCGCGGTTGAGCTGGTATATGAGACCTATCAGGCCGAGTATGAACGGCAGGAAGTAGTAAGTGTTTCGGCCCTTGTTCGAAGCGATGTCAGAGGGCAGGTTGTCCTGCGGGCCGAGGTAGATCTCGTCGATGAACTTGATGCCCGAGAGCCAGTTTCCGTCGGTGAGGGTCGACTTCGAGGCCTGAATGTCGTTCTGACGGCCGACGAAGTTCCACAGGAAGTAGCGCCAGTACATGTAGTTCAACTGGTACGAGAAGAAGAAGTGGAGGTTCTCGCCGAATGTCGGTTCGACAAAACTGCGCTGCTGCCCGTCGGCACCCATATAGACCACCTTGCGGCCGTAGTCCGGCACATCTATCTTGACGGGACGGCCGTTCTCGTCGCGGATTATTTCGCCGTTGTCGTCACGGGCGAAGTCGCTGCGCGTACGGTATGCCGCCCAGGCTTCGTAATCCTCGCTGCTTTTGAGCGGGCTCCACATGCGCGGGAAGAAGTGCTTGTACTGGTCGGGGTAGACATAGTTATCCAGAACGCTCTTCTTGACATATTTGCCCTCGTCGTTGACGTAGTAGACGTTCCGGTATTTGTAGTCGATGATCGGGGTGGAGTAGTATGGGCCGTAGATCAGCGGGCGGCTGCCGTACTGGTCACGGTTGAGCACCGACAGCAGTGCGAACGGGTTGTTCGGGTTGTTGCTGTTCATCGGCGGGTTGGCGCAGGCGCGGATGGTCATCGAGGCATAGGAGCTGTATCCGAGCAGGATGACCGTCAGTGCGAGGACTATGGTGTTGAGAACGACCTTGCCGTACTTGTGGGTGAACCAGATTGCTGCGGCGAGGATCGCGAAGAGCAGGAATACGAACAGCGTGATGCCGAAGTTGACGGGCAGCCCGAGGACATTGACGCAGAAGAGGTCGACCCAGGCGCCGGCCGCAACCGTATAGGGGATTATGATTCCGTTGATGGCCAGCAGTATTGCACCGGCGATGCAGGCTGCGATGAATACACCCTTGAGGGTAATGTTGTCGTATTTGCGGAAGTAGTATATGAATACGAGGGCCGGGATTGTCAGCAGGTTGAGGATATGTACGCCGATCGAGAGGCCCATGAGGTATGCGATAAGGATGAGCCAGCGGTTGGCGTGAGGCTGGTCGGCCACATCCTCCCATTTGAGCATTGCCCATACCACCAGCGCGGTGAACATCGACGAGAGGGCGTAGACCTCACCCTCGACGGCCGAGAACCAGAATGTGTCGGTGAAGGTGTATGCCAGGGCACCGATCACTCCGGCACCGATGACGGTCCAGGCAGCAGAATCGGTGAGCTCTTTGCCGGAGGCGGTGTATATGCGCCGAGCCAGGTGGGTTATTGTCCAGAAGAGGAACAGTATGCAGAATCCGCTTGCGATGGCCGACATTGCGTTGACCATTGCGGGTATAGCCTCGGTCGAGGGTGCGAACATTGTGAAGAACCGGGCCAGCATCATGAAGAGCGGTGCTCCGGGAGGGTGTCCGACCTCGAGTTTGTATGACGTGGCGATAAACTCCGAGCAGTCCCAGAGGCTGGCCGTGGGCTCCATCGTGATCAGGTAAACCGCCGAGGCGATGGCGAAGACCACCCATCCGGTCCAGTTGTTGAGCTTCTTGAAATGATTCATATTGTGATTTTAATCGATTCGATCGGCAAATGTACTAAAATAACGCGGAACTTCCATTTTTATTTGCATATCATATAGTATTTTATGGTAAAAAAGATACGTGGCTGCTGCAATATGATTTTCGGGCGGGCGGATCGTGGCGGCAGGGGCGTTGACCGGGGTTTGAGTGCCGGACCATGTTTGGCGGGCGTTATCGGGGCGGCTGTTTTGCGGCGTTGCCGCGACCGCATGCGGCGCTGGAACTATACTCGGCGTGTGATTTTTGTGTCCGGAAGGGTTGTGTCCGGAACGGTTGCGGCAGGGGGTGTATCGGCCGGTATGTTTTCGGCTCCTTCCTGCGGGGCGATTGTCCCTGCTGTTGTTGTGCGGGCGCGATTTTGTACGGGACCGTCCTCAGCGCCCGATGGTGATGCATTGACCTTCTCCGGCTGCACCGCTCCATCGCCCTCCCCCTCCCTCCTGTAACACAAAAACGCAGATCTCTTGGGGAGTCTGCGTTTTTGTATCGGAGCGTATTCCGATAACAAATTTGGGGTCAATACCGACGGACTATTTCTTTTCGTTCGCGAAGAAATCCTTGACCTGCTCGTTTGCGATGATGCCCTCTTTGAACATGTAGGCACCGGTCTTGTCCGACTTGACCATCTTGATACATTTGGTAAAGTTCTTACCCGTACCAGTCTTTAAGGTTGCGACTACTTTCTTTGCCATGGCTGTTTACTATTTAATTTCGCGGTGAACGGTTACCCTTTTCAGATAGGGGTTGTACTTTTTACGCTCCAGTCTGTCGGGCGTATTCTTCTTGTTCTTGGTGGTGATGTAACGGGACATTCCCGGAACGCCGCTGGCTTTCTGCTCCGTGCATTCGAGTATCACCTGAACTCTGTTGCCTTTTTTTGCCATTGATTGTTCTCCTTAAGATTTAGTAAACTTTTTTAGGCGCCGCAGCCTCTTTCAAGGCAGTAGCCAAACCTTTTTTGTTGATAGTTTTGATTCCGGCTGCCGAAACTTTGATTGTGATCCAGCGGCCCTCCTCTTCCGACCAGAATCGCTTGGTTTTCAGATTGGGACTGAATTTGCGCTTGGTCTTGCGGTTGGAGTGGGAAACGTTGTTGCCCACCAGTGCAACCTTGCCAGTGATTTCGCAGATTTTCATCGTTCTATTATTTGTAAATCTATACTTTGCCCCTGCATATTTTGCGTTAGGGGAGTGCAAATATACGTACTTTTTCCGATATACAAACTATCCGGGGCAATATTTTATTGTGTAACGTCGCTCTGATGACACTATTCGCCGCGCTGTTCGATGATGGCGTCGCGGAGCATCGCCACCACGGTCGACGTGGCGCGTTCGATGACCTGTTCGCGGGCCGAACCGAGGATCTTGACCTGCGACCGTACGCCCGAGGGGGTTGCCACGGCCATCCAGACCGTCCCGACCGGTTTGTCGGGGGTGCCGCCCGTGGGGCCTGCGATCCCTGTCGTGGCGATAGCGTAGTGTGCATTTGCCAGATG
>URTU01000076.1 GCA_900550925.1 uncultured Alistipes sp. | reverse complement strand
CTGGTCAACAATGCCGGACTGGCCGCCGGGCTCGAACATATCGACTGCGGCTCGACGGACGACTGGAACGCGATGATCGACACCAACATCAAGGGTCTGCTCTACGCCACCCGAATCATCTCGAAACGGATGGTGCGGCAGGGGTTCGGCCACATCGTCATGCTGGGATCGATCGCCGGTACGCAGCCCTACGAGAACGGCGCCGTATATTGCGCAACCAAACATGCCGTACATGCAATCTCGCAGTCGATCCGCGCCGACCTGGTCGGACACGGAATCCGCGTCAGCGAGATCAGGCCCGGAATGGTCGAAACCGAATTTTCGGTCGTGCGCTTCCACGGCGACCAGCGCCGCGCCGACGACGTTTACCGTGACATAACCCCTCTGAGCGGCGAGGATATTGCCGATATCATCGGATGGGTGGTATCGCGGCCGCCGCACGTCAACATCGACGACATTCTGGTAACCCCGCAGCAGCAGGCAAGCGCATACTTAACCTGCCGCAGCGGCAAAAAATAGTACCTATATATAATAATGCTTCGCTAAAAACCGTTAAATGATTTATTAACATAACTGACGTAACACACAAAAAAACTGAAAAATCATGATGCCGATAGCTGGAATCAATTTCGAATGGTGGTTGATTATAATAATAGGTGTAGTCGGACTGCTCGTACAGGGGCGTCTGCAATCCGTTTTCGCAAAATATTCGCGCGTACCCTTCCCGGGCGGCTTGACCGGACGTGAAGTGGCCGAAAAGATGCTTCGCGAAAACGGCATCTACGACGTAACCGTAACCTCGACCCGCGGTCACCTCACCGACCACTACAACCCCCGCAACAAGACCGTTAACCTCAGTGAGTCAGTATACAACAGCAACAGTGTCGCCGCAGCAGCCGTGGCTTGCCACGAGTGCGGACACGCCGTGCAGCACGCAACGGGATATGCCCCGCTCGAACTGCGTTCGCAGCTGGTGCCAATCATCAGCATCACTTCGCGCTTCTCGACATGGGTCATCATCCTCGGTATTCTGACAATCAATACCTTCCCGGCACTCTTCTGGGTCGGAATCGCAATGATCGCCGTATCGGCACTCTTCTCGATCATCACTCTGCCGGTCGAGTACAATGCCTCATCCCGCGCCATTGCATGGCTCCAGTCGTCGCGTACGCTCGAAGGTCAGCAGCTCGCCGAAGCCCGCACTGCCCTAAACTGGGCTGCAAGCACATATCTCGTAGCTGCCCTCAGCGCCATCGCAACCCTGCTCTATTACCTCAGCATAGCCCGCAGCCGCGACTGACAGACTACAAACAATGGGACCTCTCGACCAGACCATATTCCTCGCATTGAACTTCGACGGCGGCCTGACCATCGACCGCCTGATGTTCATCATCTCGGGGCGAATCACGTGGCTGCCGCTCTATCTGCTCATCATCTGGCTCATATGGCGGCAGTACGGCTGGAAAACCACCCTCATTGCCGTTGCCATGATAGCGATCGCCGTAGGGCTGGCCGACCAGATCTGCAACCTCTTCAAGGACGGGTTCCGGATGCTGCGCCCTAACCATACCGAAGCCCTTGCACCGCTGATGCACTTCCCGTTGCGCGACGGCGTACCGTACGTAAACAGCGGACTGTACGGAACCGTCTCGGCACATGCCGCAACAGTCACGTCCATAGCCGTACTGGCTTGTTCGTTCGTGCGGCGAAGGTGGTTCGCGGTCGTTGCCGCGGTTTGGGTGGCACTGGTCTGCTACTCGAGAATATATATCGGGGCTCACTTCCCCTCGCAGATACTGTTCGGAATCATTCTCGGACTGCTCATAGGCTGGGCCGGCACGGCCATCGCCCGCCGCTTCCGTCTCTACAAGCCCCGGCCTGTCAGAGACCGCCAACAGTCGCCGCAATAGCATAGGCCCCGAACTCCGGACAAGCCTTAAATCCCTGTCAAACAACCGTATCCACTCTCCATGCGGATCTTCCCGATCCCGCCACCGGAGAGTGCGTACATGCCATGCCGCGCACCAGTCAGAAAAATATTCCACGACAATTTTTTTTAATATTTCGGCAGATTCTTGTATCTTTGCCAATTCAAACGATTTAATCTAACGATATATGGCATCAGAACTCAGCGAACAGGAACAACTGCGACGAGACTCTCTCGCACAACTGCGCGCCCTGGGCATAAACCCATATCCGGCCGAAAAATTCGAAGTGACCGCCACGGCCCGGGAGATTCTGGAGAACTTCGACCCCGAAAAGGGTAACTTCCAGAATGTCACCGTCGCCGGCCGAATCATGAGCCGCCGTATAATGGGCAGCGCATCATTCTTCGAAATCCAGGACCACACCGGCCGGATACAGATCTACATACGTCGCGACGACATCTGTCCGGCCGATGACCCGACACTCTACAATACCGTCTTCAAGAAACTGCTCGACATAGGCGATTTCATCGGTATCGAGGGCTTCGCCTTCATAACCAAAACCGGCGAAAAATCGATCCACTGCCGCCAGTTCAAACTGCTCAGCAAGTCGATCCGTCCGCTGCCCGTTGTCAAGGAGAAGGACGGTAAACTGTACGATTCGCTGACCGACCCCGAAGTCCGCTACCGCCAGCGCTATCTCGACCTGGCCGTAAACCCCGGCGCCCGAGACATCTTCATCAAACGCGCCCGAATAATCCAGACCATGCGCGACTTCTTCAACGAACACGGATACATCGAGGTCGAAACTCCGATTCTGCAGGCTATCCCGGGCGGAGCCGCAGCACGTCCGTTCATCACCCACTTCAATGCGCTCAACATGGATTTCTACATGCGTATCGCCAGCGAACTCTACCTCAAACGGCTCATCGTGGGTGGATTCGACGGCGTATACGAGATCGGCAAGAACTTCCGAAACGAGGGTATGGACCGTACGCACAACCCCGAATTCACCTGCATGGAGATCTACGTGGCATACAAGGACTATATCTGGATGATGGAGTTCACCGAAAAGATGCTCGAACGCATTGCAATGGCCACAAACGGAACCACCGAACTCACAATCGGCGATCGGGCAATATCGTTCAAGGCCCCGTTCCGCCGTGTCACCATGACCGACGCCATCCGCTCGAAGACCGGTTACGACATCACCGGCCAGACCGAGGAGCAGCTGCGCGAAGCATGCCGCCGTCTCGAAGTCGAGGTGGACGACACGATGGGTAAAGGCAAACTGATCGACGCCATATTCGGACAATACTGTGAGGCCGATTTCGTACAGCCGACATTCGTCACCGACTATCCGATCGAGATGTCGCCGCTCTGCAAGCGCCACCGAAACAACCCCGAACTGACCGAACGTTTCGAACTCTTCGTCAACGGGAAGGAGCTCTGCAACGCATACTCCGAACTCAATGATCCGATCGATCAGTACGAACGGTTCCAGGAGCAGCTGCGCCTGAGCGAAAAGGGCGATGACGAGGCCATGTTCATCGATATGGATTTCGTACGGGCGCTCGAATACGGCATGCCGAACTGTTCGGGCCTCGGCGTGGGCATCGACCGTCTGACGATGTTCATGACAAACCAGCCCGCAATCCAGGAGGTACTGCTCTTCCCGACGATGCGTCCCGAAAAGAAGGTGCAGGGCGATGACAACGAACGATATCTCGAAATAGGTGTCCCGGCGGAGTGGATCCCCGTGATACAGAAGATGGGTTACATTACCGTCGACTCGCTCCGCAAGCTCTCTCCGGGCAAGTTCTTCAACGACCTGTGCGGGTTCAACAAGAAGAACAAGCTCGGGCTGAAGGCGCCCTCGATGGAGGATGTCAAGAAATGGTGCGGACAGGCCTAAAGTAGTTCCAGGAATAAGCCTGCCGAGCACTGCCGACTGCCATCCTTAAAGGTCCGATCACACTCGGTCAATATGGAACAGGGTTTGTCGGAGGCTTACTGAACCCGGAAACGGCATCAGGCATGTGCAGCAACAAAACACGAAAGTTATTTACAGCACAACAAATAAAAACAAACCGAAAATGAGAAAGAAAATCGTAGCCGGCAACTGGAAGATGAATACTCTTCCGGCCGAAGGAGTCGAACTGGCCAAAGGCGTCGTAGCAGGACGTGCAACGGTATGCTCGTGTGTCAACTTCATCGTATGCCCTCCGTTCACCCATCTGTCGATGGTAGCCGAGGCTCTGAAGGGTTCGGACATCGCTCTGGGCGCACAGAACTGCGCTGCCGAAGCAAAGGGTGCATATACGGGTGAGGTGGCAGCATCGATGATCGCCGCTCTCGGATGCAAATATGTCATCCTCGGCCACTCGGAGCGCCGCCAGTACTACGGCGAGACCTCCGAAACCCTCAACAAAAAGATGGTTCAGGCATACGCCAACGGACTTACCCCGATCTACTGCGTCGGCGAGAACCTCGAAGAGCGCGAGGCTGGAAAACACTTCGATGTAGTTAAGGCTCAGATCGAGGAGGTTGTCTACAACCTGACCGAAGAGCAGTTCAAGAACCTCGTGATCGCATACGAACCCGTATGGGCCATCGGTACCGGCAAGACCGCTACCGCAGACCAGGCTCAGGAGATTCACGCATACATCCGCAAGGTGCTGGCCGAGAAGTTCGGTGCCGCAGCCGATGAATGCCCGATCCTCTACGGCGGTTCGTGCAAACCTGCGAATGCTGCCGAGATCTTCGCAAAGGAGGATGTCGACGGCGGTCTGATCGGCGGTGCCGCACTCAAGGCCGAGGATTTCCTCGCTATCGGCAAAGGTTTCTAACCAACCGGAACCGAGCAACAGCAATGACGGGCGGGTATCAAAATCCTGCCCGTCACTGTTTTTATGGCTTACCTGACTTTTATGGTCGACACGGCTGTTATGGCCAGCACGCCTTTTAGGACCGGTCCGCCCGATCTGAAGAGGAGCGTTTGCCGATCTTTTCCAGCCACCGCACCACATGCGGACCAAGTTTGGGGGCAAAGATGCCTGCAATAATCGCAGCGACAACGATGATCGCTATATCCTTCCAATCCATCCTGAATAACCTTATGTGAACTCTGCCGGCAAATGCCGTTGAGCCATAAATGTTTGACAATAATTTGCAGTCCCATTCCGGGTAATGCGGCCGGAGTTTCCCCTCGCGGCGGCCGGTCTCCACACCGATGATCCAACCGCCCCTATCTCACAAGCCAGCCGGGCACAATCATCTGATCTACCGGCCAATCCGTACTCCGTTCCCCAACTCCCAAAGCTCCAACCACCGTCTACAAATTTATACCATAAAAAGAGATTTCACAATCTCTTTGCCCACTCTTTTCTTCCCTTTCCCTCGCGTAACAACAAGGAATTACGTATCTTTGCACAAGGTAAAAACAGGTGCAGCGTGAAACTCGAATTCTTCATAGCCCGACGGATAGCCTCTTCAGCAGGCCGGGACGGCCACAACGTAATGGTCCGTGTCGCCACCGCTACCGTAGCCACAGGCGTTACGGTAATGATCGTCGCACTGGCCGTCATTACGGGTTTCCGCCGCGAGATTACATCCAAGATCATCGGCTTCGATGCCCAGATCCAGCTCACAAATCTCGACAGCAACTCTTCGCTCGAACGGACTCCCATCACGGCCAGTCCCACGCTCGAACAACGTATCGCAGAGATCGACGGTGTCACCAGCATCTCGAAATTCGCCGTCAAGGGCGGCATTATCCGTACCGACGAAGCCATACAGGGCGTAATGCTCAAGGGGGTTGACCAGAATTACGACTCGACCTTCTTCAAACAGAACCTCATTGCCGGATCGCTGCCCCGAACCGACGGCCGGCAGCTCCACAAGGATCTCCTCATCTCGGAGTCGCTCGCCTCGATGCTAAAACTCGACACCGCCTCGCGGGCCGAAATGCTCTTCGTCTACAGCGACGGCCGGACCCGCCGCGACCTGTTCAAGGTGTGCGGAATCTACTCCTCCGGAATGAGCGAAATGGATGACATGGTGGTGTTGACCGAACTCGGGAACGTGCAGAGAATCAATAATTGGGATCCGTCGCTCATCACCGGATACGAAATCAGCACCTCCGACTTCCGGCATGTCGCCCCAATCACCGACCTCGTCAACCAGTGCGCCCTCGAGGTTGGACTCGACGAAAACCAGCAACTATTTGCCACAGATATCATGACCCGCTACCCGATGATCTTCGACTGGCTCAAGACTCACAACATAAACGCCATGATCATCATAATAATAATGCTCGTCGTGGCACTGATGAACATGATCTCGGCCATGCTGATCATACTGCTCGAACGGACCCGAATGATCGGAATCCTCAAGTCGCTCGGAATGCGGAACGGCCAGATACGAAGCATCTTCCTCTGGCGGTCGCTCTATATCGTCGGCCGCGGCGTGGTATACGGCAACATCGCAGGACTGGCCCTGTGCGCCGCCCAGCACTGGGGCCATCTGATCAAACTCGACCCGACCGGATACATGATCTCCGAAGTCCCGATAAGCATCGGAATCGGCTGGTGGATGGCACTCAACGTTGCGACAATAATCATCATCGTCGCCCTGATGATCCTGCCGGCATCAATCATCTCGTTCATAAAACCCGAAACAACAGTTCGATACCAATGAAACCATATAACCAGACCGACTCGAAAAAGAGTCAGATCCGTACGATGTTCGACCGCATCGCCGGCCATTACGACCTGCTCAACAGCATCATGTCGCTGGGCATCGACCGCTATTGGCGCCGACGCACAATCAAGGCACTGCGTCCGGCCGCCCCGAAACATATCCTTGACGTGGCTACCGGAACCGGCGACCTTGCCGTGGCACTGACCCGACTGTCACCCGATGTGCACATCACGGGAGTCGACCTGTCGCCGGAGATGATCGCCGTCGGCCGCGAAAAGATCGCCCGCCGCGGATTGCAGCAACGGATCTCGCTCGATGTGGGCGACGCCGAAAAACTCGCTTTCGAAGATGCTGCATTCGATGCCGCTACCGTCGCCTTCGGGGTCCGCAACTTCGGCGACATCCCGCAAGGTCTCCACGAAATGGGCCGTACTCTGAAAAAGGGCGGTACAATAGCCGTCCTCGAATTCTCGAAACCCGACAACCGGCTATTCGGCAAGCTCTTCCGCTTCTATTTCCACCGGATAGTCCCGCTCATAGGCGGCGCCATATCCCACGACCGTGCGGCATACGACTACCTGCCCTCGTCGGTTGACGAATTCCCCTCGCCGGAACGATTTATGTCGATACTCGAACAGGCCGGCTTCGAAAACTGCCGCGCCATAAAACTTACTTTCGGAGTAGCTTACATCTATACAGCAACAAAACGATGAAAAACATTGCAAGAATTCTCATATTGGCCTGCTGCCTGATCCTGGCATCCTGCAACAGCGCCCGTTACGTCGAACGCCTGCGGCAAAAGATTCGTATCGAAAAGTTCGATTCCATTCAGCTCCAGGGACTTACCGGAGCACTCATAACCCTCGATGCCACCAATCAGACCGGCCGCAATCTCTCGGTCGAATCGGCTCAGCTGACCCTCAAATACGACGGTACGCGGGCCGTGACCTTCCAGTTGCGCGAACCAGTCACCCTGCCCAAACGATACTCCGGCAAAATCGAACTCGGCATGCGGATGAAAATCTCCAACCCGTTCGCGGCAATGGGCATCTGGGGACAACTGCAACGTCGTGACACACAGCATGTGACCGTTTCGCTCGAAATGTCGGCCAAATTCGGCGGCTTCAAAAAAAATATTTTATATGAAGATGTACAATTAGAACAATTTCTTCGTACATTTGCGCTGTCTCTCGATGATATCTGGAATATCATAAGTGAATAACGAAATGTTCAAGAGGTACATAACTGCGGCTTTTCTCGCCATTGCGACCGTCACAAGTCTCTCGGCGCAGAACTTCGATGCCTTCAAGGACCAGCTCGCCACATCCAATAACGGCGCTTCGGTCCGGGTCGTCGAACACGGAGATGCCCATGCCGCCCTCGTCGCTGCCGATAACCAGATAACACAGAGCACTATAAGAGGTTACCGCGTCGGCATATTCTACGACAACAGCCAGGATGCCCGTACTCGCGCAAACAACGCCGAAACCTCGTTCAAAAACTCTTTCGACGGCATTCCTCTATACAAAGACTACCGAAATCCATATTTCATCGTAGCCGTGGGGAACTGCCTCTCGCAGGAAGAAGTCACCATCCTCTGGGGTCGGGTCAAAAACATATTCCCTAATGCATACATCATGCGGGCCGATATCCCGATAGCAGAACTGATGGAAACTGACTGAATTTTGAACAATTAGAAAATATTTCTATTGGAAAATTAAAATCGAATTTTTATTTTTGTACGGTTTAACAATTTAAATTAATTCGCCATGAAAAAAGTTTTCTCTTTGATGATTGTCGCTGTTGCGGCTATGTCGTTCGTTTGCTGCGGTGGTAACGCAAGCAAAACTGCTGAGGCTGAGGCTGAAGCTCCCGTTGAAGCTGTTGCTGAAGAGGCTGCTGCCGAAGTTGCTGACACTACTGCTGCCGCTGCCGACACTGTTGAAGTAGCTGAAGAGGCTGCTGAGGCTGAGGTTGTTGCTGCTGAATAAGACAGTCCAACAATTATTTATAGAGGTGTATCCGACCTGGGGTTCGGATACACTTTTTTTTAATATTACTCGTACACGAAGATAAAAATTCCGATAATAGACTCCCATCCAGGATCAGTTCCGCGCAAAAACGGATCGGTCAGGATAACCTACGGTACGGGATCGTAACCGCTGCCGCCCCACGGATGACACCGGCTCAAACGTTTGAGTGTCAGCCATCCACCCTTCAGCGGGCCATACTTCTTCAACGCCTCGACAGCATATTGCGAACATGTAGGAGTAAACCGGCATGACGGCGGAAGTATCGGCGAAATGAAACGTTGATAGAACCTCACCAAAACCAACAACGGAAATGCTCCGACTTTCTTACAAAGATCGGCACACCTGTTCCAGAATCCTTCCCACCGCATGGTTCACCGTTTTATAACTGAGTACTTCTTTAGAACTGTAAATCAAGGCCATAACCAGATGACGACCCTCTGCCGCACGTTTCAGCCCTCCGTTCGAGAGCCGATATGACTCTTTGGTCCGGCGGCGCAGAAGATTACGTTTGTTGGCGCGTCGATGAAACTTTTTCGGCACTGCAAACAACACCTCAATTCTCGTACTACCACCCGAATTACCGTCAGCCGCCGGTTCCCGACCTGAAACAGAGTCCAAATCCGTCACGGCAATTGCCATGTCTTCGGCATCGACAGCTTCCGAAACCTCACCTTCAACCACCCCGGCAGCACTATCCAGACGCAGACCGCCTTCGGAAGAGCCCTC
>URTU01000075.1 GCA_900550925.1 uncultured Alistipes sp. | reverse complement strand
ACGGCGGTTCGATTACGATCATCGCCGTGACCACCCTTTCGGGCGGCGACATCACCCATGCCGTGCCTGACAATACGGGTTACATCACCGAGGGTCAGTTGTTCCTGCGCAACGACTCCGATACGGGTAAGGTCATCGTCGACCCGTTCCGGTCGCTGTCGCGTCTGAAGCAGCTGGTTATCGGCAAGAAGACCCGCGAGGACCATCCCCAGGTGATGAATGCCTGCGTCCGTCTCTACGCCGATGCGGCCAATGCCAAGACCAAGCTGGAGAACGGTTTCGACCTGTCGGACTACGACGAACGAGCATTGAAGTTCGCGCACGACTACTCGGAGAAACTGCTTTCGATCGACGTCAATATCGAGATCACGCAGATGCTTGATACGGCATGGGCGCTGTTCGCGAAATATTTCACCCCGACGGAGGTTGCCATCAAGCAGGAGCTGGTGGATAAATACTGGAAAAATTAGCTGAACGTCAAACTGATTGGCAATGGCTATAAAGTTTCAATACAACAAGACATCGCTTGGCGAGTTGGGCAAGCAGCTCACGATGCGGCAAAAGGCCCTTCCGACCATCAAGAGCAAGGAGAGTGCCTTGCGGTTGGAGGTCAAGAAGGCCAAGGCCGTAGCTTCGGACTATGAGCGGCGGTTGTCGGATCTCTCGGCGCAATACGACTATATGGTCGCCTTGTGGGGAGAGTTCGACCCGGAACTGCTGACGGTTGAGGATGTCGAGCTCTCGACGCAGAAGATCGCCGGTGTTCGCATACCGGTTCTGCAGGAGGTCAAGTTCCGCGAGAAGCCTTACGATCTGTTCGGGTCGCCGATATGGTATCCGGACGGGATTGCGCTGCTCAAGGAGCTGGCAACGTTGGGTCTCGAGTCGCAGATCGCCGAGCGTAAAAGCCGCATGCTCGATTTCGCCCGCAAGAAGACCACTCAGAAGGTAAACCTTTATGAGAAGGTCCAGATTCCGGGCTACGAGGATGCCATACGCAAGATCAAGCGCTTCCTCGAGGATGAGGAGAACCTCTCGAAGAGTGCGCAGAAGATAGTCAAGAACAAACATCAACAGGCCGAGGAGGGCGCGACGGTATGATAGCGAAGATGATCAAATATGATATCGTGCTTTACAGCGGCGAACACGAGCGGTTCCTGGACCGGTTGCAGGATTTGGGGCTGGTCGATGTTACCGTTGCAGGCTGGGAGCCTTCGGAATCGGACCTGAAGTTGATTTCGGAGGTGGATTCGCGCGGCAAGGCGGTCGAAGCGCTGCGTGCCAAGTGCGCGGAGAAGGATTTCAAGGCCGGCACTCCCTATTCGAATGGCGACGAGGCTTATGCGGCCTATGTCGAGGCATCGTCGCGAGCGACGGCGCTCAAGGCCGAGATAGCGCGTCTGCGCAAGGCGTCGGAGGATCTGGCGCCGTGGGGCGAGTTTTCGGCCGAACGGGTTTCGACGCTTGCCGGCGAAGGGATCGTGCTGCGATACTTCACCTGTTATTCCAATGTATTCAAGGCCAATATCGGGGATTGGAGCGAGCGTTATGCGATCGAGACGATTGCCGATACGGGACATTCGGTATATTTTGTGGTTGTCAGCCGGCCTGGCGATGAGATTGCCATAGATGCCGAGGAGCAGAAGGCGCCGACGATGAACTATCTGGAGGCTGCCGAAGCAGCCGAAGCTGCGGAACGTGAACTGGAGACGGTCGAGTCGACCATAGCGCGTTGTGCGGCGACGGTGGATGCGATAGCCTCTTCGACCGACCGGTTGAAGGATCAGTTGGAGTTGACGCGGGTAGTAAGGTCGAACGAGAAGGCTGCCGACGGCAAGCTGGTTGTTATGGAGGGATGGGCCGAGGCCGATACCGTGGCACAGGTCGATGCGCTGCTGGATGAGACCCCTTACCTGATCTACTTCAAGCGCAAGCCGACGCCGGAGGATGATGTTCCGGTGAAGCTGAAGAACCACTGGTTTGCGAGGGTGTTCGAGCTGGTTGGCGACATGTATGCCCGTCCGAAATACGGGACGCTTGATCTGACACCCTTCTTTGCGCCCTTCTACATGCTCTTTTTCGGAATCTGCCTGAACGATGCCGGTTACGGTTTGGTCCTGCTGCTGCTCGGCCTGGTCATGTACCGCAAGTCAAAGGGCGGAATGATGCGTCAGGCTTCGTGGTTCGCAATCCTCTGTGCCATATCTACGATGGCGGTGGGACTGATCTGCGGTTCGTTCTTCGGCATAAGCCTGTCGGAGTACTTCCCGTCGATCCCGTTCTACGACTTCCAGGGCAAGTTCTTCACGATGGCAATGGCAATAGGTATAGTACAGATACTTCTTGGTATGCTGCTGAAGGTGATTACCACCTCGGTGACTTTCGGATTCCGCTATTCGTTCGGGACGCTCGGATGGTTCCTGGTTCTTCTGGCGGCATGTATCGCCGGAGGCCTGCCGATGCTCAACAGCGCGTGGGTCATCCCGTTCTTTACCACCTCGTCGCCGGCATTCTATGTGGTGATCGGCATAGGTCTGGTACTGATGCTGCTGTTGAATACTCCGGGACGCAATCCGCTGGTCAACTTCGGCAGCGGACTGTGGGATACATATAACAATATCACCGGTATCCTTTCGGATGTGCTCTCCTACATACGACTCTTCGCCATCGGCCTCTCGGGCGGTATTCTGGCTACGGTATTCAATTCGCTGGCCGACGGTCTGAGTCCCGACATACCGGTCGTGAAATGGATCGTGATGGCGATCATCCTTCTGATAGGTCACGGAATCAACCTGTTCATGTCGGTGATCTCGTCGTTTGTCCACCCGATGCGACTCACCTTCGTGGAGTTCTACAAGAATGCGGGCTTCGAAATAGCGGCACATTCGTTCAATCCGTTGCGCAAATTATCGAAATCGGAAAAATAAAAAACAACAATAGAAACCAAAAAACATTTTTTCAATTATGACAGCAATTATTCTGGGCTACATTGGTGTAGCATTGATGGTGGGACTCTCGGGTATGGCAAGTTGTATCGGCACTTCGATTGCCGGACAGGCTGCCGTCGGAGCAATGAAGAAAAACAGCGGTGCTTTCGGTAGTTACATGATCCTTGCCGCTATCCCGGGTTCGCAGGGTCTTTACGGATTCGTGGGCTTCTTCCTGATCAAGAACTACCTGACTGCCGGTATCTCGCTGATGCAGGGTGCGGCTATCCTGGGAGCAGGCCTTCTGATGGGTTTTGTCTGCCTTCTGTCGTCGATTTACCAGGCCAAGATCTGCGCCAACGGTATCAATGCTATCGGCAATGGGCATGACGTGATGGGTAAGACCCTGATCCTGGCTGCATTCCCTGAGTTGTACGCCATTCTGACCGTTGCGGCGATCTTCCTGATCAAGGCTCTGATGGGTCCCGTAATCGCGTAATGATGATCCCGTGCGAGGCCGATGGCCGATGGCCCTGACCTCACACGGTGACGAAACGAGCGGCCTCCCTGAATGCAGGGAGGCCGCTCGTTTCATATTGTTATGTGAGAGTGTTTTGACCGGAAAGAACCGCAGCGGTGCGGCCTCCGGTGTGATTCTGGCGCCGGTTATTTTGCGGCACGCTTGCGGTCGACCTCGTTGAGGAGGATCTTGCGCAGGCGGATGGCCTTCGGGGTCACTTCGACGTATTCATCCTCCTTGATGTACTCCAACGCCTCTTCGAGCGAGAATTTTATCGGAGGTACGATCACAGCCTTGTCGTCCGAACCCGAAGCTCGCATGTTGGTCAGCTGTTTGGCCTTTGTGACGTTTACGGTAATGTCGCCGCTGCGGGTGCTCTCGCCGATCACCTGTCCGCAGTAGACCTGCTCCATGGGCTCGATGAAGAAACGGCCGCGATCCTGCAGCTTGTCGATCGAATAGGCGTATGCTGTGCCGGTCTCCGAAGCGATGAGCGAACCGTTGGTACGCATCTCGATGTCGCCGGTCCAGGGTTCGAAATCCTTCAGGCGGTGTGTCATGATCGCCTCGCCGGCGGTTGCGGTGAGCATGTTCGAGCGCAGGCCGATGATGCCGCGCGACGGAATGTCGAATTCGAGCCGTGTACGGCCGTTCGAGGACTCCATGTTTGTGAGGGTGCCTTTGCGCTTGGTGGTCATTTCGATTACGGTTCCGGCATATTCGTCGGGGCAGTCGACGGTCATCTCCTCGATAGGTTCGCACTTCTTGCCGTCGATCTCCTTGATTATGACCTTTGGCTGGCCGACCTGCAGTTCATAGCCTTCGCGGCGCATGGTCTCGATCAGCACTGAAAGGTGCAGAACGCCGCGGCCGTAGACGATGAAACTGTCGGAATTCTGGCCGGGTTCGACGCGCAGGGCGAGGTTGCGTTCCAACTCGCGGTCGAGACGCTCCTTGATGTGGCGCGAGGTGACATATTTGCCGTCTTTGCCGAAGAAGGGCGAGTTGTTGATGGTGAAGAGCATCGACATTGTCGGTTCGTCGATGGCGATCGGGGGCAGGGGTTCGGGATTCTCGTAGTCGCAGACCGTATCTCCGATCTCGAATCCGTCGATACCGACGATTGCGCAGATTTCGCCGCAGGAAACCTCCTCGACCTTCTTTTTGCCGAGCCCCTCGAATACCATGAGGTCCTTGATCTTGGAGTGCTGCATGGTTACGCCGTCGCGTTTTGCGAGGGTGATGTTCTGACCGGCGTGCAGCGAACCGCGGGTCACCTTGCCGATTGCGATACGTCCGACATAGGGCGAGTATTCGAGCGAGGTGATGAGCATCTGGGGGGTACCCTCTACGGTCTTCGGTTCGGGGATCTCGTCGATTATTGCGTCGAGCAGCGGGGTGATGCTGTTGGTTCGCTCCTGCCACTTGTGTGACATCCAGCCCTGTTTTGCCGAGCCGTAGATGGTTTTGTAATCGAGTTGTTCCTCGGTGGCGTTGAGCGTGAACATCAGGTCGAAGACCTGTTCGTTGACGGCTTCGGGACGGCAGTTCGGTTTGTCGACCTTGTTTATCACTACGATCGGCTTCTTGCCGAGTGCCAGGGCCTTCTGCAGTACGAAACGCGTCTGTGGCATCGTTCCCTCGAATGCGTCGACAAGCAGCAGTACGCCGTCGCACATGTTCAGTACGCGTTCGACCTCGCCGCCGAAGTCGGCGTGTCCCGGGGTGTCGATGATATTGATCTTGTAATCCTTGTAGATGACCGATACGTTCTTCGAAAGTATCGTGATGCCACGTTCGCGTTCGAGGTCGTTGTTGTCGAGGATCAATTCGCCGGCTTTGGCGTTGTCGCGCAACAGGTGTCCGGCCATGATCATCTTGTCGACCAGTGTCGTTTTGCCGTGGTCGACGTGCGCGATGATGGCGATATTGCGAAGTTTCTGCATAATTTATCCTTATTTTCCGGCTGCAAAGATAATTTTTTTTGTCGAAGAATGTAATAGTGTCAGCCCATTAACTTGCAACATGGTGTTGGTTTGTACGGCCGTAAGGGGTGCCGGCATGGGCGGCCGGCCGGTTTCGGGTTCGGAACGGAATTTCGGCGGCATGGCGCAAAACGGGTGAAAAGTATTATATTTGTTGGGTCGTTCCGGGCCGTGGGCCTGAGCGGCAAACGTTAACCGTACAATATCTTTTATTTGAGTCATGAGTCGCATACTTGAACTTAAACGCGGCGATACGGTCATCAGCCGTGTCGTGATGGGCAGCTGGCAGGATGATCTGCATGATCTTCTGCCCTGGGGACATCGAGTCATAGTGATTACCGATACGGTTGTAGCCCGCCGTTACCGCCGTCTGATCGGCCGTTACGAACATCTGGTTATCGGGACTGGCGAGAAGATCAAAACCCTCCAGACGGTCGAGACGCTCTATCGCGAGCTCGAAGCCCGGAATGCAGACCGCGAAACGTTCATCCTCGGTATCGGAGGCGGCATCGTGACCGACATTACGGGCTTCGTGGCGTCGACCTATATGCGTGGTGTACGGTTCGGGTTCGTGTCGACGACGCTGTTGGGCGAGGTCGATGCGAGCGTCGGCGGCAAGAACGGCGTCAACCTGGACGGTTACAAGAATATGGTGGGAACGTTCAACCAGCCCGAGTTCGTATTGTGTGACACGGGCATGCTCCGGACCCTTTCGGACCGTCAGTTCCGGGCGGGGCTGGCCGAGATCATCAAGGCCGGAATGCTTGGAAACCGTGTGCTGTTCGAGATGCTTGAATCGTTGGATTTCGGGGAGCTGCGCAGCAATGCGGCCCTGTTGTCGGATATTGTCATGATGTCGATCCGCGTCAAGGCCGAGATCGTCGAGCGTGATGAGCGCGAGGGCGGCGAACGGCGCAAACTGAACCTGGGCCATACCATAGCGCATGCCATCGAGAAGTGTTCGCGGCGGATGCTTCATGGCGAGGCAGTGGCCGTAGGGTGCGTAGCGATGTCTCACCTGGCCGCCGCGAACGGCATGCTTGACCAGACGTCGTGCGACCGTATCGAGAGACTTTTCAAGCGGTTGGGCTTTGAAACCCATTCGCCGGTGGGTGTCGACCGGCTTGTGTCGGCGCTGCGCAAGGACAAGAAATCGGCCGGCGATCAGATCCATATCGTATTGCCTACCGGAATCGGATGCTGCGAGGTGCGCACGGTATCGTTCGAGTGGCTCGACGACCGGCTGAAGGGTATCGGCGAACTGATAGAGGCTTCGGATAAGCAGGGCAAGGAGTAGCTGCGCGAACGATGACTGCCGAAGTACATCCTCTTGAACCGTTTCTGCCTGCAAATGCACGGTTGCTGATGCTGGGAAGTTTCCCGCCGGCCCGCAGCAGATGGTCGATGGAGTTTTACTATCCTAACCTGCAGAATGACATGTGGCGGATCGTGGGGCTGGTGTTTTATGGGGATAAGGAGCATTTCCTGACTCCTGACCGTAGACATTTCGACCGCGGACGTATCGAAACGTTCTGCCGGGAGCGTGGCATAGCGCTTTCGGATACGGCGGTTGAGGTTGTCCGGCAGCGCGACAACGCCTCGGACCGGTTTCTGGAGGTGACGGTTCGGCGTGACATACGCGGGTTGATAGAGCGTTTGCCTGAGTGCCGTGCAATAGTTGTTACGGGGCAGAAGGCTGCCGATACGCTTGCTTTGGAATTGGGATGTGCACTGCCGAAGGTGGGCGAGGGGATCGCGATAGAGTGCTGCGGGCGAGAGATGGAGCTTTACCGGATGCCGTCGAGTTCGCGGGCCTATCCGCTGGCACTGGACCGCAAGGCCGAATTTTACGAGTCGATGTTCCGCCGGATCGGACTTCTCGGATAAAACGTTTTTTTCTTACCCAATAGGATACCTTCTATTAATGTATTTGCCGGGATTATTATAATTAAGGATTTTAGCAGGGACTCCTGCTGCTGTTGAGTTTGCAGGAATATCCTTTGTTACGACTGCTCCTGCACCTATGGAAGCGTTGTTGCCTATTTTTACATTCTCTACGATACAAACATGCGGGCCAATATAAACGTTGTCACCAATTATGGCTGGGGTCGAATGGTTAGTCCCGATATTAAGGAATTGTGATAAATTAACATTATTACCAATTATTGTCCCGCCATTTACGACTATACACATATTATGACCTGTGTATAATCCATAACCAATCTTTGTTGTGGATGGTATATCAATGTTTGCTTTTAGACATGCGCGTTTATACATAAATTTACATAATGGATAAAATTCCCCCCCCCTATAAGAAGACATACGAAGCCAAAAAGTAACAGTATTACTGAAGGGCTTAAGAATTCTAATAAGGATAGAAAATGTTGATTCCATTCTACCAGTCAATCTGTATATGTCACTTTTAACCAATTTTATACAATCTTTATAACTTTCTGCTATTGGGATGCTGATTGTGCTGCCATTTAAATCGTAGTATTCGGTTTTCATTTTATGTGTGTGCTTTTTTCGTATATGCTTCCAATAAGTATATTTTGTTCATCATGCAATAAAAAATTTTGAGAGAGTTGCTGAGTTGAACTTTTCGATTTTGCAATTGCTTTTTGTGTGGGGATCTTAACTATAGGAAATGGTTTTACAACATATTTCTGTATTGCTAGCAATCGCATGAATCCTCATATACTCATTTGTTAGAGTTATTATTTCTTAAACATTTCTGGTAATATTGTGCGTTAAAAAAAAGCGAATACCTTTTATAGTATCCGCTTTCCATATCTCCAGGCCCTATCGTCCTATCTCTCTACCTCTCTCCATCATCTCTCCCTCTTCCCTCTATCTCTCGGCCCCCCCCCTTGGCCCCTTGGCTCCTCAAGCAGGACTTGAACCTGCGACCCCCTGATTAACAGTCAGGTGCTCTAACCAACTGAGCTATTGAGGAATTTTCGAAACCGCTACTGCAAGTATTGCGAGTGGTTCGTTTTCGGAGTGCAAATATAGGGGAAAAATCGTTATCGCCAAACAAAAGATGCGAAAAAAATGCAATTCGGACGAAAAAAAGACGTTTTAATGTGAAAACGCCTATCTTTGCAACGATATTCAAGGTTATATGGGACGCAGACTGAAATATGTTTTGATGACGGTGCTTTTGGCAACGGCGCTCGTGGCGGCCGAATCGGTCCGGGCCCAACAGTCGGGATTGAAATTCGACCGTACGGAGTGGAACTTCGGGTCGATACGCGAATCCGACGGCAGTGTTACCCACCGGTTCGAATTCACCAACAACTCGTCGAAACCGATTGTCATAGAGCGCGTTGTCGGATCGTGCGGTTGTACGACCTCCGATTTCAGCCGCAAACCGATCCTCTCGGGCGAACGGGGCTCGATCGAGATCAAGTTCGACCCGACGAACCGCCCCGGAACATTCGACAAGGATATTACGATCTATACGGGCGGCGGACGCAATCGCGATCACCTGCGGATCAAGGGCTTCGTGATCGAGCGGACGAAGACGGTCGAAGAACTCTATCCGATCGACATGGCCGGCGGCCTGCGTTTCGATGAGACCTTCCTGCCATTTTCGTATATCACGCAGGGAACTTCACGTACGATGACGATCAAGTATGCCAACACGTCGCCGCATGCCGTGAGGCTCGATGTCAAACCGCTCTCACGCAGCGGATTCCTCAAGTGTGAATTCCCGAAGGTCGTGGCTGCCGGTGCAAAAGGCGAGATCGAGTTTACCTATTCGGTTCCGGTGTCGTCGGGGTTCTTCGGACTGCTGAACGACTCGTTCGAACTCTCGATAGCCGGCGGCGAGGCGTTGCGAATCTCAACTACCGGAATCTCGGTTGAGGAGTTCAAGAGCAGGAACCGGGCGGAATCACCTGCGGCACGGATCGACAAACAGGTTCTGAAGTTCGATGAACTGAGCCGGCGCGGCAAACCGCTTACACTGGCAACAACGCTTTACAATGACGGTCACGCACCGTTGATCATACGGTCGGTGCAGCCGAGCGTCGAAGGGGTTTCGATATCGGTCCGGCCGGGCGATCGCGTGGAGGCTGGCGGAAGTGTTGAGCTGAAGGTTACGATTGTCCCGTCGAAGATTCCGGTTGGGCGCATGATCGAGCGAGTGACGCTTGTAATGAATGACCCGGTACGTCCGATGCGGCATATACGTGTTACGGGATTGATGGTCGACTGACCGTAGCCGAAGGATCGGCATGGCAGTGTGGGGGCGCAGGGACCCTCTGCGGAAGGAGACAGGAACGGATGTTGAAGGCGGATGTCGGAGAAGTGCGGCGATC
>URTU01000074.1 GCA_900550925.1 uncultured Alistipes sp. | reverse complement strand
TACATCGACAAATCGGCCTTCGACTTCAACTACGCCGACATCGAACAAATCGAGGTGCTCCGAGGCCCTCAAAGCCTGCTCTACGGCCGCAACACCATGGGCGGGGTCATCAAGGTGCGGACAAAGTCGCCGTTCACGTACCAGGGCACCGACCTGCGCCTCGGGCTGGGAACGCATGACAACTACACCGCCTCGCTGACACACTACCACCGGATCTCGAACCGGTTTGCATTCTCGGCCGGCGGGGTTTACGAGCATGCCGGAGGGGTCTTCAAAAACATCACGGACAACAGCCGTATCGACCGCAGTAACACCGCCGGCGGACGTCTGCACGCATTGATGATCCCGTCCGACAACCTCAAGATCGACATCAACGTCAACTTCGAACACCTCAACCAAGGAGGTTATCCGTATATCTATCTCGGCCCCGTACCCTCCTCCGGCTCCTCAACCGCCGAAAACGGGACCGACGGCAGCCAGCTCGACCAGTACATCGGACATGTCGCATACAACGACCCGAGCGGATACCGCCGCAACATGCTCAACAGCGGCATACGGATCGAGTACCGCACCGCCGATATCTCCGTCAGCTCGATAACCGGACACCAGCTCCTCGACGACCGCATGCGCATGGACCAGGATTTCACCCCGGCCGACATCTTCACCCTCGAACAGAACCAACACTCAAATACCGTAAGCCAGGAGATCGTCATCAGGTCGCAGCACCAGCGCCGCTGGCAATGGACCGCCGGAGTCTTCGGATTCTACCAGTGGCTCGAAACCTCGGCGCCGGTCGTATTCAAGCGGCAGGGAATATCCGAACTGATCGAACAAAAGGCCAACAGCGCATTCCCATCCTCGCCGCAGGCTCCTCGGATGCAACTGTCGATCTTCAACGACCGGCTTCCGATCGAAGGACGTTTCTCAACCCCGCAAATGAGCCTCGCCATATACCACCAGAGCACCTGGAACGACATACTGGTCGAAGGGCTCTCGTTTTCGGCCGGACTGCGCCTCGACTACGAGAGAATGTCGCTCGACTACCGCTCGCAAAGCGATCCCATGAACTTCGGTTTCTCGCTGCAGATGGGCCCAATGCGGCTCGAGGACAATGACATGCAGGCTGCATCCCTGCTCGCCGGCAAGATGAAACACGATTACCTGCAGCTGCTCCCGCGATTCTCCCTGCAGTACGAATGGGCCGAAGCCAACAACATCTATGCAACCGTGGCACGGGGATATCGCTCCGGAGGGTACAACATACAGATGTTCAACGATCTGGCGCAATACCAGCTCATGAACTCCATGAAGCAGGCCATGCTCGCAAGCCAGGCGCTCAGCCCGGTAGCCCAGATGATCGGACAGATGATGCCGGAAACGGAGATCGATGTCGACGCCGCAGCCCTCTACAAACCCGAACACGCCTGGAACTACGAGGTCGGAACCCACCTTACCCTCTTCAACGGCCGGATGACCGCCGATGCCGCACTGTTCCTAATGAATACGCTCGACCAGCAGGTGTCGCAGTTCTCCGAGAACGGGATGGGACGTATCACCCGCAACGCCGGCAAAAGCCGAAGCATGGGCGCCGAAATCTCGGTTGCG
This sequence comes from uncultured Alistipes sp., assembly GCA_900550925.1. Lineage (GTDB taxonomy): Bacteria > Bacteroidota > Bacteroidia > Bacteroidales > Rikenellaceae > Alistipes. The sequence goes on along the minus strand of URTU01000074.1, from coordinate 8,375 downwards.
TCCGAAATCGCCCGCTCGTGGCTCCTCAACGTCGGATACGGTTTCATCGAGGCCACATTCGTCGACTACCGCACCATTCTCAACGGCGGTACCGAAGAGGATTTCAGCGGCAAGCATGTCCCCTTCATCCCGCAGCATACCCTCAATATCGGCCTGCAGCATGTCATGCACTTCGACAACAGCAGGCTTCTCGACCGGATCCGCATCGCCCTCGACTTCAACGCCGCCGGACGGATCTACTGGACCGAGGACAATCTCGCCAGCCAGCCATTCTACGGTACACTGAACGGCAGGATAAGCTTCGAAAAGGGTGCCGGCGTCCTGGCACTCTGGATCCGAAACGCCCTCAACCAAAAATACCAGTCCTTCTATTTCGAGAGCATGGGCAACAGGTTCATGCAGCGCGGCAAACCGATACATGCCGGTCTGGAACTCCAAATAAGATTCTGAAGTTCAACCACCCGCCCCGTCGGCCGGCATCCCCGCCAACCCGACTCCGGAATACGGCCAACGGTCCAGAACATCAGGACCGCCGTCCGCCGCATGCCCGAAAGCCTCCATTATTTTTTGCCGAAACGGCAGTTTTCTCGCGAGATTTTAGTATATTTGGGGCGATTTACCTATAACAGATTACTAACTTAAAATATCTCCTATGACACCTCTTTCCGTTATCGTCACCGTCCTGGCATACATCGCGGTGCTATTCATCGTGGCTTATTGGTCCGGACGAAAGACCGATAATGCCGGCTTCTTCACCGGAAACCGTAAAACCCCCTGGTTCATCGCCGCATTCGCAATGGTCGGCGCGGCAATATCCGGCGTAACTTTCATCTCAGTCCCCGGTTCGGTCGCCGCCGACGGCTTCTCCTACATGCAGATGGTACTCGGATTCTTCGTCGGATACCTGATCATCGCTTTCGTCCTAATTCCGCTGTTCTACCGCATGAATGTAGTATCGCTGTACGAATATCTCGATACTCGGTTCGGGGTCATGTCTCACAAAACCGGTGCATGGTTCTTCTTCATCAGCAAAATGCTCGGCGCCGCACTCCGTGCATACGTCGTCTGCGCCGTGCTCCAACTCCTCGTTTTCGACCAGTACAACCTCCCCTTCGTCTGGAACATGATCATAATGATGCTGCTGGTGTGGCTCTATACAAAACAGGGCGGCGTAAAGTCCATCGTCTGGACCGATACGCTCAAAACAGTCTGCCTGATCGGCAGCGTCGTACTCTGCATCGTCTTCATCATGAAAGACATGGGCCTTTCTTTCTCGTCGATGACATCACAGATCGCCGACCATGAGTACTCCAAAATGTTCTTCTTCGACGACGTCGACGACAGCCGCTACTTCTGGAAAAAATTCCTCGCCGGAATATTCATGGTTATCGCAATGACCGGCCTCGACCAGGATATGATGCAGCGTACGCTCAGCTGCAAGAACCCGAAGGACTCGCAGAAAAACCTCATCATCTCGATCCTCATGCAGATGGTCGTAATATTCCTGTTCCTCGTGCTCGGCGTGCTGCTCTTCATATTCCTCGCCCGTGAAAATATCGTCGCCGGAACCGAATCACTCTTCCCGATGGTCGACGCTTCGGGAACTCCCGTTATCGACAAGAGCGACCAGGTATTCTCGTTCATCGCCGTCGACGGCGGATTCCCCGCCATTGTCGGAATACTCTTCGTCCTCGGTCTCATCTCCTCGACATATTCCGCTGCAGGTTCGGCTCTCACCGCCCTCACAACATCCTACACCGTAGATATCCTCGAGGGTACCAAGAAATACGACGACCAAAAACTGACCAAGGTCCGCAAACGCGTTCATATCGGCATGACTGTCATCATGGGTCTGGCAATCCTCGTCTTCAACCGCTGGGGCAACGACAGCGTCATAAACCTCGTGTACAGCGTCGCAAGCTACACTTACGGCCCGATCCTGGGCATGTTCGCCTTCGGAATCCTGTTCAAGGCAAAGGTCAATGACCGATACATGCCCCTGGTGGCAATCATTGCCCCGATACTGAGCTTCGTGATTCAGAAATTCGCCCCCGTAATCTTCAACGGTTACCAGATCGGTTTCGAACTCCTGATCATAAACGCCCTGCTCACAATGATCGGTATGGCTATGCTGATTCGTAAAAAAGAGTCCCCGCAAACCGTCTAATCAGGTCAGAATGAATAGATATTCCCGTATGCGCCGTCTGGCAATGACGGCCGTATGCGTATGCGCGGCCGCCGGCATAAATGCTCAAACCCTCTCGCAGGCCGACAAATATCGGATCGGTGACCTGCTGACCCGAATCGTCGAACGTGAAACTACGATCAGCCGGATTAAGGTCGAACGTGTCAGCATCTCCGACACCACGCTCACGCTTTACACAAATATCGACATGTCGTACTACCCGTTCCGGGTGGAGAACATCCCGCCGATATACGACAGCATACGGGAGTGCCTGCCCGACGAAATGTCCCGATTCAGGATACGGATCATCACCGACCGCCAGAACATCGAAGATCTGATCCCGCGCCCGCTCCGCTCGAAAACGCCCGAACAGAAAATACCCCAACGGAAAAGTCCAGACGCCGAGCAGGAGATCTACCAGGACGTCGAGCCCAAAACCGACGAGAAACGTTTCGTAAACCGCGCCTCGCGGCCGCTGGTCACTCGGCTCTCATCCCTTTCGCAGCCCGAACGCGGCCTCGCCGGACGTCACATTGCCATGTGGCAGAGCCACGGACTGTACTTCGACAACAACAGCGGCGAATGGCAATGGCAGAGGGCCAAGCTTTGGCAAACGATCGAGGACCTATACACACAGAGCTATGTGCTCCAATACCTGGTTCCGATGCTCGAAAATGCCGGTGCAAACGTCATGCTCCCCCGCGAACGGGACTGGCAGACTCAAGAGGTTATCGTCGACAACGATACTCCGGGTACATCGACCTACGATGAATATACCGGACACCGTACATGGTATACCCCCGTGGAACGTGGGTTTGCCCTTCGGCAGCAGACTTTCACCGACGGTCAGAATCCCTTCACCGACGGATCGTGCCGCGCTTCGGAGTGCGTCAGCCTCGACCCCGAAAAGGAGGATGAGAGCCGGATCGTCTGGACGCCCGACATCCCCGAAAAGGGCCGATATGCGGTATATGTATCCTACCAGAGCCACCGTAACAGTGCCGACGACGCCCGATACACCGTCCGGCATCTGGGCGGTGAGACGACGTTTGCAGTGAATCAGATGATCGGCGGCGGAACGTGGATCTACCTCGGCCACTTCGACTTCGCCGAGGGCATGGACGAGGCTCACGGAAGCGTCACGCTGACAAACCGTTCGGCTCACGGCAGACACCGTATCGTCACGGCCGATGCCGTCCGCTTCGGCGGCGGATACGGAAACATCGCCCGCATCCCCGTTCCCGAGAAACGTAATCCCGAAATGGAGTATGAACCCACCGTAAGCGGATATCCGCGATATGTCGAAGGGGCAAGGTACTGGCTTCAGTGGGCCGGATTCCCCGAAAAGGTCTACAATCCAAAACAGGGTGCCGACGACTATCGCGACGACTACATGTCGCGTGCACACTGGGTCAACTACCTCATGGGAGGTTCGAAGGCCCTGCCCGACAGCACGGGTCTCAGGATTCCGGTCGACATGGCATTCGCATTCCACTCGGATGCCGGCGCAAAGATGGATGACGAGATTGTCGGAACGCTCGGCATATTCTTCACCCGCGAAAACAACGGTAAATATCATGGCGGGGCATCGAGATACCTCTCGCGCGACCTGGCCGACATGGTCATGTCAAACATCTGCCGAGACGTCCGTGCCGCATACGAACCCGAATGGTCCCGCCGCGGTCTCTGGAACCGATCATATTACGAAGCACGTGTCCCGTCGGCCCCCACAATGCTCCTCGAACTGCTCTCACACCAGAATTTCGCCGACATGCGTTACGGCCTCGACCCGCGTTTCAGGTTCACCGTAAGCCGCGCCGTATACAAGGGTATTCTGCAATATCTCGCATATCAGTATGATCAGGAGTATGTCGTACAGCCGCTGCCCGTCGAGGCTTTTGCCGCAGCCCTGACCGGCGATTCCGTACGGCTCAGCTGGCGTCCCCAAATCGATACCCTCGAAGAGTCGGCCCGCGCCGAACGTTACATAATCTACACCCGCCGCGGTGACGCAGGGTTCGACAACGGCCGCATGGTCGACGATACCGCCTGCATCATCCCTATCTCGCGCGATACGGTATACTCGTTCCGCGTGACGGCGGTCAATGACGGCGGTGAGAGCTTCCCGAGCGAGACGCTCGCGGCCTGCCGCGTGCCCGACGAAAAGGGCTGCTTGATGATTGTCAACGGTTTCGACCGCGTCAGCGCCCCGCTCAACTTCCAGGGTGACTCGATAGCCGGTTTCTTCAACCACATCGACGGCGGTGTACCATACCTCAACGACATAAGTTTCATCGGATACCAGCGCGAATACCGACGCTCGGAGACCATGAGCGAGAACTACAACGAATCCCTCGGATCGTGTTACAGCGATTACGCCGCACAGGTGCTCGCCGGAAATACATTCGACTACCCCGCCCTGCACGGACGTTCGATCGCGGCGGCCGGATATTCGTTCTGCTCGGCTTCGGCTCAGGCCGTCGAGGCGGATACCACATTGATGACTCACTACCCGATCATCGACCTGATCCTCGGCAAGCAGCGGTCAACGGTTATGGGACGGGGCACCGGCGGCATTCAGTTCCGCACATTCACGCCCGAATTGCAACGTGCAATCACACACTACACCTCCACCGGCGGAAACATAATGGTCAGCGGCAGCTACGTCGGCAGCGACCTCTGGCACGGTCCCGATGCCTGTCCCGCAGACCAGACGTTCGCACGCGAAGTGCTCCACTACCGGCTTGTAGGCCAACGTGCGGCCCGTCGCGGAGCAGTCAGAACGAAACGTTCGCCCGCCCGCTTCCCGATGGCCGAATACCGCTTCAACACCGAACTCAGCAGCGAATGCTATGCCGTCGAGTCGCCCGATGCCATCGCCCCCGTCGGCAAAGGTGCATATACCATACTGTGCTATTCGGAAAACGGCCTCGGTGCCGGCACGGCATTCCGCGGTGACTACAAGACGATCGTGCTCGGATTCCCCTTCGAAACCGTCACCGACCAGCAGAAACGCGACCGTCTGATGAAAGACGCCCTCGATTTCTTCGACGGGAGGGAATAGCCTGCCGCATTTTATTCGTATATTTGCGGACGTAACAAATGTGAACCAAAAACATACAACAACCATGAGTCTGGAACAACAGATCAGCAAAGGTATCATGGAGGCCATGAAGGCCAAGGATACGGTACGCCTCAGTGCGCTGCGCAACATCAAGAAATATATCATTGAGGCCAAAACCGCCTCAACCGAAATCGCCGAACTTCCCGATGCCGATACGCTCAAGATTATCGGCAAGCTCTGCAAGCAGGGTCAGGATGCGGCCGAGATCTACAAGTCGCAGAACCGCGAAGATCTCTACAACGAGGAGATGGCGCAGGTACGGGTCATGCAGGAGTTCCTGCCCAAACCGCTCTCGGCAGAGGAGCTTGAGGCGGCCCTGCGCGAGATTATCGCCGAAACGGGAGCCTCGTCCATCAAGGAGATGGGCAAAGTGATGGGAATAGCTTCGAAGCGCCTGGCCGGCAAAGCCGAAGGAAAGGATATTTCGAACAAGGTGCGCGAACTGCTCGCATAGTTTTCCTCCACGAATATTGGCTCAGAAGCCCGAACCCGCCGAAACATGAGGCCCGGCCGGGCGTCTTGGAGCCATGGCATCGGCTGCAAGGGTACAAGCACAGGCAGCCGCATAGAATAGCCTCACTTGTCAGACCGTTGCGCAAAAAAAGGCGGAGTCTATTGTAGATAACACGAACATAGAAGGCCGGTGATTGCTCACCGGCCTTCTATGTTTATTCACAAAAGTATTATTTTCAGTTCAAGAGCTGCCCTCCCTGTCCAGAAAAACTGCTCTCTATTCAAATGCTGCCTTCTGGCCAGAAGTTGCCCCTTGATTCAAGAACTGCGCCCTGCCCAGAAACTGCACCTTGGCTCAAATACGGCACCCTCGTTCAGAGGCTACACCTTGTCAAATGCGGTACCCCTGTTCAGAAATTGCACCCCTGTTCAGATGCTGCGCCGCAAACACCCGTTCCGGATGTCCGCAGCACACACTACAACTCCGAAACCGTCTCCGATAGCGGACGGCGGTTCTTTTCGCGCGGTTCATCGGCCGCATAGCCTATCGGGATTATCACCACCGGATAGACACCCTCGGGCTGCGGGAACTGCACGGCAAACTCCGCCGGATCGAAATTGCAGATCCAGCAACTCCCCAAACCCTGTTCAGCAGCCGCCAGACAGATATGTTCGGCAGCGATTGCAGCATCTATATCGGCATGGTCATGCCCGTCGAACGGCCGTTTTCACGAAACATTCCGATCTGCCAGAACCACGATGCAGACCGGTGCCGTCGACAGCCAGTCGCGACCGTAACAGCGCTGAAGACGCTCCCGCGCCTCACGGCTCCGGACAACGGCGAAATGCCATGGCTGACGGTTCACGGCCGACGGCGCCAGGCGTGCGCATTCGAGTATGTAATCGAGTTTCGACTGCTCGACCTCCCGGTCCGAGTAACGCCGAACCGAACGGCGCTCCTCCACAAGTTCCTTGAAGTTCATATCTCTATTCCGTTTAATTTAATTAAAATCCACGGCTCAGACCATATCATGCAACACCTGTTCCACAGCACGCTGAACCGATCAAATCCAAATCCACGGCCCCGGGCCTCAAAAGCTCCTGCCTACGGGCCCGGGCCTCATAAAGATCCGCAGCTCCGGGCTGGATCAGGCCTCCGGATGGATCGCTGCCAATGCGGCGTCGATGCGGCGGATGGCCTCGTCACGCCCAACCACATAGAGTATCTCAAACATCGACGGGCCCTTGCAGGCCCCCACTACGGCCAGCCGCAACGAGTTCATCGTCTGTCCGATAACGTAACCCTTCGATTCGTTCCACTCGTGTACGAAACGGTCGGTTGCCTCCACCGAGAACTCCTCAACCCCGGCCAACGCATCCCGCAGTTCCGCCAGACGGGCCGGGACTTCATCCTTCCAGTATTTGCGCACCGACTTGGCATCGTACTCGGTCGGGGCTACGAAGAAGTAGGAACTCAGATCCCACAGGTCGCTCACGAACACTGCACGATCCTTCACAAGCCCTACGATATATTCCACGCGGTCGAGCGGCGCCTCGACACCCTTCTCCTTCAGGATCGGCTGGAACAGACGCGCCAGTTCGCCGTTGTCGCGGCGGTGCATGTACTGCGCGTTGAACCACCGCGCCTTGTCGGGCTGGAAACGTGCCCCCGACTTGCCCACGCGGTCGAACGAAAAGGCCGCTATCAGCTCATCCATCGAGAAGATCTCCTGTTCGGTCCCGGGGTTCCAGCCCAGCAGAGCCAGCATGTTGACAACCGCCTCGGGGAAATAACCGTCCTCACGGTAGCCGTGGGCCGTTTCGCCCGTCGTCGGCGACTTCCAGAACAGCGGGAATACCGGAAAGCCCATCTTGTCACCGTCACGCTTCGAGAGCTTGCCCTGACCGGTCGGCTTCAGCAGCAGCGGCAGGTGTGCAAACTCCGGCTGAGTATCGCTCCACCCGAAGGCGCGGTACAGCAGATAGTGCAGCGGCAGCGACGGAAGCCACTCCTCACCGCGGATAACGTGCGAAACCTCCATCAGGTGGTCGTCGACGATATTGGCAAGGTGGTAGGTCGGAAGGCGGTCGGCTGACTTGTAGAGAACCTTGTCGTCGAGCGTCGACGTGTTCATGCGCACCTCGCCGCGGATCATGTCCTGCATCACAACCTCCTCGTTCTCGGGCATCTTGAACCGGATAACCCACTGGTCGCCGCGTGCAATGCGTTCCGAAACCTCTTCGGCCGACAGCCGCAGCGAAGTATTCATCCGCTCGCGGACGGTATGGTCGTAGGCAAAGGTCTCGCCGCGCGACTCATACTCCTTGCGAACCGTCTCCAGCTCCTCCGGAGTATCGAATGCATAGTAGGCATTCCCGCTCCCGACCAGCTGCTCGGCATACTGGAGGTAGATCTCGCGACGTTCGCTCTGGCGGTACGGTCCGTACGGGCCTCCCTCGCGGACACCCTCATCGATATGTATTCCGCACCAGTCGAGCGACTCCATGATATACTCCTCGGCGCCCGGAACAAACCGGTGAGAATCGGTATCCTCGATACGCAGGATCATCGTGCCGCCGTGCTGACGCGCAAACAGATAGTTGTACAATGCC
>URTU01000073.1 GCA_900550925.1 uncultured Alistipes sp. | reverse complement strand
TGAACACGAGGAAGAAGATGATGTTGGGCAGCCAGTGCGTGGCCAGCCAGTTGAAAATGTCGGCCGTAACGGTATCTCCGCCCAACAGCCTCGTAATCACTATAAGAGCGGCTATCGGGAGCGTATAGAGCGCCACGATGAAGACGCCGTACATCAGGGCACGGAAGCGTCCGTTGGCACCGCCCTTTACGAAGAACGACACCGTCATCGGGATCATCGGGAAGACGCACGGTGTCAGCAGTGCCGCCAGGGCCCAGCCGGCCGCAGCCAACAGGATTCCCCACAACGAACGGCCGCTGCCGTTTGCCGCCTCACTCGCGGCATTGTCTGCCGCAGTTTCAACCGCTGCCCCGTCTGCCGGAGCTGCCGCAGCATCCGATGTTCCCAGCGCGACACTCAACTCCTCCTCCTGCGGCGGCATGCAACTGCGGTCATCGCAGGCCGAATACTCAACCGTAACATTTACGGTGGCCGACGGTACCAGCAGTTCCACCCGCTGCGTAAATGTCACCTGACCGTCCCACGTTCCGATCTCCATACCGAACAGGTCGTCATAGGCACGATGCGGTTCCTTGTCGGCCGTCACCCCGCCGACCGTCCGGCAGGCATCCGATTCGGCGACAGCGATCCGAGTCGGGTTCAACGAGTTGTCATACGGTCCGAAATCGTATATGTGCCACCCGCGATCGATCATGGCCGACACCTTCACGTCGTACACCGTACTGTCAACGCGCTCGGCCTTTATTGACCACATCACGGGCGAAGGCTGAGCCGAAGCCGTTGCGGCGAATGCGAACAGCGACAGCAGGAGTATTCCAAATTTCTTAATATTCATCATATCGTTATCTCAATATTTTTCGATTCAACGCGCACAAAGATAATACATTTATCGTTTCCGCCACAATTTTTCGACAGCCTCTGTCCGGGAGCATTGCTCCAGCCCCAACACTCTCCTTGCAAAAAACGGGGCACGGCCCCCTAACGCCGTGCCCCGACCTACATCTGTCTGGCAAATAGATTATGACTGTAGTTTGTTATTCGAACGCCTCCCGCACTACGATATCGTCTACGCAGAAGTATGCCGGAGTATTCATCCCGTACGCCCCGACATCGCTGCTCTGGCAGTTGAACACGATCCGGTTCACTGCCCCGAGCGACGACAGGTCGAATTTCTGCCATCCCGTAACAATGCCTCCGGAATCGGCCGTCCGGAAATCGGCCAGGCAGATCTGAACAGTGCCGGTCTCCGAATCATCACGGTCGAATCCCGTCGCCGTCACCACGAAGTAATCCTTGTCCTCGTAGGTGAATTTCTTGGCCATGTTGTCTCCCTGGGCCATTGACAGATATGTATAGGTGGCATTCGAGATGTAGCAATGGTCGATCACTCGTTCCGTCTCCCCGTCCTCAAAGTACAGCACCGGACGCTTGTCGCTGCTGTAAGCCGTAGGTTCGGCATCGCAGTAACCGTTCGCAACGGCAAACGTTGCCGATCCGTCATGGCCGCCCTTGCCGGTCGTGCCGTCCTTGAAATAGACGCTGCACTGGTTCAGGTAACCAGCCGTGGCCATGTCGTTCCACTGCGAAATGGCAAAACCGCCGTTCCAGAACTCGTATTCTCCGCCATAGGAGGGATTCTCGACGCGGTTGATCCCGAAATAGAGCCCCGACGCCTCATCCAGATATCCGGTGAACTGCCCGCCTTCGCCCGTGTAGGCCGAGTAGAGATTACCGCCGTAGGAGGTCGGGCCGGCAAGATACTTCGCCGCAACATCCTCGAAGCCGACCGTTACGCTCTTATACTCGGTCAGGGCATTTACCGACAGTGTCTTGGTATATTGTTTCCCGGGTTCGAGCAGTTTGCCGCCGACGCTGAACTCCTTGCCGCCGCGATCGGTCACAACCTCAACCTTGGCCATGCCGTCAGTCAGGTCAGCCGCGTTGACAACCATGTAAACCGTCGCCGAACCACGCGATTCGAGCGTCACGCCATCGCCCAGCGAAACCTCGGCACTGTTGTAGGCGGCACCTTCGACAGCGGCTCCCATGGCATCGGCCTTTCGGCCCATCGTAACCGCTCCGGTCGCAAGGTCAATGACCGATTCGCCGGTCAGCCACGTCCCCTCCGATGCCGTCAGCCGCACCTTGCGCAGCACGAAAGCCTCGCCGGTCGTGTTGCTGACCGTAAACTTCATGAGGGCAAAGGCATGTTCGAATGCAAAATTCACGTCAATTCCGGAAACCTGCTTGTCGGCGGCATCCTCCGGCAAAGCGACCTCGGTATGGGCATACAGAAAATCGTACGCCGCAACATGGTCACTGTTGTCGGCACCCGTCTGGTTCTGCACCTGCGGCAGCGTAAATGCTACGGCTTCATATTTGGTATTGGCCTTAACATTGTCCGAATATGGATAGTAGGCATAGAAGTTATGCACATCGTACGCCGTATTCCAGCCCCAGCGGCCGGTAGCAGCCTGCACGTCGGCATTATAGTAATCCCCCAGCGTGAAGGTGGCCGCCGAACTGCCTGCTCCGGCATCCACGCGGTAGGCCATATTGACGATCGGGTTGTTATAGAACCTGCTGTCAGGTACTGCCGCCAGGCTCCACTCGTAATATGCCTCGGGCGAGAATACACCTATCTGGTCATCGGCCGACCAAACCACATTGCGGCCGGCAAGCGACGTACGGCTTTCGGCCGTTCCGTCGGCCCCGGCTCCCGAAATCCGTGGCTCAACCACGATACAGTTCTCAGGCAGCCCGGAGGACTCTCCCGCAATCGTGAAATCTTCATCTTCAAAGCGATCGGAACATCCGGCCGCAATCAATGCCGCAGCCGCCACGATCAGCGAATATATCTTTTTGTTCATTTTTTGCATTTTTTACTGTTAATACTCAGTCTGATTAGGACGCCGCCGCTACAACGAGCCGCCATCCTCCCAACCTTCGACACCGCTGCCCGAAACCGGCGTCTTGGACAGCGAAACCGATACCGCACCGGCTATTTCGGTAGATATTTCATTGAAAGTCGGATATTTCGTATCGACCTGATAGACTGGATTGTAGACCTTGATGAAATCAACGGCAAGCAATTTCTTCGGCGAATCGGCCCGGTCGATATCAAACTTGTTGGTGCTGGCCGTATCGTTGTCGCCGTTGATCACGGTCTTGTAGTCGGCCGTAAAGGTATCGGCATAGCCGTATCCGCAACTCAACTCGTACATCGTCGGCATCTCGATCTTGCGACCCGAGAAGGTCAGCGTCGTGATGTCGGTGTAGAGCGCCGGCCATTTCGACGTTCCCTTGGTCATGGTGCCGCTGCCGCCCTTGTTGTCGCTCCATGTGATCAGAGACGTGTCATCTGCCGGCTTGGTGTATGTGATCTCGTAATCGGCAATCGTGCTCTCGGCATCGTAAAGATCACCCTTCAGCTCGAACCACTCGTCATCGGGCAGGCCGTTTCCGTTGGCATCGAACGACACCATTACCGCACCGGGCTCGTTGGCCGTCGCGAAGGCGTTGCCGCGAACCACGAAGTCCGTACCGTTCCAGTTGATCACCGAGTGGTCGAACTGGAAAACAATATAGCCGCCGAACATGCCCAGCGTGACCGGCGAACCGTATTTGCCAACGATCGAATTGGCATTTGCCAGCGACGAATAGGACGACAGTCCGTACTGGCCCGGGGCGGGACGGTACTCGATCACCTTCGAGATGAATTTCGACGATCCGTTCGATACGGCCCGCGGATGGATCTGCTCGGCCACACCCGACGGATCATTGATATCGGCGATCTTGCCGTAGTCGATCAACTGGAACTCCTTGCCGGCCCCGAAGCCCGATACATTGAGCGTACCGATCGTACCCTCGTTGATCAGCCCTCCCAGACGGTTGTTGCAGCGGATCGTATTTACGGTAGTTCCGGCCCCGACATGCAGCAGGTTGCCGGCATCCAGCGTCGAGACATTGTCTATGATGCCCTTTCCGGTGAATGTCACCGAACCTTCGGGAATCATTACCGAGGCCGTCTTGACAGTCATCCCTTCGGGCACCGAAACTATCACCTCGCCGTCATATGCACAGTTGTATGCACCGGTTCCCACATATCCGGCCGACGATCCGGCCTGCGCCACGATGGTCAATGTCGGTGTAGTGGCCGCAGTCATCGCCGACGGAATATTGATATTGGTATAGGTGGTAACATCCTCCGTAACGACAAACTTAACATCGAACGGAGCCGCCGCCGAGAGGTGCGGCACGATAACCTCCGTCATCACGGTATTGGCCTCGGCCGGCGACGACACCTCATAGCCTGCCTTAATCTCCTTGACCACCGTCACCGGAATTCCTCCGTCCGTAACGGCAATGATACCGATGTAACCCGAGAATTCGGCATCGGCCTCGTCGAGCCACGGTGCCGAAACCCGCACCTTTTTCGTCGAAAGGTTGATCGATGCCTCCCATCCGCAGGGAGCCGTCACCATCGCCGAACGGATACCGTCGATCTCGATATCAAGGCTCTTCGAATAGCCGTAATAGACCGACGCCTTCCCCTCTTCGACAAAGGCTATCGTCGCATCGGTAAGTTTCGGGAGTTTGATTACGGTACCGTTCGAAAGGGTCAGCACCACCGAATCGTCATTGTCGGTCACCGAACTGAAGAATGAATCCCCGGCCGGGCCCTCCTCTCCGAGCGCACTCACCGGTTCGCCGTTGGGCCCCAGGATCAGCTGCGGTCCCTCTCCGTAGTCGACCGTCCAGTTGCCGTCATCGTCCACACCAATCACGGGCGTTACGCCGCCGACACCGTCCTTGCCCGAAGCTCGTACCTTGTTGTTCGCCTCGTCCAACAGCCACTCGGTCTGGCCGTCGACCGTCCTGGTCCAATAGTAATAGCCGTCGGTATCCTGCTTCACCCCGATCACCGGAGCATCCGCACCGTTGCGGCCGTTGTAGAGCGTAATGGTCGAGCCGTCGCTCATCTTCAGGGCGTACCCATCCTCGGTCTGCTCGATATTCATCACCACCTTGCCGTCTTCGAGCGCCTCGACAACCGTCCTGAGCGACGAAATGGTCGTATTCATCGTCTGCACGGTCTGTTCGAGCGCCTCGAGACGTTTGTCGAGGTCATCCACCTTCTCCCACAGATCGCTGTCGTCGTACTTGCACGAGGCCAGCAGGAGAATGCACGAAATAAGAGTCAATAGTTTTTTCATCAGTTCTCTGTTTTATAGGTTCAACAATGTGTTGCTTATCCCGAACAACCGGAAAAAACTACCTGTACAGAGAGACATTCGAAGCGCTATCGACAATGCCGTGCAATGAAAGATGGTCGATGAAAACGTCAGAGGTTTCATTGACAATCCGACCCGTTCGCCGCAGGTTGAGATTTCCAGCAAATTGCAAGGCAGGTCTTCTGACTCGCTCCGACCGGAAACGCCTTCCCAATCCTGACGGACCAGTGGCAAAAGAGTGCTTCCGATACCTTCCGCATCGGCCGACGCGGAAAGAGCTCACAGCAGCGGGAACTGTTGCCGATTCTCACGGCATTCCCATTTGATCTCGCCGACATCACCACATGTCTTTGAGAACCGTTGCAGGGGCAAATATACGCTTTTTCCGAAAATCCAACAATCCGGCCGCAATTTTTTTACAGACGGGCGCTGGCCTCGGGTTGCGGCGATGCCCCCGAAAAGGGCGTGCGGACAGCTCCGGGCTGCAGATTTGTAAAAACGGATTCTTTTCACTATTTTTGTCGATACCGATCCCAAGGCATACGGCTTTTGGTCAGCGACATCGCAATTGCGGTTTCAGGCAGAGTCCCCGACACGTGTGTGGCCCGCCGGCACGGCCCCACTCAAAAAAATAAATTACGGATTACGCCGCAAAACGCAAAACAACAACCCGCCAAAGTCGCAGGACGAATGCCGCATCCCGAAGGAGCGCCGCCGGACCCACACGACACAATGTACTAAAGCCCTACCGCAATGCGACGACTTTCGCTGCTCATCACTCTATGTTTCATGCCGCTGTTATGCTACGGCTACGGCATCGGTACCGGCATAGGCACCGAAAGTACCGGAACACTGCTCGACCGGCTCACCAGCGAACTGCTCAAAAGCGACGAATACGCCGCCCTCAAGGAGGCCCGGATAGCCTCGATGCGCGGCGTCACGTATACCCCTCACATCTCCGAGCGGCAGATCTACGACATCCACATGTCCATCATCGACGAATATCAGGTCTACCAGTTCGACTCGACCCTCAACTACCTCTACTGGAACCTGGGCATCGCCCGCGACCTGAAGGATGATTTCCGCATCGGACAGACCCTGATTCAGTTGGGCAAGATTCACGCTACGGCCGGATACTACTTCGAAGCCTCGAGTTTCCTCTCCAAGCAGCTCGACACGGTCAACCTCGACGACCGTCTGCTGATACCCTACTACGATGCCCAGCACAGGCTCAACTACGAAATGGAACTCTACGCCAAGAACGATGAAATAGCCATTCTGTGGCACAAAACAGCCGTCTATTACCGCGACCGGCTCTTCGAACTGCTCGAACCCGACTCCTACCAGTACCGGATGCTCAAGGTCGAGGAGTTGCTGCAACAGGGCGAAAACCAGAAGGCCGCAACGCTTGCCACCACGATTCTTGAAGCCAGCGCTCCCGACAGCCGTGAAGCCTCGGCCTCGGCATACCAGCTCTCGCAGATCTACGAGCGAATGGGCAATATCCAGATGCAGAAGCATTTCCTGATCATCTCGGCGCTGGCCGACATCCGTTCGGCCGTACGCGACAACGCCTCGATCTGCGCACTGGCCCTCATCCTCTTCAACGAGGGCGAAATAAACCTGGCCTTCCAGTTCAGCCGCACGGCCATGAACGATGCGCACTTCTACAACGCAAAAGTACGCCCATGGCAGGTCGCAACGATCCTCCCCGCGATCGAAGCCGCCTACCAGGCCAAGCAACAGAAACAGAACAACCTGATATATATCTTTCTGACCGCCATACTGGTCTTTGCGATGATCCTGACGGTCATGGTTCTGGTACAGCGGATCCAGAACGAAAACCTCGACCGCGCACAGCAACAGCTGCAGGCCGCCAATGCAACCCTGACAAGCAACAACGAGTCCCTGCTCCAGGCCAACCGCAAGCTCAGCCAGCTGAACGGCGACATCGCCGAGGCAAATGCCGTCAAGGAGGAGTACATCGGGCTCTTCCTGGGAGTCTACTCCGACTATATCGACAAGATGCAGAGCTACCAGCGGCGCATCCACAAACTGGCTACGCACGACAAGCTCTCGGAACTCAAACGCGAGTTGAACAACTCGAAACTCATCGACGAGGAGCTTCACAACTTCTACGAGATGTTCGACAACGCCTTCCTGCGCCTCTATCCGAATTTCGTCAGCGAGTTCAACTCGCTTCTCGAGGAGGACGGCCGCATAGAGCTCAAGAAGGATGAACGGCTCAACACCGAACTCCGCATATTCGCCCTGATCCGACTCGGCATAACCGATTCGTCGAAGATTGCGGCACTGCTGCGATATGCCGTCAACACGATCTACAACTACCGCGCAAAGGTCAAGAACAAAGCCCGCGTATCACGTGAAGAATTCGAAGAAAAGATCAAGAAAATAGGCTCGTTCAAGGCGTGATTCGGGCCCGAAAATAGCCCGAAAGCGCCCCTCAGAGGGATATTCGATCCACTTTTTCGGACAATGAACCGAACATTCAAAGGCATAAGATTCAGAATATTAGCCTCCACAGGAAGTCCGTTCCGATCTACATTTTGCCCCCCTGCAATTGCGGGGGCGATTTTTTGTCTATAATTTAGCCCCCGGAAACAGACGGATAACCTATCCTGAAACAGGCCTCAAACAGGCCGGTTGTTTCTCCAAGTAAGCCGCGCCGAATCGCCGCCGAATCCAAAAAACGGCACACGCGAAGACCCCGGCTGAAATTAAGGATGTCTAACCCGCCTTTAAATAGATAGTTAGAAACGTTGTGTGGAAGCATGAGCGGGCGCCCTGCCCGCTCATGTATTTTTTTTCATCAAACCTCGGAGTCTTGTCAACGTCTCGCACATCAACCGTAACGGACGCCATCCTCACCGGAAGGCACCCCGTCACGGCCGAAATCAAGAGACTGCTTCAATTTATCAATTGCCCGCCCGGACAGACTGTAAAGAACCATACGGACGACGGTTGCCGACGTCCGCATTCCGGCTGCCTGCTTCACGTTTCGGCTTTCAATCCCACCATGCATTTCAAACCGCCATATACGGATCAAACATACCATGAAAAGGAGCGTATCGGAGAGTGCACGTATCGACACCCTCAAAACATCATGCAGGGTGTCTTCCGGCATCCCGACAGGCCCTGACCGACAAGAAGACCACGTCCGGACACATCAGTTACCCCATGATAGGTTGTCCGGACGGAAATCTTCCCAATTACATTAAGTTTTTTTGAGGGGTGAGGCTGTTGCGGTGCGACAGCCTCATTTTTTTGCGACGCCGGCAGTATGTCAACAGACCGCCAAACTTCAGAACCATCCACCACGGCAACGGTTGCCGGTCAGCAGAAAAAAAAAAATTCAGGCCGATCCCAACGGACCGACCTGACAATTTCGCAAACGGATACCATCCGTTCACATGCTACTCCTCATCCTCGCGCTGCATCTTCTCAACATAGATGGCGTGCTGCATGGCCTCACGCTTTGCAACCGAAGGTTTGGTGAAGTACTGGCGACGGCGGAGCTCCTTCAGAACGCCCGTACGCTCATACTTTCTCTTGAATTTCTTGAGAGCGCGTTCGATGTTTTCGCCCTCTTTTACCGGCATGATAATCATTGCAATAAATATTTTTGGTTAATACTCAATTGAAATTCGGTCTTTTTTCGACGGACTCCGACAGTCCGTTGTCTGCTTCGGCAGACCTCATTTGCTCACAATAAAAATACCCTGTTTGCATCAGAATCGAAGATACGGGGCTATGCGTTCAGCCTCGTCTTCCGTGAATATGTCATCCTCGATCATCTCCTCGATTCTGCTCCAACCTCCTTTCAATTGTCGTATTTTCAACAGTTTTCTCAACTTCGGAGGAGGCAGGTAAGGATGTCCGGCCAACTCCTCGGCGGGTGCAAAGTTAATATCAATTTTTTGAATTTCACAACTGTCGAAGCGAATTTGTTTCACAATCAGTTCGTAATTGCGCTCCGTCACCCCCGGAACCTCGGCCAACTGCTCCACACGACAGAAGCCTCCGAGACGACTGCGGTACTCCATGATCGGACCGACGGTTTTGGGGCCGATTCCGTAGACCGATCGCAGCGCTGCCGAATCGGCCGTATTCAGTTCGACCGGCAGGCGGCTGTCACGCTCTCCGGTATCGAAAACAAGATAGGGCCGCAGACGTTCGACCATCTCCTCCGAAACCACATAGCATTCGGCCACCTCATCCATATCGCGCAAACCGCCGCGCATGTCGCGGTACGAAACCAACACCTGTGCCTGCCGGCGGCTGAAGCCGATCCGCGAAAGGTACTCCACCGTAGCCGTATCGAGCCTGAACGGTGTCAACGGCAAGGTATCGGGGCGTTCGTGCTGACGTTCATAGGAGCGACCGGCAGACTCCCCGTACGTCCGTTTCCCGAATGGCCGCAAACGGTATTTCTCACCGATTACGATATACGGTTCGAGGCGGCGGTACATCTGCTCGTCCACCTGATAGCACGAGGCGAAGTCCTCCTTGATCTCGAAGACCTTGCCGCGCTGACGGTATTTGATTATCCCCAGCGCCTCCTGCCGCGTAAACCCGAGCCGCATGAGCGAATGGAAATCCACCGTATTGGGATCGAACACGAAAAGCGTATCGGACATCACCGTACCATCGTGGGCAGATCCTCCTCGCCCAGCAACCGCACTGCGCCCCGAACTGTCGGCCGCAAACGCCGCATCGACATACGGTCTGGCAGCCTCGTCAGCATGCGGCGACAAGGCACGCCTCACAACCCAGGCCGACACCAGAAGCGCCGGCAGCAGGATCAGAATCCCGCGCCGTTCCTTCGACGAAAACATCCCTTTCCAACGCATCACTCCATCATCGCAGTTTAGGGGACTTCTATAAATTAAATCCCTGATTATAAGTTGCATAAGCGGATAAA
>URTU01000072.1 GCA_900550925.1 uncultured Alistipes sp. | reverse complement strand
TCTGCGTGATTTCGGCATACTGCTGCGGGAAGCGGTACTTCATGCAGAGGTCCTCGAGCTCGCTCTTGATCGAATAGAGCCCCAGCCGGTAGGCCAGCGGGGCGAACAGGTAGATCGTCTCGCCCGTGATCTTGATCTGTTTGTTCAGGGGCATCGAGCCGAGCGTGCGCATGTTGTGCAGGCGGTCGGCGATCTTGATCAGGATGACGCGCACGTCGTCCGAGAGCGTGAGGAGCACCTTGCGGAAGTATTCGGCCTGCTCCGAGGTGTCGGCGTTGAAGACGCCCGACATCTTGGTCAGCCCGTCCACCATCGAGGCGATCTTCGGACCGAAGATCCGTTCCATGTCCTCCACGGTGTATTCCGTGTCCTCCACGACGTCGTGCAGCAGGGCCGCAACGACCGACTTCACGCCGAGTCCGATCTCGTCGATGACGATCTTGGCTACTGCAATGGGATGGAGGAGGTACGGTTCGCCGGAGCGGCGCCGTACCCCCTCGTGTGCCTCCTTGGCAAGGAAAAATGCGCGTTTGATGAAGTTCCAGTCCTCGTCGTTCTTGCAGATCTTCGTGCACGAGAGCAACAGGTCGTCCCACTTCTCCTTGATCAGGGCCTCATCCTCGGCAGTATATCCCATAGGCTTGTTCGATTACTCGTCCTTCTTGTTTTTCATGGCGTCGCGCACCTTCTGTTCGATCTCCGCGGCGAGCGCCTCGTCCTTTTTGAGCAGCTCCTTCACGGCGTCGCGTCCCTGCCCGATCTTCTTGTCTCCGTAGGAGAACCACGATCCGGCCTTCTTGATCACGCCGTAATCGACCCCGAGGTCGATGATCTCGCCGATCTTCGAGATGCCCTCGCCGAACATGATGTCGAATTCGGCCCGCTTGAACGGGGGCGCCACCTTGTTCTTCACGACCTTGACCTTCGTGCGGGTGCCGAGCTGCTCCTCGCCGTCCTTGATGACCGACATGCGTCGGATGTCGATGCGCACCGAGGCGTAGAACTTCAGGGCGTTTCCGCCGGTCGTCGTCTCGGGGTTGCCGTAGACGATGCCGATCTTGTCGCGCAGCTGGTTGATGAAGATGCAGACGGTCTTGGTCTTCGAGATGCTCGACGTGAGCTTGCGCAGGGCCTGCGACATGAGGCGCGCCTGGAGACCCATCTTCGAGTCGCCCATCTCGCCTTCGATCTCGGCCTTGGGCGTGAGGGCCGCCACCGAGTCGATGACGATGATGTCGATGGCGCTCGAACGGATCAGCGAATCGGCAATCTCGAGGGCCTGCTCGCCGTTGTCGGGCTGCGAGATGAGCAGGTTGTCCACGTCCACGCCGAGTTTCTGGGCGTAGAAGCTGTCGAATGCGTGCTCGGCGTCGATGAACGCCGCGATGCCTCCGGCCTTCTGGGCCTCGGCGATGGCGTGGATGGCCAGGGTTGTTTTACCCGAAGATTCGGGGCCGAAGATCTCGATGACACGTCCCTTGGGGTATCCTCCCACGCCGAGGGCGAGATCCAGTGCGATCGATCCGGTCGGAATAACCGGGATATCCCCTATCGCCTGGCTGCTCATCTTCATGATCGAGCCCTTTCCGAAATCCTTCTCTATTTTATCCATGACGGCACTCAGGACCTTGAGCTTTTCGGGGCTTACCTGCGGTCTTTCCAGTGTAGCCTGAGCCTTGTCCGCCGTAGTTTGAGTTTTGTCAGCTGCCATAAAATCGGTGAGTTTTATGTATTGATTAAATATTTATGCTTCAGTTTGTTGCCTGCGTTTATATCAAGTTTAGCGACGGCGTTATTTCGCCGAGGCGTTGTACCACTCAAGTATCTGCTGGTAATGGTTCTTGGTGTCGACCTTTGCGAAAATTTTTTCGATCGTGCCGTCGGGAGCTATGATGAACGTTGTACGCTTGATTCCCATCACCGTACGCCCGTACATCTTTTTCTCACCCCATACGCCGAACGCCTCGGCAGCCTTCTTGTCCGGATCGGACAGAAGCGTGAAGTTCAGGTCGTGTTTTTTGCAGAAGTTGCGGTGCGACTCCTCGCTGTCGGGGCTGATTCCGAATATCTCGAATCCGGCATCGACAAGCGCCTGTTTTCCGTCACGCATGTTCTGCGCCTCGAGCGTACATCCCGGAGTATTGTCCTTGGGATAAAAATATAGAATAACATGTTTTCCGGCGAACGAATCGGATGTAACGACTTCACCATCCTGGTTTTTGACCTCGAAATAAGGTATTTTGTCGCCTTGATTGAGTTTTTCCATGACACACCTTTTTTAATTGAGTAAAAATAGTGCTTTTATTTGACATTTGAAAGAGCCGGCGGCCAAATATTTGATCTTTTTCCTGCGCCTTCGGGTCCGGAAGGCAACGGGCGGCCACTGGCCGGAGGTCAACTTGCGGTACGCGGCCGCATATGGAGAGTTCTATGGCCGGTTCCGGACAATACTCTACTGCTGCGCATGCGATTCGTGCAGTGCACATCGAAGTCAATAAATGTCGGGAAGTTTGCAGTTATACCTGCTTGCCGTGGCCGGATTACTTCGGCCGTACTGCTGTGGCTCAAGAAGGTGCGCAAGGCCCTCAATTTGCCGGCCGAGTCGGCCGGACTACTTGGCGAGTACGAGTTTCTCGATCTCCTCGACCTGGCGGCGGAACTGCTTGTCGGTCTCCATCAGGTTCGAGACGGCCTTGCACGAATGGAGCACCGTGGCATGGTTTCGGCCGCCGATGGCTGCACCGATCGCCGTCAGAGGGGCTTTGGTATGCTGCTTGCTCAGGTACATTGCGATCTGTCGGGCCTGGGCTATCTCGCGAGTCCGCTCCGAAGAGTTGAACCGTTTGGGATCCAGTCCGAGGAAGTCGCATACGACCTGCTGGATATGTTCGATCGTAATCTCACGCTGGTTCTCCTTGACATAGGCCTTCATGACCTCTTTTGCGAGCGAGATGCCGATTTTCTTGCCCATGAACTTGGCCTGAGCGCTGAGCGCCGACAGGGCGCCTTCGATCTCGCGAACATTGGCGTTGATGTTTTCGGCCAGATAGGCTGCCACGTCGTCCGATATCGGAGTGTTCATCTTTTGGGCCTTGCTGCGGATAATGCGGATCTTGGTCTGGTAGTCGGGCGTATTGAGCTGCGCCGACAGTCCCCACTTGAATCGCGTGAGGAGCCGCTCCTCGATATCCTTCAGCTCGACGGGCGGTTTGTCCGATGTGAATATCAGCTGGCGGCCCGAGAGGTGCAGGTGGTTGAATATGTTGAAGAAGACGGTTTGGGTACCGGCTTTTCCGGCGAGTTCCTGTATGTCGTCGATAATGAGCGCGTCGACCATCTGGTAGAAGTGGATGAAGTCGGGCACCGAAGCATTCCGGACGGCATTCTGGTATTGCGCCATGAACTTGTTCATGGGAACGTACAGAACCTGCTTTTCGGGGTGGCGCTGGCGGATCTCATGGCCTATGGCCTGGACGATATGAGTTTTACCGAGGCCCGAGTCTCCGTATATGTACAACGGGTTGAATGGGGTGTTTCCGGGATCTATTGCCACGGCCATTCCCGACGAGCGGGCCAGACGGTTGCATTCGCCCTCGATGAATGTATCGAAGGTGTAATTCGGGCTCAGCTGCGGATCGATAATCAGCTTTTTGAGGCCGGGAATTACGAATGGATTCTTTATATTTGCGGTATCGGTCTGGGTCTTGAACTGCGAGATAGCGGTCGATACGGCATTTTGCGGGGCCGTCACGCTGTGTTCGGACCTTGGGATTGCATACCGTACGCGGGTCTGTTTACCGAACAGGCTTGCGATGATAGGCTTTATGAACGGGATGTAGTTATCCTCGATCTGATTGATATAACTTGCATTCGGAACACGCAGGCTTAACGTGACCCCGTCGAAGTTGAGCATATCGATCGGCTCGAACCACTTGGCAAACTCTTCTTCGCTGGTTTGCTTGCGGATTTGCGACAGGCAACTTTGCCATATATCGCTATATGCCTGAGTGTTTGTTTGCATTACCGAGGGTTTGTGTTTAATTTTGACCTCACAAAGTTGTGTATAAAATTGTGTAAAAAAAACACGGATATTTATTGCTTTTTATGTTTTTTCTTATATAGAAAAATAAAGCTTTTTTCGGAGGGCATTATTTAATCACTTGATATTGAATATTCGATATTTTTTGCGTATCTTTGTGTATAATATTTTCTGAAAAAACCTTTGTCACAGTATAAGCAAAATTGATATAGTTATGAACGACAATCTGGATCAACTGGTAATGGCCAAAGCCCAAAAATGGCTCGACGGCGATTACGATGAAGCTACAAAGAAACAGGTCAAGTATCTGATTGACAACGACAAAAAGGAGCTGACCGAGAGTTTCTACAAAGACCTCGAATTCGGTACGGGCGGCCTGCGCGGCATTATGGGCGTGGGTACGAACCGTATGAACGAGTACACGGTAGGCATGGCTACGCAGGGCCTGGCAAACTACCTTAAAAAGTGTTTTGCGGGCGAGGAGATAAGCGTTGCCGTGGCTCACGACAGCCGTAACAATTCGCGCTTTTTCGCCGAACGGACGGCCGATATTTTCGCCTCGAACGGGTTCCGCGTATACCTGTTCGATGCGCTCCGCCCGACGCCCGAACTGAGCTTCGCAATACGGCAGCTGAAGTGCAAGAGCGGTGTTGTCATAACCGCCTCGCACAACCCCAAGGAGTATAACGGTTACAAGGCCTACTGGTCGGACGGAGCCCAAGTTACCCCGCCCCACGACAAGAACATTATCGACGAAGTGGCCAAGATCACCTCGGTCGATCAGATCGTGAAGGGGCTCAACAAGGAGAATATCGTGACGCTGGGCGAGGATTTCGACAAGATTTACCTGGAGCGGATCAAACAGCTTTCGCTGTCGCCCGAGGCGGTAGCCAAGTACCACGACATGAAGATCGTCTACTCGCCCATGCACGGTGCGGGTGTACGGCTTGTTCCGGCATCGCTGCACAACTTCGGGTTTACGAATATCGTGATGGTCAAGGAGCAGTGCGTCATCGACGGCAACTTCCCCACTGTCGCTTCGCCGAATCCCGAGGAGCGTGCCACGATGAGCATGGCCATCGAGCTGGCCCGCAAGGAGGGAGCCGAACTGGTTCTGGCAACCGACCCCGATTCCGACCGTATCGGTATTGCGGTTCTGGACGACCGCGGAGAGTATGTCCTGCTCAATGGTAACCAAACTTTGGTGTTGATACTCAGCTATATGCTTACGCGCTGGAGTGAGCTGGGCAAACTCGACGGCAAACAGTTCGTGGTCAAGACCATCGTTACGTCGGAGATGGCAAAAGCGGTTGCCGACGCCTTTGGTGTTAAGTGCTACGACTGCTTGACGGGCTTCAAGTATATCGCCAAGATTATCCGTGAGAACGAGGGCAAGATGCAGTATATCGGCGGCGGCGAGGAGAGTTTCGGCTTCCTGGCTGGCGACTTCGTACGCGACAAGGATGCGGTGAGTGCCTGCTCGATGGCGGCCGAGGCGATGGCATGGGCCAAGGAGAAGGGCCTGACGCTCTACGATTGGCTGAAGGAGCTCTACGTGAAGTACGGCTTCTACCGTGAAGGTCTGGTTTCGGTGGTCCGCAAGGGCAAGGAGGGGGCCGAGGAGATACAGCGCATGATGGTTGAATACCGTGAGAATCCTCCCAAGTCGATACTCGGTTCGCCGGTGGTAGTGATCAAGGATTACCTTTCGCTCGAGCAGACCGACCTGCGGACGGGCGAGAAGAGTCCGATCGTTCAGGATCGCAGCAATGTTCTTCAGTTCTTCACGGAGGATGGCACGAAGGTGTCGGTACGTCCGTCGGGTACGGAACCGAAGATCAAGTTCTACTTCGGAGTATGTGCGCCGCTGTGCTGCGTGGACAAGTTCTACGAGGTTCAGGAGCAGCTTGACGCCAAGATCGAGGCCATCAAGAAGGAGATGGGTCTGGCGTGACGGCACGCGGCCCCTTGAAGATGGCTTCGTGATGTACTGCGGGGATACGTGATCGTGTCTGCGACGCATTTTGAAGGTTGTGGCTGCATGGCATTTTGAAGATTGTAGCTGCGATGCATTGTGCAGCGGTGCATATTGAAAACACTTATCCAAGATCCGGAATCGGCACAGTCTCCCAATACGGGAAGCGGCCGGTTCCGGATTTTTCATTTCCGAGACCCTCGGGACGCCGGAATATACCCCTGCTGGCACCATGAGCCAGGTCACTGCAGATAATGCTTTAAAGGCCGTTCCGTTGCCCGGAGAGGTTGCGGTGTGGTATTGTTGCGTGAAGCGCGGCAACGCAGATTGTTTTTCCGGCGGATAATATTTAAATTTGTCCAGTTTCTAACCCACACACACGTTTTTGTCATGAAGAGATTCTTATTTTCATTTTTTGCGCTGGCGGCGGCACTGCAGGTGTCGTTGTCACATGCGCAGGATACCGGGCGGTTCCGGTTTGCATGGCTGTCGGATGTCCATCTCGACTCGTTCGCCTATGCCGAGGATGACCTGCGGCAGGCCATCGAGGATATCAATGCCGATACCACTATCGCTTTTACGATTATGAGCGGTGACCTGACCGAGTTCGGTGCCACCCAAGAGTTCGAACACCTGAAGCGGATGATCGACTCGCTCGACCGGCCGTGCCTGTTCGTTCCCGGAAACCACGATGTCAACTGGAGTGAGAACGGCTGTACGGTTTTCGAGAGGATTTTCGGGGACCAGCACTTTGTGTATGACATTTCGGGAGTTCGGTTCATCGGGTGCGGCGCAGGGCCGATGCTGCGCATGGGGCCTCCGTACATCCCGCGCGAGGAGATCGTATGGCTCGATTCGACGGTACGGGCCACGCCGGCGGATATGCCGGTGGTATTTGTCAACCACTTCCCGCTCGACGGTTCGCTGTCGAACAGCGGCGAGGTGATCGACATCCTCAAACGCTGCAACATACAGGCTGCATTGTGCGGCCACCTGCATGTCAACCGTGCGTACGATGCCGAGGGGATACCGGGTGTTATCGGGCGTTCGTCGCTCCGGCGCAGCGATCCGATCGGCGGATACAACATTGTCGACGTCACGCCGGAGGAGATGGTGTTCCACGAGCGCATAATCAAGGATCGCACCCTGCCGGCCTGGCATCGGGTACGCCTGGGCAAGGCTCGGTTCGAGAGTACGGATACGGCTTCGCGTTACGACTACTCGATGAACGAGGCGGCCGAAAAGGAGGGTGTCACTACCCTGTGGCAGCTTCGCGATGTTGCGGATATAGCGGCACAGGGTGCCAGTGACGGCCGTCGGGTCGTATATGCCAATACCGAGGGGTATGTCTATGCATTGGATTCGCGCAACGGCCGCGAGTTGTGGCACTTCCGCACCGGAAACAAGATTTTCGGGGCGCCGCTTATTGTTGGCCGGCATGTGCTTGTGGCCTCGACCGACGGAAAACTCTACCGGTTGAACCTGCGTAACGGCGCGTGTGACTGGACATATGACGGCGGTTATCCGTTTGTTTCGTGTCCGGCCGAGAGCGACGGCGTTGTCTATCTCGGCGGCTCGAACGGCAGGTTCCATGCGGTGTCGTTCGAAACGGGACAGCGGATTTGGGTGACCGACGGTTTGCGTGGATATATCGAGGCCCGTGCAGCGGTCGATGACAAACATGTGTACATAGGAACGTGGGGCGCGATGTTCTATGCGCTGGACCGTACCGACGGGCATATCGTTTGGCAGTTCGATACCGAACGGGGGCGTTATTTCTCGCCCGGGGCATGCTGGCCTACTGTTGTGGGCGATCGGGTCATAGAGCTCAGCTCGGACTATTTTGTACGGGCGTTCGACTGCGCTACGGGAGAGATCCTATGGGCGAGCGACGAGGCGAAAGGCCGTGAGTCGATCGGTTTTTCGGCCGATCTGAAGACGATGTACATCAAGGCGATCGATAACCGTATTACGGCCGTTGACATCTCCGACGGCGATTATGCGCCGTTGTGGGTAGTCCGCATGCCCTACGAAAGCAACTTCATCCCGACACGTATGGTATGTGCCGACGGGCTGTTGTTCGTGCCGACCGAGTTCGGAGTCGTTCATGCCGTGCGGTGCGACGGCAGCGGCCTGGCCTGGTCGTACAAGGTTTCGAACGCAGCCGTGACCTCGTTCAACAGCGTGGCACCGGGGCGGCTGGTGGTGATGACGATGGACGGAACAATAACATGCATCGGGTATTGATCTGGTACGCCGAAAACAGTAATGGCCATATCGCAACCGATATGGCCATTACTGTTTTGTCTGCCGGAGTGGTTAAACAGGCCGGCAGACGGGTCAGTGCTTGATTATTTCACAACAACACCTTCGCTCTCGTTGTGGCAGCGGTCTACGGCCGTCACAACATACGTAGCATCGGGATCGTCGATCTCGACCGAAGTGTTGCGGGTCGTGGTCAGGATGTGGTTGCCCTTTTCGATGTCAACCTTCTCACCCTTGTCGAAGCGGTAAACCACGAAATAGATCTGCTCCTGCAGCGGATCCTTTGTTTTTGCGCGTTTCCACTCGAGTTTTCCGTCAACCATCTTGGCACCCTTTACCTTTGCCGGAGCTATGTCGTCGATAAACTCGTAGGCCGGAATCAGTGCCGGTTTCGAATGCTCGTTCTGTATCAGTTGATCTGCAGCCCCCTTGTAGTTGCGGACGATCGTATATCCGGGCCACATGCATGTTCCGTTTACATTGTCCAGATAACGGCTCAGTTCGATCTTGCGGGTCAACTGGTTGCTGCCCTCGGCCAGGTCGGGCTCCTCGACCGAAGCGCCAAGGCTGATGCCGATATAGAGATGACGTCCGTAAGCATTGTCGTTCCACCAACGGATCAGCGGATCGTAGCCTGCACGGGGATGTTCGATCTTCCAGTAGAGCTGCGGAACCATGTAGTCCACCCAGCCTTTTTCGGTCCAGAGAATCACGTCGGCATAGAGGTCGTCGTAGTTCTGAAGGGCAGCCGAGCGGCTTCCGCGCGGGTCGCTTGTTATGTTTCGCCATATGCCGAAGGGGCTGATTCCGAGACGTACCCACGGTTTTGTGGCGCGCATGTCGGCATGGAGGTCTTCGATAAGCATGTTGACATTCTCACGGCGCCAGTCACCGAGCGACATGCCGTTACCATAGCGTGCATAGCTTGCCGAATCGGGGAACTCCTCGTTTGCAACGGGATAGGGATAGAAATAGTCATCCATGTGGATAGCGTCGACGTCGTAACGCGAGATGATGTCATGCACCACCCGCACGATGAAGTCGCGGCATTCGGGCAGTCCCGGGTCGAAGAGAATCTGACCGCCGTAGCGGACGAACCATTCGGGGTGTTTGTCATAGATATGACCCTTGCCGACAGGAAGTTGCTCCTCCTTGTTTGTGGTTACGCGGTAAGGGTTGAGCCAGGCATGGAGTTCCATGTTCCGCTCGTGGCAGAGGTCGATCATGAACTGGAGGGGATCCCACATCGGGTCGGGAGCGACGCCCGGCTCGCCGGTGAGGTAACGGCTCCAGGGTTCGAGTTCGGATGGGTAGAGGGCATCGGCCGACGGGCGTACCTGGAAGATAACGGCATTGATACCCGCCAGCTGGAGCGAATCGACGATGTTTGTCAGATACGCCTGAGTCTCCTGCGGGGTCATCTGTGCATATTGGCGCTGATGTACCGTGTGGATCCAGGCACCGCGGAATTCGCGTTTGGGATGCTGCTGCGCCGTCACGGCCGAAACCATGAACAGGGCTGCGATAGCAAGAAGCAGTTTTGTGGTCTTCATAATTAGTTAGTATTAAGGTTAATATTAAGGGGTCTATTTTACTCTGATTATGTTTATGCCGTCGCGCAGGGGCAGGATCATGTTTTCGACGCGCGGATCGTCGCGCACCATACGGTTGAACCCCAGGATAGCCTGCGTATGTCGGTCATTGTGCGCTACGGGCTGGACGACTTTGCCGTACCAGAGGATGTTGTCGGCAAGCAGCACCGAACCGCTTCCGACCAGTGCCGGTCCGCCGTCGTCGCCCATCAGCATGCGGTAGTATTGCGGGTATTCGCGTTTGTCGCCGTCGATGTACACCAGATCGAACCGCCTGCCGAGTTTCGGGGCGATGTCGAGTGCCGAGCCGATATGCAGCCTGATGCGGCTGGCCCCCTCCGACC